>NZ_JALGBR010000025.1:0-33329 GCF_022808535.1 Acinetobacter sp. NIPH1876
CGCACAAAGCCAATGGAGGCAAACCACCTCTGATGGCTGCTTAACCTCTACTTTTAACTTCGGTTATTTATGGGAGGATTACCTTATCTATTGAGATTAATAACCTTTAATCTCTAAATTCTTTGGTAACTTAATAGCAGATTTATATCTTTCCATTGCAAGTAATCTTTTAGACATAGGTCACCTATAATGTAAAGATTTTTATTTTTCTTGGGCTTTAGGCAGAAAAAACTGGTTATTTGCAGGATCATTACTTAGAGGTCAACGGGCAGACGAACATCATGACTTTAATTCAGTCAGCCAAACTGAATGGTCTGGATCCGTATGCCTAGTTCAGTGATGTGTTAAAAAGACTACCAACACATAAAATGAAAGACATCGAAGAGCTACTACCACATATGTGGAAGCCTGTTTGAGTCAAGTGGGTTTAATCAAATGCTTACATTTATCGAATAAAAACTGAATCTCTCTAGATGATTAACATTATTTAGTTTATTATTCATTTATTCTGATTTATAAATAACAAATCAATTTTTGGAATAAATATGGATATCAAGGGGTTAAAGGTTTTTAATGCTGTTATTGAAACAGGAAGTTTTTCAGGGGCAGCTCAGAAACTTCATTGTGTTCAGCCCAATATTACTTCACATATCAATAAATTAGAAAGTCTATTAGGTGTAAGATTATTGGTTCGATCTCCTAAAGGTATTTGTCTAACCGCTGAAGGTGTTAAACTTAAAAAATATAGCGATCAGATCTTAGATCTTGTAGATGCAGCATCGGATGATCTTAGTTCTGACAATAATACATTACAGTCATGTCCACTTGATATCGGCATTCTACAAACTGTTAACCAACGTAATCTTATTGATTGTATCCAGCATCTAAACAATAAAACGAAACAACCATTATCAATAAAAACTATGTCTTTAAACCATTTAAAATCAGAATTGATCGCTGGAAATATTGATTGTGGATTAATTAATGAAGAATTAATTCATCCTTGTATCTATAATATTCCTTTATGGAAAGAAACGGCTGTACTTTGTTATAACAATAAATTATTTCCACCACTTACCCAATATTCTAAAGAAATTAATCTTATCGCTTATCCAAAGGGTTGCTATTACCGCCAAATTGGTGAGAAAATTTTATTAAATCAAAATATTAATTTCACAACAATTGATTTCGACAATATTGACAATATATATCAGGCAGTTCTCAATGGTTTAGGGTATGCAGTGTTACCCCATAGTTATATTGAGAGAATGAATAATGATCTTATTACTTTACAAGAGATCCATGATACTGATAGCTCAGTACAAATATGGTTCTCATGTCAAAATCGTTACTTATATAATTTTAAAGAGCTTTATTTACTTCATGACATTCTTATTCACAATGTTTCAGCTAGATGTTAGGTTAATAAGGAAGATCATGTTCTTCCTTATTATTAAAGAAATATAAAATTAAATAGATTTACTTTTGTACCATTCATCTACAAGTGTACTGACTAATTTTTGCATTGAGAGAGGACGTCCCATACCTACACCTTGCCCTGCCCAAAGCGACATAAATTCCGCATTATTTTGTTCTTTTGCCCATTTACGTATAGGCCCAGATAATGCATTCTGAATAGGATAAATTGGTACTGTCTCATTATTTGCCAACTCTCTCATAAATTGATTCTCAATCCCTCTAGCAAGTTTACCTGAGAATGTTTGAGTCAGTTTGGTATCATGACCAGATGAGCTTAGTAATTTATTACGATATGCTGGCGATAAATTAGCTTCATCACAAAATAAAAATGCTGTGCCTAACTGAACCATATCAGCACCAATAGATTGCAGTGCTGCTATAGTTTGTCCAGTCATAATCCCACCAGCAGCGATTAATGGTAATTTTACTTTAGCTTTTGTTTCTATAAGCAGAGGCAATAAAGCCATTCCTCTATCTTCGGATTTTAAAAACATACCTCGATGGCCGCCAGCTTCAACGCCTTGTAAACAAATTGCATCAGCTCCTATAGCCTCCCATGCTAGGGCTTCTTGTACAGTAGTTGCTGTGCCAATGACAAAACATCCTTGCTCATGCAAATTTGTAATTTGTTGTTTATTAAGAATACCAAATGTAAAGCTTGCGATCTCTGGCCGTAATTGCAAAAGGACATCAAACTGTTCACTAAATTTTGGAGCAAATTTAGTAGGTAGCTCTAATGGTGGTAAATTTAGAGAGGTATGTAATTTCTGTAACTTCTCGATATCCAACTTATCCCAATCATGTTTAGGATGATCATTGATGATGAATAAATTAATATTAAAAGGTTTATTCGTAAGCTGACGTATCTTTTCAACGGTAGATTTAATCGCAGAGGGTTCAAGCATCCCCGCACCTAATGATCCTAAAATCCCAATTTCACATGCTTGAGCAACCATTTCCGCAGTTGTTATTCCTGCCATGGGAGCCTGAATAATTGGATACTTAAATTGGAATCTCTCAGTAATCATTTTTGCATGTCCTGATAAAATCATTATCTAACTCCTATAACATTTAATTCTGATTACTTAGGGTTTTAATAAACCTTGAGGTATACGAGGGAATAAAGTTGCTTGGCGTATATCATTTACTCCCATAAAGGTTGCAACAAGCCTATCAAAACCAATTGAAAAACCTGAATGAGGTACACAACCGTGACGACGTATATCAACAAACCAAGCGAATTCATCCAAGTCATGGCCAAAATATTCTAGATTTGCTTTGAGTTCTTCATAGTCAGAAACTCGTGTACCACCACCAACTATCTCACCTTGTCCCATATGAGAAAAGAGATCATTCGATGGGCTTAAATCATAGTTATCTGTACTATGAGCGAACCAAAAGTTTTTTAGACTCATTGGAAAATCAGTTATAAAATATGGTACTTTTACATGTTTACCAATTGCATTGTTATGCTCTTCTGTATAATCATTTCCATAATCAAATAAGTATCCTAATTCGTTAAGTAAAGTTACAGACTCATCATACGTAATACGTGCAAATGGTTTCAGTAACTGATCCAAATGTTCTGTCCCTAACTGAGCTTTTGCATATAAATCGGTATGCTTTTTGAGTTTTTCTGCGATAAAGTGGATTAAGTCCTGTTCCATTTGCATAATTTCATCATTACTAGCCCATGCCAAATCTACTTGCAATTGCCAAATTTCAACCAGATGTATACCTGTTGCATCAGTTTCTCGTCGAAAAGAGGGATTTAATGCATAGACTCTTTCTACCCCACTAACTAGCGCATCAGCATACATCCATGGACTTTGGATAAGAGTCGCAACCTGTTTTCCGTAATAAGGAAACGTAAATACATCACCACTACAAACACAAGATGCATTTGTTAAAATTGGGGTTTGAACCAACATACAATTTTGATCATCCAAAAATTCAAAAGCATATTTTCTAACAAGATGGCGAAACTCTGCTGTAGCTCGAAAGAAATTATTACGTATGCCTAAGTGTCGATGTTCAAGGTCTTTGTAGTTATATTGATTAATATCGATAGGTAATGGCTCTGCTGTATGCAATACATTTAAAGTACATAAAGGATCTTTTTCTGAAATATCACCATTTAATTGTACTATTGATTGTAATGGCAAGTTTTCTAAAAAATGATCTTTATCATCTACACGCCAATTATGTATTTGGTTATTTTGTCGAATCGAGACATTAAAAATCCCTTTTTCCAATAATTGAATTTGTTCAATCCAACCTGCCGCGACCAATTGTTGTTGTGTATTTCTTAGATTTTGCATGTGATACTCCTGATACTATTAGATGGTTAAAATCACTTCATGTTTATTGAATAATTCAGTTAAAAAATCATTACTAATACATTCCGCATATGGAGATATATGCTTCAAAGGTTCTGTTGACCATATAAAATGTGGCTGGTTCGTGAAACTACGGCTAAATATGGATTCTGCAACCAATAAAACTACATCGTTCTTAATTCTAATTTCTTGATACTTTTCAATAGCATTTAAGCTTGTCAAAATAACTAAACGGCTCATAAGAAAAATGCCTTATCATATCGATTGATATATGCTGAAAATTGCTCATTCGTTAGAAATTGCACTGGAAATTTTGTTCCATATTCCTCAAGCCCCCTTTGATCCAAATCGGATTTTCGCACAACCAAAGGAACATCACTTTCTACTAAAAACTTGTATTGATTAGAAAAATTATAAAACGGACTACTATGATCATGATGTAGAAGATAGACAGCATCATGCCAAAATGCAAAACTCACATCGGTATCACTACTAATAGAAAGTGCCATTCGAGCAACTTGCATGTTTATATCAGACATAGCTGGACTTTGACTAAGAACAAATAAAGCGGATACATTCATTTGGAGTCTCCTCCAAAGAAGATGATGCGATCTGCCATATTGTATTGCTCTGCAAACGTCATCATATTTTCTATTTGGATTCCTTCCTGAACATTGCTCTCATCTAATCCAGAAAATTTAGCCATGTTGACGCAAGTAGATACTGTTGCACCTTGAGCAATTAGTTTTCTTAAGCGAATAATATGGTTCTTTATGCTTTGTGTCTGAATAGCATTGTAGATCCCATTACCAATTAAAAAGATGTTGACCTGAAGCCCTTTATCCAAAAAGACCTTAGCCATTTCTAATGCGGCTAATGTGCGACTTTCCCTAGGCCCACAAGCGAGTACAAAGAAAATATTTTTCAATACATGATCCTCATTTCAATTAAAACTACAAATAGTAAGGTTAAAAAACTACTACTGATAAAAAGGAACCTCAAATCTGGTTTGTACCAAGAGTTATCTCCAAGAGTTGCATTCACAGTTAAGTTGATGACTGAACTTGGGGAAATAATGAGTGATTGCACCCAATAACACAGCCAAAGGGTTATAATTATGGGAAGGCTGATTTCATTCGTTAACGGACTAATTAAAGGTGCAACGATACAGAAAGGAATGATGGGATGTAGCCCTATTCGACATACCAAGGGCATAACAATTAGTAATAAAATACAAATTAGAAAGCTAGTTAAATACACTGGTATTTGTGAAAAAATGCCTATTTGTATACCTTCAAAGATATCATAAAGACGTATTGCTAATATGCCACAGGCAATGAATAATATGAGTTCAGGTAGGAGCTTTGTCTGAGCTATATTGATTAATTGAAATAAATCTGAGTGGTTATTAATGATACTGCTAGAAAACCAAGTGATAAAACATGCGATAAATATTGATTGAGAATATGGTTTATGCAGAATAATACTCAATGTTAATAATGTACCGAGAAAAATAATAACAGGTAATAGACTCTTCCACCTATTTATGTTTGTGATTGAAATGTCAGGTGGAGTAATTTCTTTAATGATGTTTATATTATTACTGAACAAATGATTTGATCTATAAGCATTTAATCCAATTAGTGCAATCATAATAACGATGGCAAATAGACTTATAGACATTACACTGAACCAACTAATCGCTGGAAACATGCTTAATGTTAATAGTACAGGCGCAGAAGTAGGAGCTAAAAGGTTAGCTGTAGCAACTCCGCGAGCAACAATATTGGGTATTTCTCTATTGTTTGTCAGTTCTTTCTTACTTAAACCTGCCAACAAGATTGGTATAGTACCCATGTTAAATATAGGTGATATACCAACTGATACACCAAGTGTTATCCAAGGGCGACGATGTTGAGTCAGCCACTGTGAGAGTATCTGACTTATCGCACTATTAGCAATTGCACTTCTCAGGAGATTCAGTGATACCAACATAATTATGACATCTACATATGGCATGAGTTTATGCCATACCGTTGTCCAGTGATTAGGTAAAATGACTGCAAGTATTAATATGAATAGTGCTATCTTTCCACTACGCAGTTTTATCCATGACCAGTGTTGTGTAAATAGAATAGTTAATAATATAAAAACTGCTAGAAGAGCTTGCTCAGGAGCAAAAATTCGCAGCAATGCTAATAATAGCCATAATCCAGAACGTAAATTAATTATCATGTTTTAATCGCTGAGAGATACCATACATTAGTGCTTTACTAGTAAGTGCGGAACCTGCAATAAATTGGCACTTGGGACCTATTCTTTTCATAGCGGCATAGCCACCGAAGAACAGCCCAGGTACACTAGACATACAATTTTCATCTAGTAACGGAAAACCATCTGAACTCTTTATTTGATGTTGTAAATCACTTAAGGGCTTTATTTTATTGATCTCATATTTATAACCAGTGCCAAGAATTAAGTGGTCTACATACTCACATTGCCCACTACGTGCTTTAAGTTCTAATTTTCCATCGGATAAAACATTGGCTTGTATTAAATCGAATTTTGGAATTATTTTTAGCTTATCCCATTGATTAATCAACTTCATTTTTGGCTCAGTAGTTCCTTTTAATAAATAGGATAAGAACCGCTTTTGTATAAATGAAGGTAGACGATAAACAAAACTATCAGCATTCTTAGAACACCATTTGTAGAGATGATTTCCTGGTGAATGTAAATTACGAAAGATGAGATTGCTATCACGAATTAATAATTTTACTTGTGCCCCACTATCAATAGCTAGTATTGCATGTTCAGCAGCACTTTGACCTGCGCCTATTACTGCAATTTTATAATCTTTGGATAAGGTGTTCGGAATATTTGTATCACTTGAATGTGTGAAATTTTTACTAGGAATTTGACGTAAAATTTTTGGAATATTCTCCATTCCTTTAAGACCAGCACACCAAACCAAATTACGACATTTTACAGTTTGGTATTGATCCGCCATTCGTAGTTGTACATTGTAGCTATTGTCCTGATAGTCTACTTTTTCAGCAGTAAATGGTAATGGAGTTAGATTTTGTTTTGTGACGAAGTAATTGAAATACGCTAAAGCTAGAGGCATCGAAACAGGTTGATCAATTGGAACACCAATACACTGAGCAAAGCTTATAAAGTCCATGTCATTTATAGGTGTATTGATACCTGATGCAGCAGCAGGAGAGCGGAGATCATTTGGCAAAATATGATATAGCCAAAAGCTGAATGGTTCGCCAAGCCACAAGTAATTTAAACCAGCATGTTCAGCATGTGCTGCTAAAGAGGCTCCACTAGGCCCAGCACCAACAATAACCAAATCATATGAATTTTCTATTGGAAGCTTTTTCGTTTGTACTTCTAAAGAATCTAAGCCACGTTTAGAGCAGTTAAATGTCAATGATAAACTACCAAGAGTTCCCAATGCAATAATAGGAAAAAATTTACCAGATTCGGAGAGAACACGTTTATCGAGAGTTCTAAGTTTTTGGTCTCTGATATTAGATGGTATATGATTAATAATGCGTTGTTCGATATTTAATGCAGTTAGTGACTCAATGGTAAGTTCATCATAGCCTTCAATCAAAATAAGGCTATTTTTATCTACCCATTTACGATGATGATCAACAATAAGCCATCCTTCACCTTGATTAACACTCAATACTATAGCCAATTTATTTAATATAACTTTTTGTCTTTGCATGTCAGCCATTTTAGCTCTTTCCATTGGTTAAACTTTTGCTCTAAATTTTTATAACAATCAGAAATTCAGTATCATTTATTCTTTGATCAACACATCCATATTCATTTTTCTGACAAAATAAATAGATATCTTTGACAACGTCTAAATGATCAGTTATAACTTCTAGATTTTTCAGATCAGAATTATTTTTAAGCATCCTCTTAATCCTTAATATTGGAATAGGACATCTTAGCCCCTGCAGATTGATACGCCCTAAATCCATATTTTCCATAAAATCCTCATATCGTGATCAATTAAATAAAATATGATTATCAATATTCATTTATGACTAAATTTACAAACTCAACCTCGCCCTTATTTAATTTTTTTAAATGATCTCTGATATATTTTTCCATTACAATTTCAGGTTGTGATAATGGCAAAGGTAGTTCTTTTTCAGATATATGAATAAATCCACCAGTTGTATCTTCAATATATTGTTCTTTGTAATAATCAATATGAGATATGATTTCAATTAGTGCGGAAACAACACAATCTATATCTTCTACAGTGTTGTATAGTCCAAGACTAATGCGAACCATACCTTTATATCGATCAATATAAGCATCAACTTGCTCTTCAGGTAAATCTATGTCATCAGCCATGCTCCAAAGTTCTTCTCGTATGAGTGAACGTACATATGGATGAGCACAAAAGCATTGATTCCTGACAGCAATACCAAAGTAATCATTGAGAATAATTGCTGTGAGTTTATGTGGTAATTTATTAATATTGAAAGAAATAACCCCAACACGATTATGAGGATCTAAATTGCCATATACTGTAATTTGAGGAATCTCGGCTAATTTATTTAACAAATATTGAGTAAGAGATTGTTCTTTTGCTTGAACATTATGCATCCCCACTCTTCGTAGGGTGTTAGCTGTAACACCAAGCATAATACTACCAACAATATTAGGTGTCCCAGCTAATTCTCGGTCAGGGTAAATATTTGAAATGGCATAATCACTTAATGAAACATCAGTAACCATTCCTCCCCCTAAATCGATAGGTTTGGATGAATCTAATAGAACTTTTTTAATGATTAAAACACCTGGTGAGGATGGCGCATACATTTTATGTCCAGCCAAAACCAACGCATCTGCCTTGCATATGGCTAAATCAATAGGCATATGCGGTCCCATTTGTGCTGCATCTATAATGATATAGCTATCATAGCTATGAGCTAATTTAGCTATTTTTTCAATTGGGTTAATGATACCTGTAACATTACTCACTCCAGTAACAGCTACATACGATACATCTTTTGTCTTTAATTCTTGTTCAAGTTTCTCAATATCGATTCCTCCAAGACCAGTTGGTGTATCAAGTAAAGATAAATGTGTTACCTCACTTCGTTGTCTATGTGGTAAATCATTAGAGTGATGTTCCATCAAAGAAACAAGCACACGAGGCTTTGGATTGATTTGTCGTAATATTTGAGATGCTCGATTAATTGCTGCTGTTGCGCCACTACCCAAAAATATACATGTATAAATCTCAGGATCTGCATTAACCAGTTTCAGAATTTCATTAGCAGACCACTCAAAAAGTTGAGTCGATATTTTTGCAGAGTTATGGCTATCACTATGAACATTTGCATAGTACTTTAGATAATCATTAATAAAATTTACGGAAGGTAGGAATGCCAAACTTGATGCTGTTGAATCCAAATAGCATTGTCGAATGTTCGTTCCCAATCTTGTTGGATATTTTGTTTCCAATCCTATAAAAAGGTTTCTAATTTGATCCAGATTTATCATAGATTTATTCACCACATAATATAAAATATTTTAGGCACAACAAAAGCAATTTAAATTACACATAATTACTGCAAAAAAAATCCAGCAAAAATTAGTGTGACAATTATTAACACCACTATTAAAAATATGGAAATAAATAAAAATTATAGACCTATAAAAATTACTTAATTGACAGGTCTTTATATGATCTTTAATTTTACTTCTGTTTTAATACATCAAACGATTTTCTTTGATATTTATTCAAACAAAATCAAATATACAAGCAAGCATAAATATTTATTTTATGTACTTTTAAACAAAAATTTAAATGGTAGTACCTATGAGGCTTATAATATCACCAACATCTCCATATTCCCGCAAGGCAAGAGTACTACTACGTGAAAAAGGTTTAGAAGCTATAGTTACAGAAGTAATAACAAATGTTTATGAGTCAAATCTGGTTACAAAATACAACCCTCTTGGGCGAGTTCCAGTTTTGAAAGATCAGTCACTTAATATTTATGACAGCATCATAATATGTCAATATTTAAATAATTATCAACCTGATATTAAAAAATCAATCTACTCATTATCTAATAGTACATGGGAAGATCAAATACGTGTAGCACTAGCAGATGGAATAATTGATAGTGCCTTACAATTAGTTATAGAAAGCAGACGACCTATTGAATATCAGTCTTCAATGATTATTGAACGTCATACTGCCCACATTCTTCGTGGGCTTCAGGCTTGTGAAGAACAAATCAGTGAATATAAAATCAAATTTGATATCCCAGAAATCGGTTTAGCATGTGCACTTTCCTATTTAAATTTCAGATTACCAAATATTAACTGGGGGAGTAAATATCACGAACTTTACGAATGGTTTGAAAAAGTTAAACAATATAAATCCATGAAAGAAACAGAGTTCACAATACTATAATTTTTTGTTTATAGGTTTATTAACCAAAGAAATGGAGGAAATTAATTTAAACTTACTAAAATATTTTATAGAACAATATTTTTAAGTATTTTTTGTGAATTAATCAACTCCATTTTATTCAAGGAACATATATGAACAAGGTGAGAATTGCTATTATTGGTATGGGGCCTAGAGGTCTTAGTATATTAGAACGGCTTAATGCAATATACAAAATTTCAGATCAGAATCTTAAGTTTGAGTTGCACTTAATAGATCCTCGTGTTTATGGGCAAGGTATTCATACTTCAGAGCAATCAGATCATCTTTTGGTAAATACCATAGCCTGCCAAATAACAATGTTTAGCGATGATTCGGTAACAGATGCTGGACCAATTATTCCAGGTTTATCTATTCTTGAATGGGCAAGGCAGCATGGATACCGAGAATTAAATAATAAATTTCTTTATTTAGGCAATCATATCTGTAATGAAATCAATGCTAATGCTTATTTACCACGTCGTATGTTAGGTGAATATTTATCTTGGGTTTATCGTGAACAAATCAATCAATTACATCCAAATATTAAAATAATTCGTCATCAACAACTTGCATACAATATTGATTCAATGGATGATGGCCAGCAGATTATCACATTGGCGAATGGGTATACTTTTCATGCTGATAAAGTATTTATTACAACAGGTCATGGAGAAAATACACCATCACCACAAGATTTGATGTACCTCAAATTTGTTCAGGAGGTTGCAAAAACCAACCACAAAGCTGATTTTATTAGAAATATTACAAATACTTATTCGTTACATCACATTAGTTCAGAAGCTGTCGTTGCAATTGAAGGTATAGGCCTCACAACATATGACCTAATTTCTCAACTAACCGAAGGTCGATCTGGAAAATTTATAAAAAATACAGATGGTACCTTGAAATATCTTCCCTCTGGTGAGGAACCACATATCCTAGTGTATTCTCGCTATGGCTTACCATATGCAAGTAGAGGAATAAATCAGAAAGGTGCACATGGACAATATCAAGCTCGTTTTTTTACAACCAATGCAATTGATAAATTACGTATAGCTAATCAACAAAATAGAGGCAATGGGCAACTTGATTTTGAGCAGGAATTGCTTCCAATTTTGTTGAAAGAAATGTGTTATGTATATCGATGTACTATAGATAAGAAATGGTACGATATAGAAGCTTATGTGCCTACATCTGATGACTTTACCAAGATTGAGCAAATTTTCTTTGGAAAATTACCAAGTTTGCAAAACTATGAAGCATTCAAGGAATACGCAATAAACTATCTGCAAACAGATATTGAAGATGCCTTAAAAGGGAACATTGATGGTGCTATTAAAGCAACAACAGATATTATTAGGGATATTCGGGATTGTTTACGTTATGCTGTTGATTATGCAGGATTAACACCAACATCACATAAAATATTTATTGAACAATATTGTCCTATTATGAATCGAATTGCTGTTGGACCTCCTGTTATACGTAGCCAACAACTATTAGCTTTACTAAATGCTGGAGTTATTGAATTTGCTTGTGGTCCAAAAGGGCGTGTTGAACTTAATTACCAGACAAGTCGCTTTAACATTATTAGTGAATTTTCTGATGGCTCATATACGAGTAGTGCTGACATTCTAATAAAAGCAAGAACAGATACTTTCTATCCAGCATTAGATAAATCTCCATTCATTGCGAACCTATTAAAGAATGGCACAATCCAACCTTTCTTTAATGGTGATTATCATCCAAGTGGTATAGCAATAAGTCATCATCATCATCCTATCAATAAAAATGGTGATGAAGTGAAGGCACTTTGGGCCCTAGGAAATATAGTTGAAGGAGCAAACTTCTATACTTATGTCTTACCTCGCCCAGGCGTCAACTCACGTGCAATTAGAGATGCAGGTAAATGTGTCTTAGAACTCTTTGAACAATTAGAAACCCATGAAGTAGTTGCCGCCTCAAAAGTAAAGAACAGTCAAGAGCTAATCGAAACTCTCTAATACTAAGTAACCAGCTGAGTTAAAGAGAGATTTATATGTGTCTTCCATTAGATAAATAGGTAAATTATGAAACAAGTAGTTATTACTGGTGCAAGTCAAGGAATTGGTCAAGAAATTGCTAAACTATTTTTGAATCAAGGATATATCGTACATAATATTTCTCGTCATGCACCACAATATTCACATCCTAATTTACGCCATTGGCAAGCAGATATGCTTTATTATGATCAGCTTGAACAAGTAATTCATCAAATTGGTTCATTTGATGTTCTAATTAATAATGCAGGTTATATGAATACGCTTACGGCAAGCTCATATACATGGAATGAAATGCATAACATCATGAATGTGAATTTGATTCACACAATACAATTGAGCATTGATGTTGCAGAAAATATTTTTAAAATACAGCAATCAGGCCGTATTATAAGTATTGCCTCAATTGCAGGGCAAATTGGACACCCTGATATTTGGTATGGCATTTCAAAAGCAGGATTGATTAATGGGATGCGTAGTATGGCTCGAAGTCATGCTCAGCATAATATTCAAACTTTTAGTATTGCGCCAGGTCCCGTTGAAACAGAAATAATGAAAAAGATCCCATTTGAGAGACAAAAACGTTTAAAGGAAGCAACCTTAAATCACAAGTTTTGCCAAGTACAAGAGATTGCCAATACAGCTTTGTGGCTAGCTGATAAGGCACCAAATTGTTTAAGTGGTGAAGTATTTGATTTAAATAATGGAGTGAATTATCGTTAATTATACCAAGAAACTGCTATATTTATTGAACGTTAAGACAGTTAAATCAAGTACATATATCGTATTGGCATATATGTTCAGTATGATATGCTTGATCTATTTTCTATATTCAATCAAAATTATAAGTGAATATAAATAAAAAATATTTATTTTCAATAAAATCAACAATGTAGATGAATTCAATTTCTATTTAAGAAATTTTTTCATAGATTATTAAAATATAAGTTTGGATTTGGTATCCAATATT
Organism: Acinetobacter sp. NIPH1876; assembly: GCF_022808535.1. Classification (NCBI taxonomy): domain Bacteria; kingdom Pseudomonadati; phylum Pseudomonadota; class Gammaproteobacteria; order Moraxellales; family Moraxellaceae; genus Acinetobacter; species Acinetobacter sp. NIPH1876. The sequence continues at coordinate 13,312 of NZ_JALGBR010000025.1, forward strand.
GCTGATCACCAAGCCTCACTTCAAAGCCATCATCCAGCACCCTAAAATTAATACTATCCATATGATTAAAAATAGATTTATCCAAATTATGGAAATACATCAATCCTAACTTTATCCACTCTAGTGCATTAAAATTTTCCTCTGGGACTTTCATAATGGCTAACAGTTGTTTTTCCAGTTTCTTCATATTACTTTTCTCTGTTATTTTTTCATCTAGTACCCATGACGTATCAAGGTTCGTATCATAATTCTTGTTTAAAAAATTAAGAAAACCAACAATAGCGGAAGCTTGTCCAGGGGACTTAAATAAGTAATATTTTACGTGCCACATTGTTGGTAAATCTAAGCGTGATTGACTTACCAACAGCATTAAAGCAGATGCTGGTTTCATGGCTAAACGGGCAGAACGTATACTTGTTTTCCCTAAATCCATTTTATTTATTAAAACCTGATAGTAGTTCTGAAGAATTTGGGCTGAAAGTGATGAATCTGGACATGAGTTTGCCAGTTTTCTCAGTTGGTCAAATTCAGAACAGTGACCTTTAGATTGTGTATCTATATGCAGATAATGCACTGCAACCAACCACCGGATGGGCAGCTCATATTTGCGTAAACCACTTGTCCTTAGTCGATGTAATAAAGGCGCATAATCTGGGATCTGATCTCTCCAAAGATTATTGGTCTTTTCAAAAAACTGAATATGTTTATGAATTAGCAATGCAGCCTTATGTGGTCCTACCTCATGATCAAGCCAATTCATATATTCTTCAAAGTAACCTTTAAGACTTGGATTCACTAATGTATTAACTAGTTCCTTAATCCTATTGCCCAATATTCTTCGCCATGAACATGATTCACAATATTTTCCACATCCAGCAGGAATTTGTTGCTGACAGGTTAAGCATTGAAGTGGTGGACAGCTTAAACATTTTTTACAAAGCATTTTGCCTGACACAGCATCCTGTTCAACCGACCTATATCTTCTACAACTTTGGCATGTCTGGTAATCACGGGTTGCACACTTTGGGCAAACTCTTAAATTATCCTCAAAACGGCTGATACGAGACAAACGTTGTGATGCCACGCCACATCGCTCACAAGCTTGAAACTCTCTAAAATAAACTGAACAGCTATTACAAACAGGTCCTTGTGCCGTTATTTTTCCTAATGGATATTCTATACGTTGACATAGAATACACGGGCGATTAGTTTCACATTTTTGGCAAACAGCCAATTGATCAGTTTTGTGCAATCTTGAGCTTTTACCACATGATGGGCAATCCCGTTTTTTAAAAACTCGTACATAGCATTTATGGCAATAGTTACGCTGTTTATAGCATCGGTGTATCTTTTCAACCGCATCACCACATTCATCACACTGAGGCATGGCGTTTCCCTCCGAGCGTTATCCTAATTTTCTTTTTAATCTCAAAAACTTTCGTATTACAGCTTCCTTACTTTTAGGTTTTAGGGTATCAACCAATGCTCTCTTTGGAGGGTAGTTCCGATAAACTGAGCCTAACTGTTCTTCAATAGGTCTTAATATGGCTGGCAACTGGTTTCTCTTATCCCAAAATGAAGATCTGTTCATATTTAAAGATTGTGCTGTTTCAATAAATTTTTCTAGGGGAATGATGAGTAATTGATAAATACAGGAAAATAGCCGCTCTCTCTCGATAACTGGAAGTTGACTAACAACCAATCCATTCGAGATAAACTCAGAATGGGGCATCTGAATTTTGAGCTGTTCAAGAAAAGCCCATCCTTTTCCATTTATTGAGCCAGCTAGAACTTTTCTAATAAATTGTAAAAATAACTTAATCACCGTTAACCAATCATTTAGTGAAATCAACTTGTCTTGATAGGTTGCATAGCCTTGTTCCAAGAATTGACCAAAGACTTTTTGGAATGCCAGGGCATGACAATTCATAAAGCATTCATTAACTTCCAATAGGTTTTTTTTACATATTGAACAGCAAGTCATAACCTGATCAGGGGCTTCAAGTCGTCTAGGTTGAATGGCATTATGACAATGCGGACATTGATCATATAAACGCTGATTATGTTTAATACAGCCTGTATGCCAGGCAAAGCGCCAGTGTAAACGGAAATAGGCAACACCATCCTCAGACAAACACTTAGGACAATATTGCCAGCCACCTCGATGCTTACGGTTTCTTGTACCTAATACCAGATACCATGAATCAAGGGTTCCATTATCCAAGTTATATTTAATTAAGAAATTGCGAAGCGTAGCAGAATCAAATTGGCTTTCATCAATTTTTGTTGTAGTGGCCAAGGTTCGTAAATGCTCTGAGCTTAAACCTCGATCTACATCTACTGACCAAATTCGCCATTTGGGCCAGAGTACCCCAGTTAGACTTAATGGGTCACAACCACTATCAAGTGCAGCACGTATCAACCATGAAGACAATGCCTCATCTTTCTGTAAAGTCGTGGGGATAAACCATGAATGGACTTCTGTTGTACCTATCATACCCAGCCCTCCACATAGCTTATTTCACACTTTCTAGTAAGCTACGGTCGATAAACTCCTGACCAGAAACAATAGCTTTCTTTGCAGCTTCCCGTAAAATCGTTCGCAGATTACCTAAATTTCCATCGGTAATATCATGTAGATATTTTACTGTTGCTGGCTCAGCTAGTTTTGAAGCCTGTTTGAGTGGAAGAACTTTTTCAAACTTATTTACCATGGCTTGAAAGTCCTTATCTAGTTTCCATAAGGGCAAATTAACCACACGAAAACGACTTACATGCTGTGGATCAGTACGCAGGACACTAATCGCTTCTTCTGTACCAAACCCGACAATGGGTATCTGTGTTTCATTACACAAATACTTAATTGCATTCATTACAGTTCTTTGCTTAATCGGGCTGCCACATAATAAAGAATTCATTTCGTCGATAATGAGGAGTTTTACCTCGTAAAGTTTAAGGCAATGGACCACTTGGTAACGTAGCTTCGCAACGGGGTCTCTTTCTCGAAAGGGAACCCAGAACTTATCAAGAATAGCCATATACAAAGCTTTTTCATCAGGTGAAACAGGTGCCTGCACAATAATTACAGGTTTTACTGCATTATTTTCTGCATTGATATGACCCTCCCCATACAGCTTAAAGAACTGATTAATAATTGAGGTCTTACCATTATTTGGCTTACTCAATACCAGTAAGTTGGGCATACGGCTCCGCTTCGGAAGTGTCAGGAATCCTTTCAATTGGTCTAGTAAGTCATTGGCTGCTGGATACCCAATCCATCGGTCCTCTTCCAGGAAGTAGAGCCTGTCCTCAATAGACTGTTCCACAATAGGGCGAAACTCTTGAAAAACATGTGAATAGTTACTCATGAAATATCCTCATCATTTTCCAGTTCATCGAGAGGCAATAAACCATATACGCTTTCAAGCTGTTGCTCCAAAATCGTACTCTCTTGTTGATGTTTTTTGCCCTGAATTGATGCAGGGTTAACACTCATTTGGTGTTGGGTACTGCGCTGACGTGATCTGCGAGCCCGTCGAGTTTTAGTGCTTGCTTCCTGAACACGTTCCCTAAGTTTAGCTAGAGCCTGTCCAAGTTCATGATCTTTTAGATATTCGCCAGTTTCCTTCTTTAGTTCCTGAATCTTTTTGTGTTCCCAAATACTAAATGGCGGAATACTTTGATCCGCTAAAGGTACCTTAAAATAATTTTTGATTTCGGGATCAAAGAACCATATCTCACTAATATTTCTTGGATCACGCCTAAAGATAAATTTACGTTTTTCCTTTTGATTATAGGGGTCTACAGCATTAATCCAACCTCTTAATACATCAGCATAATAAGCAAGGCCATCAATTGTTACACCTGTTGTTTGAATCGTCCTTTCAAAACTTGGTAGAAAATCAAGAAAGAAATTATGATCATTTGCAGGCAATCTGGCAGCTCCAGAACCTAACGTGTTTTTATCGCCAAAGATACCCAACTCAAAAGCATGTAGTGGAGAAGTACCTAAAGCAGAGTGTTTTCTTTTGTGGTAAACATTACAGATAAAATCAATTAGCCAGTCCTCAAATTCGGAAAATGTGAAAACTGCTTCCGTATCTGAGTTATAGCCTTTTCTTTCAAAAATATTTGAAAAAGTTGTTCCTGGAACTGCGTGAATATCCGTTGCAAATGTTCCCATCAAACGTTCAATGTGCCCACCAAAACGTGGTTTTTTAACTGGTCGGTATTCCAGACGAATATCATGTGCCATACAGGCATTTCTGAAAGTTTCTGAGTGAAACTCAGGTCCATTATCGACATGAATGGTGTTCATAATTCCCCAGACAGGCCATTCAGCTTGAATCTTGCGCGAAGCTAGCCATTTCTCTTTGGGCAGTACAGCTTGAGAAACGCTCATTGCAATCGACATAACAGAGGGAGCATCTAATGATAAGTAATATCCCACAACTACCCTTGTACGCACATCAATTGCCAATGTAAGAAAAGGTCGTCCTATAGGGCACCTGCTAAAATCATCAACCAGAATAAGATCAACGGGTGTATGGTCAATCTGTACAACGGCAAGTGGATAATCAGCATGAGGGAATTTCCCTGCGGCAGGTGTAAATTTGTTATCGGCCTTTTCCTTATACCCCCTCTTACGAAGAGAGTCTCTCTGGCTAATCGCTGCAATACGATTTCTTACTGTATTGGCATGAGGCACCTCTAGGATATGGTATTCATGACATAAGCGTTTCACTTCAAGTACAACTTTTTGAACACTTATTCTTTGATTAGTTAGGTATAAATCGTTGATGGCTTTTTCAATGATTGCTTCAGCATGTTTATTAATTATCTTCTTGCCTTGTGGCAATCCCTCTTTTCTAGGTCGCAATCCATCAATAGTTCCATATGCTTTATAAATTTTTAACCATCTATATATGGTGGCTGGATTTATATCATGTTCCTGAGCACGTAATTCTACTTCCTTACGACCACTCACACCTCCCTCAATGAAAGGACGGATGATGTTGAAACGCCTTTCAGCCTCAATCCAGTCTTTATCAGCGATGAGCTCTAGATCTTCATGTTGTTCCACAGCTATTGACGGCCTTAATTCACTGATAGCCGCAACATTTTTCCTACCTGTATTATTGTTTTCAACAAAAACTGATTTCAGGTCAATGACTTCAATAATCGTATGGGGAATCCCTTTTATCTGAACAGGCTCCCCAGCAGCTATTTTGATATTCACACGTCTATCATTCATGACAAACTCCCACTTACCCAAAGTTCAGTAGATGGCTGTAAAGGTGCATTTAAATCGCAAACCAGATAACCATGAGCAACTAAATACCAAATTTGACTAATTCCATTTGCTCTGTCCCATTTGCCAAGGAAATGTCTGGCTAATAGAGTCTCAAAAGTTACGGCTCCTCGATCTCTCACATAAGCCAATAGGTGCATTGAATCGGCAGGAGGAAATTCCATCTTTCGGTACTTTTGTAAAAACATGGCATTCGACCATAACTGATCCCGAATCCGACCCTCATGTGCAATATGAAATTTCCAACCCTCTTCTTTGCATACCCTCATGGCAGCACGATATCTAGCTTTCCATAAATGTAAATTAACTTGCAATTCATCTATAGGTTTTACTTCAACCAGTTTAGGTGCAATAAATGGAAGAAAATCATCATGCTTATAAGTTACGAGAAAGTCAGGGGTATAAACTCGTTTCTGTCCATTATCAAAATACTCAATGGTAAAGGGTTGAGACTCAACAGCAAGAACATTAGGGTCAACCTCTAATCGAATGAGAAAATCGCGTTCCAATGTTGATTCAAAGGCCACTGCGGAATCTTTTTTAAAAGGGTATAAACCAGATACACTAATGCGTGTATTACCAATTTTTCTTCGAGCTGGTACGATGTTAACGGTGTCGCATGATTGATTGTTCATTCTAGGTTCCGTTGCATAGTTCTTTATAAAATTTGTCGCATAGTTCTTTGTAAAATGGGGTCTAAGTCATTGAGCCTAAATCATATTGTCGCATAGTTCTTTGGAAATGACAGTGGTTCTCAACCCAAACCCGGCGAAATCACCTTAGCGCATCTGGGTGTTTTATTTTTGGATGAATTACCGGAATTTGATCGCAAGGTTCTCGAAGTTCTGCGCCAACCACTGGAATCCAAAGAGATCGTGATTTCACGCGCAGCGCGACAAATGACTTTTCCTGCAAATTTTCAGTTTATAGCCGCGATGAACCCTTGCCCTTGTGGTTATGCCTTTAATCAGGATAGTCGTTGCCAATGTTCTCCAGACAGCATTCAACGCTATCAAAATCGAATTTCAGGACCTTTGTTAGATCGGATTGATTTACATATTGATGTTCCACCTTTACAGGCACAAGAATTACAGGATCGTACCCCAACCGAAAACTCTGACACGGTACGACAACGCGTCATCCATGCTTATGAAAAACAGATCCAAAGACAAGATTGTTTAAATCAGGCGCTCTCTCCCAAATTATTGGAACAGCATGCCTTATTAGATGACAGCTCGACCAAAATTATTGAAATGGCACAACAGCGGCTCAACCTTTCTGCTCGTGCCTATCACCGGGTGTTAAGAGTGGCTCGAACCATTGCAGATTTAGCCGAAAATGAATTCATCAGTAGCAGCCATATCACTGAAGCCTTGTCCTACCGTGGTCAGCAAAGCTAAAGAAGCGGCCTCAAGGCCGCTTTTTTTTATGCATCAGTCTCAGTTAAAAGGCATAACCAAGCGCTAACACCACTTTATTCTTTTGTTTGGTTTCATCACGGGTATAGCCGCCAAAAATATAATCCAGACTCCATGTTGCGCCTGTATTGCCCAAAGGATGCGATAAACCCAGCGTCGCATGACGGAAAGCAAAATCCGTTTTGGTTACATCGCCAGCTTTGGCCTGATAAGCCAGATACTCGTCGTCATCTCCATAATAATAGGCTGCAACTTGCGCTTTACCTGTAAATCCACCTGCAAGTTTTGGCGCATAGGTCGCCAGGAAATAAGTATCCCCTTTGTTCCCGAAAGTCACATTATTCAATAAAGTCTGCGCGGTAATGCTGAAATCTTTATAGCTCAAACCCAAGATGGTTTCATAACCTGTCGATTCCCAACCTGGATAATAGTAATAAATCGTTCCCCCAATTTGATAGCCAATATCTTCGGTAATTTTGCCTTTATAACCTGCATAAAAGTCGTTTTCAAAGGATTTTTTCTCTTCCTTCACATCAGTAGGCGAAGTATTAAAATCAGCATAGGCGGCGGTTAAAGTCGAAAACCAATAGCCCAAATAGAAGCCACTGTCATGGCTATAATCCAGCCCCCCTTGAACCGCTGGTGTATCGCTCTCTGGTGAGTTGGTCATACCACGTAAATTGTAGCTCGATACCACATTCACATTTCCTGTAACTGTGCCTGGAAATGGTAGTTTTGTTTCTTCAGCCAAACTCAAAGTTGATGTAGCAGTCATTACTCCCAGTACAGCAGCCTTACATGCAAACTTCATCATATTGATCTCCCCCTATTTTTAGATACTCAATTGATTTTTAAGCTTTAAATTGCATCACAAGCTAGTTAGCAATTGCTGTGCCAAATCACAAAATTAAAAAAAGATAAATAAAATCAAACACTAATAAAAATTAACTCAATGTTTTCTCAGTTTTAAAGCAAAATATTTCTAATCATGCAACTGAAATGAGCGACTCCTATCCCTCATAGCGCATAAAAAGCACCTTTTTTAGCCAAGCAAATAATTTTTATTCATTCAAAACCTTAGTTCCCCAACAGCATAAAAAAACAGCAAGCTCAAAAGAAACGATGTTTAATAATGATCTAACAAGATTCGCATGCTGTTCCTTCAATAGTGCGAACAATATAAAAAAATTCTCAGACTGGCTGATATGATGATTAATGAAACCGTCCTGCTGACTTTAGGGTTCTTTGCTTTCAGTGGCGGTCTGATTGATGCGGTAGTTGGCGGTGGTGGTTTAGTACAAATACCTGCCCTACTACATGCTTTGCCACAACACAGTATTGCGACCGTTTTTGGTACAAATAAGTTAGCTGTTTGGGCTGGAACAGCATCTTCTATTTTTAAATTTGTTCATAAAATCAAATTTGTGTGGAAGCTTCTGATTCCCACAATGCTTGCGGCATTTATATTTGCATTTATTGGTGCGATGACCACTGCCTATATTCCTAAACAATTGATGACATATGTCATTTTTTGTTTACTCATCTTGATGGCCATCTATACTTTTTTAAAGAAAGAATTAGGTGCGCGCAGTACCTATGTGAAATGTGGGCATAAAGAAATCTTGCTTGGAATCCTTTTTGGCGGATTGATTGGCTTCTATGATGGTGTTTTTGGGCCTGGTAGCGGAAGTTTTCTACTCTTTCTATTTGTCAAAGTTTTCGGTTTTGATTTCCTCAATGCTTCAGCATCGGCAAAGGTTGTTAACCTTGGGACATTTAGCGCAGCACTTTTATTTTTTATACCCACAGGTCATGTCTTGTGGGAAATCGGATTAACGATCGCCGTCTGTAATATGATGGGTTCTTTAGTGGGTGTTTTTCTGGCATTACGCTACGGTAGCCAATTTATCAGATTATTTTTTCTGATCCTACTCGTTTTTCTCATTATCAGAATGGGATTCTCTATATTCTAAATGGCTATAAAACCAAATTGAATCAAAGATCTAGCAATATTCGACCGAAATCTGTATAAAAAAAGCCAGCAAAGAGGCTGGCTTTTTATTGATTCAAAGAACTTAGAATGCTTTGGTTAAAGTAAACACAGCACCTGTTTCAGTACCACGTTTATAGGGTTGAGCATCCGCATCAATATTTGTTCCTACAGCAGCAAGTTCAGCTGTTAAACCCGACACTGATTTGACGCTATAAGTCACACCGACTTTCCAATCGACATAGTTGTCATCTTCAGCGCCCGTGTCGCTAAAATCATAATTATCTACTTTGGTATAACCCACACTTGCGACACCGCCGAAACCAGTATCAGCGAATGGAATGTTATAAGTCGCATTTACATACCAACCGTTTTCGTCAGTACCTGCAAAATCATTGGTATAGTTCAAAGCACCTAGCAAACTATCGCCAGAAGCAAGAACGTTTTTAAAGCCTAGTTTGGCGTACAGCTCTAACCAGTTAATATCAGATGAACTTGGATAGCCGTAATACCATAAGCCTACATCCAAAGTTGGTTTGCTGGCAAAAGGAAGTTCCGTTGCATAACCGACATATGGATCAAGCTCTAAATGAGTTGGGTTGTCTGCACTGAAATGTACATTTGAAGCCCAAACACCCGCATATAAACCAGATGAATGTGTCAATGCAAAGCCACCTTGTACTGCAGGGTCGCCTTCAGTTTGAGTAATACCACGATAACGATAATCTGTCGTTAAAGCAGCGGTTCCAGAAAAGCTAAGGCCGTATTGAGATAATGTATTTGTTTCTTCCGCCATAGCAAAAGTCGAAGTCACTGCACAAATACTCAACGCGATTGCTTTACATGCAAATTTCATCATATTGATCTCCCCCATGATGGATATTCGACTGATTTATGTTTTAAATTGCATCGAAAAGTAATTAGCAATTGCTGTGCCAACTCTATAAAAACTGCCTTAAATCTCGATTTTGTCCCATAAAAGTGCCGAGCTTCTGTCATCTGTGCCTTGGAATTGATCTTTATCCAAAACAGATCTGTTTTTTTGAACTATTTAGAAGCGTCATAAAAATAAAGGCTATTTATTGCACAAAAAAGAGGCATATCTGCAAAGTAAAAAAGCACCAAAGCGTTTAAAAGATAAGCATTGTGTAGAAAAAGCAGGCAGTGTTCCATAAAAGTGCATCGGCAAAAAACTTAAATTCGCCTGAACATCTGTAACTTTTGGATTGATGAGTCACTGTCATTCGTCGGGATGGTATTTTTTGCAAACCGATACGCTTATTTTTTAAACAAAGAAAAAATAACTCATTCAATAAAAAGAAAAAATAATTCAATAAATCACATATTTTTATAAAATTAAATCAAAAAATATACAGCTTATTTTACAACCAAATTAAATTAAATTAAATATAAAAATCATTATCTTAAATTTAATTTGTCGGTTTTTTAAACGAGAAACAAATCATAAAATTATATAAGTATTTTATTTAATATTAATTAAATTATTTTAATAAAAATCTATCTTTTTTATGCATAACTTATACAATTGGTCAAAATTTCGGTTCTATCCCAAATTTATTTTTTTTAATGAGGCGAGCTATGCCAAAGGCAAATAAACTTACTTTAGCGGTTTTGATTAATGCCGCGTTAATTACCTCAACATATGCAAGCGAACAAAGCGAAGCAAAAGGACTTGTTGAAGATGCCAAAGGGGATATTTTATTCCGTACTGGTTATTTAAATCGTGACAAAAAGAATGGTGTCAAAGACACGAGCTCATATGCTCAAACGGCAATGGTGAAACTGGAAACTGGTTTTACTCAAGGTTTAGTTGGCTTTGGTGCAGGTATCATTGGTGATGGCTCTTTTAAATTAGGCTCGAACAATAATGCTGGTAACGGCATGATCCCCCGCGAACGCTTAAATGGTAAAGACAATACTGGCGATACCTATGATCACTGGGCGCGTGGTGGCGGTTTTGTAAAAGCACGTATCTCGAATACAACCGTAACTTACGGTACACAAGTTTTAGATATCCCTGTCTTAGCCAGCAATACCACGCGTTTGGTTCCTGAATACTTTGAAGGTGTTTTGGCAACTAGCCGTGAAATTGATGGTTTAGAGTTAACTGCGGGTAAATTCACCAAAGACCAATACTCAGATCAGATCAATACCGATGGTCGCCGTTTAGATCGTGCAGTCGTTTGGGGCGCAAAATACAAATTTGATGACAACTTAAATGCCGCTTATTTTGGCTTAGACAGCAAAGATAAGTTGGATCGTCATTATATCAATGTGAACTACAAACAAGCATTAGATAAAAACAGTGGTTTGACTTATGACTTAAGCGCATACCACACCAAGTGGGATGAAAAAGGCAGTACTTATTCAAGTACAACTGATGATTTGTCTAATCGTAAAAATACCATTTGGGCGCTTTCTACAACATATAACACAGGTCCGCACAGCGTGATGTTGGCTTACCAACAAAACAATGGCAATACTGGTTATGACTATGGTGAGAATGCGGATGGTGCACAAAGTATCTATTTGCCAAACTCTTACTTGTCTGACTTCATTGGTAACAGTGAAAAATCTGCGCAGCTTCAGTATAACGTCGATTTTGGTAGCTATGGCGTTCCAGGTTTAAGCTGGACGACTGCTTATGTTTACGGTTGGGACATCAAAGTTAAGAACTTGACTGACAATGCCAAAGAACGTGAATTCTTTAACCAAGTGAAATACACCGTTCAGTCTGGTTTTGCCAAAGATGCAAGCTTACGTTTGCGTCATTCTTACTACCGTGCAAGCGATGAATATCAAACAAATGCCTACATTGGTGATACCAACGAATGGCGTATCTGGCTTGATATCCCTGTGAAATTATTCTAATTCACAGTTGATCAAGCAATAAAAAACTCCATTCATTCGAATGGAGTTTTTTTATGACCAAGCTTTAAAAATTCCAAGCTTGGCTCAGCATTTCAAAGTTACTTTTTAGCCGCTTCGATTGCTTTAAGTACTTCAGCTTTCGCAACGTCAGCACCTTCCCAACCACTGATTTTTACCCACTTACCAGGCTCTAAATCTTTATAGTGAGCAAAGAAATGCTCAACTTGGCTGATCAATAACGGTGGAAGATCTGTATATTCTTGAACATCTTTATACAATGGAGATAATTTTTCGTGTGGAACAGCGATAAGTTTCGCATCAATACCACCATCATCTTCCATTTTTAATTTGCCTACTGGGCGGCAACGAATCACAGAACCAGCAGCAACAGGATGTGGAGTTACAACAAGTACGTCTAATGGGTCACCATCTTCAGACAAAGTATTTGGTACATAACCGTAGTTTGCTGGGTAGAACATTGCTGTACCCATGAAACGGTCTACAAATAACGCATCTGAATCTTTATCGATTTCATATTTGATTGGCGCTGCATTTGCAGGAATTTCGATGATGACATAGATGTCATTAGGTGCGTCTTTACCCGCAGGAATATTGCTATAACTCATATCAACACTCGTTTAATATTGTGAAGTCAGATGTAAATCGGACAGATTATAACGTGAATACAATGAAAATGATGCTAGATATGCAAACAGCTGGAGAATTTTCTATCCAGCAGCGCTTAAGTCATTTTGATGGTAATCACGAACAGTAGAATTGGACAAAGCAGAGAGAAAAACCAAATGATTGAACGCAAAGTTGCCAAATTGGCTAGATAACAGATGCCATAAATCACACGGAATACGATATAAGCCCAACCTAGCGTAAGAATAAAGCGTTCTGGCACGACCATATATTCTGCCATCAAAATCGCAGCAATAAACAAAGGTAAACTTTCAAAGCTATTCTGCTGCACGGCATTGGCTCGTGCAGACAAGCCAGTGGTTTTGGCTAAAAACTCACGCGGGTTTTGATTATCTTTTGCTTGAAAACCACCTTTCGATTTTGCAATCAAGGTAAACACATACGGCAACAAACATGCGACTATAATCATCAATATAATGCCGCTAATACCTTGCATGCTGAGATCCATCATTTGAAGTTCTTCTGATCATGCTATCATAATCTATAATTTATTGAACTTTCATTTGTGCTTGTTCTACAAGCGTTTCTTTTACACCGCGTTTTTGTGTAAAAGTTGTGTTTTTTCATACAGTTTTAAGGTCAAACTATGCAACAGCAAGATCAAAAAGAAATGTTTGATGTTTTGGCACAGCAACGACAACATCAGCTTTTAGTTGATCGTGTCTTGAAAGTCGTGCTCCCAATCATGGCATTTTTACTCAGTGTGATTTGTGCCAATCTGAATTGGCAGTCCACCTTAGGTACATTTGTCATTCTAACAGTTGCCTTTTATGCGGTTGGCATTTACCGTTTGACTCTATGGCACTGGCTCGCAGTGATTGTGCTGTATGCTGTTGGTGATAATTATTTTAGTTTTAATGGTATTGATCCAACGCGTTTACGCTTTCAACTGGCCACCATGGTGGTATTTGTCGGTATTGTTGGTATCGGGCGTCCTTATATTGATCGCTGGCTCATGAAATCAAATAATAGTACTAAATAAATCCAAATAAAAAAGCGCCGCAATTGCGGCGCTTTTCCAGTACCTCCCTTTTTTAAAGGGAGGCTAGGTGGGATTCTTAAGCTGGTTTACGTAAGTCTTTACGTAAGATTTTACCTACGTTTGACTTCGGTAATTCTTCCATAAACTCAACATAACGTGGGCATTTATAACCTGTTAGGTTTTGTTTTGCATAAGCAATGATTTCTTCAGTGGTTAAAGAAGGATCTTTCTTCACGATGAATAATTTCGGCACTTCACCTGATTTTTCATCTGGAACACCAATCGCAGCCACTTCCAATACTTTTGGATGTTTCGCAATCACTTCTTCAATTTCACTTGGATAAACGTTAAAACCAGATACCAAGATCATGTCTTTTTTACGGTCAACGATCTTCACATAACCACGTGCATCCATTACACCGATGTCACCAGTACGGAAGAAATTGTCAGCGGTCATCACTTTGGCAGTTTCATCTGCACGATTCCAGTAGCCTTTCATGACTTGAGGACCACGGATTGAAATCTCACCTTGTTCACCAAGCGCCACTTCTTTACCGTCATCATCCAAAATTGCAACTTCTGTTAATGGCAATGGAATACCAATCGTGCCACTGAATTCAGTTGTTGCAGGTGGATTCGCAGTTGCAACAGGCGAAGTTTCAGATAAACCATAACCTTCGATAATGGTTGTACCTGTGATCTTTTTCCATGCTGCCGCAGTTGAAGGCAATACCGCCATACCACCGCCCATCGCCATCTTCAGATTGCTATGGTCAAGTTGTTTGAATTCTTCGTTATTCACTAAAGCATTAAACAATGTGTTTACTGCTGGGAAGAATGAAGGTTGGTATTTACGTAATTCGCCAACCACTGCTGGCAAGTCACGTGGATTTGGAATCAAGATATTGGCTTGACCTTTGTACATACCGTAAAGCGCACACACCATGAATGCAAAGATGTGATAAAGCGGCAATGCACAAACAATGCGATCGCCTTTCGCACTGTCAGAAGCACCAAATTTACTTGAGAAAATTGCTTCACACTGAAGTAAGTTTGCAACAAGGTTACGATGCGTCAATTCAGCACCTTTAGAAACACCCGTTGTACCACCCGTGTATTGGAGTACCGCAGTATCACTTAAGGTTAAGCTTGGGCGCTTATAGTTGCTCGGATTGGCTTTGTTTAATGCCGCATTAAATTTAGTATGACCTGGGATGTTCCACGCTGGAATTTGCTTACGTACTTTACGTAAAACAAAGTTGACCAATGTACCCTTTAATGTACCCAACATGTCACCTACAGAAGCCACCACAACATGCTTCACAGGTGTTTTACCAATAATGCTTTGATAAACGCTGGCAAAGTTTTCAATGATTACCAACACTTCAGCACCAGAGTCATTCAATTGATGCTCAAGCTCACGCGCTGTATACAGTGGATTCACGTTTACAAGCACTAAACCTGCACGGAATACACCTAAAGCAACCACAGGGTATTGGAAAACGTTCGGCATCATGACCGCAACACGTGATCCTTTAGCTAAACCTAAGCTTTGTAAATAAGCAGCAAATTTACGGCTAGCGACTTCTAATTCATTAAACGTTAAAACTTTATCCATGAAGATAAAGGCATCACGTGAACCAAATTTTTGGAAATTGCGTTCAAAAATATCAACAAGTGAGGTGTTTTCAGCAGGCAGTTCAACTGTTTCTGGAATTCCTGTCTTTTGGTATTCAGCAAACCAAATCTTTTCCATAATGCCATTATCTCCGAGTGGTAATCCTTAAAAATGTAACAACGTTACGTCCATGACAAAACATTTTTTTTAACTTTTTGAATTGCCCTGTCAATCTATTCAAACAATATGAATACATTGTCATATATAACGTATTTGTATCACAGAATACTAGCCTTATCTCTGAATGAAGAGTCTATTTGCTTTTTGATATCCGCGTGGTAAAAGTTGCCCCTTTGTTGCTCTTTTTCCTAGATATTTTTGGAGATCGTCCCCTTTCAGTTTTAGATGCTGTTGTCCTGCAGCGACTTGGATTATTTCATCTAAACTCAGGGTTGTCATGGATAAAATTTGCTCTTTTTCATCAAGTTGTATCAACTTGTTACCTTTACCTTTATTCAGAACAGGAAGTTCTGCTAAATCAATAATCAGTAAACGTCCTGATGAACTGAGGATCGCAACATGGCTTGCTTGCTGAATTGGTAGCAATGGTAAAGCCGTTCCCTGATCTGCAACCGTCAAGAACGCCTTACCAGCTTTGGCATTGGTATCCAATTGTGCAGCTTGGGTTTTAAAACCATAACCTTTAGAACTGACCGCAAGTAATTCACTATTATCGTCATCAATAAAGACTTGGATAAATGAAACCCCACTGGCTGGAGATAGTTTTGAACTGAGCGGTTCTCCTAAGCCACGCGCCGAAGGTAAGCTGCTAATTGGCAAGGCATAACTACGCCCTGTTTCATCCAAGAAGTACACCCGCTGATTGGTTTTACCCACAGCATGACTTAAATATTGGTCCCCCGCTCGGAAGTTGAGATTAGCGGCATCTACTTCCGCACCTTTGGCAGCACGGACCCAACCTGCTTCCGACAACACCACAGTCACCGCTTCGGCTGGCATTAAATCTTGTTCTTTAATCTGTACCGCATCTGCACGGGCAACGATTGGTGAACGGCGATCATCACCAAATTTTTTCGCGTCTTCTTTTAACTCACCGATAATCAGATTTTTCAATGATTCTGGATTTGCCAATTGCTCACGAATAATGGCCGCTTTGGCTTCCAGTTCTTCTTGCTCACGGCGAATTTCCATTTCTTCAAGTTTGGCTAAATGGCGGAGCTTGAGTTCTAAAATGGCTTCAGCTTGAATTTCATCAATACCAAAATGCTGCATCAATACAGGTTTTGGCTGGTCTTCTTCACGAATAATCCGAATCACGGTATCAATATCCAAGTAGGCAATTAAAAGACCTGCCAAGATATGTAAACGCTTTTCAATTTTGGTTAAATGGTATTGCAAACGACGCGTCACCGTTTGCTTACGAATCTCAATCCACTCTAGAAGAATACGGCGAATCGATTTCACCTGTGGTCGACCGTCGGCTCCTATCATGTTCAGATTGACACGATAGCTAGATTCTAAATCCGTGGTTGCAAATAAGTGACTCATCACCGTTTCTGCATCGACACGGTTAGAACGCAGTACAATCACCAAACGCGTTGGATTGCGATGATCAGACTCATCTCGAATATCAGCAACCAAAGGCAACTTCTTGGCAATCATTTGATCAGCAATTTGAGTCACAACTTTTGAACCAGAAACCTGATACGGCAATTCGCTAATCACGATTTCATTTTTCTCGACCGTATACACCGCACGAACACGATAACTACCACGGCCTGTGGTTTGAATTTTCAGTAATTCTTCTGGCGGAGTAATAATCTCGGCTTTGGTCGGTAAATCTGGTGCAGGAATATATTCTGCTAATTTTTCATCGGTGGTTTCAGGATTACGAATCAGCGCAATCGTACCTTTCACCACTTCACGCAAGTTATGTGGCGGGATATCGGTTGCCATCCCCACCGCAATCCCCGTGGTACCGTTCAATAAAATATTGGGAATACGTGCAGGTAAGGTGATGGGCTCTTTCATCGAACCATCAAAGTTATCCTGCCATTCGCTGGTGCCCTGTCCGAGTTCGCTCAGTAATAACTCACTATAAGCCGAAAGTTTAGCTTCGGTATAACGCATGGCCGCAAATGATTTTGGATCATCAGGTGAACCCCAGTTGCCCTGACCTTCCACCAATGGGTAACGATAGCTAAATGGCTGTGCCATCAATACCATCGCTTCATAACAGGCTGAGTCACCATGTGGATGGTATTTACCGAGTACGTCACCGACGGTACGCGCCGATTTTTTCGGTTTACCGGTCGACTTTAAGCCCAACTCGCTCATCGCATAGACAATACGGCGCTGTACAGGCTTTAAACCATCACTGATATGGGGCAATGCACGATCCATAATCACGTACATGGCATAGTTCAAGTAAGCCTGTTCAGTGAATTCGGCTACGGAACGGTTTTCTGTTGCATGATGTGCAAGGCTGGTCATTTCAGCGAGTCATCCAAAATCATTTATTATCGTCAATGCTTTGTATGCTATGTGGATGCAGGCGTTGTGACAAGCCCTTGTTGTTGTTTAAACGTCAAATGGTGTCTTGTTGGTTAAGGCATAACTTCTTTTCTAGACATTCTGTAGTTCCACTCATACGCCACCTTTGTATATAAAAAGTAAAAAATATTAACAAAGCCATGAACCCCAACTATTATTAAGAATAATTTAATTAATTTTTATATTAAATTTAAAAATAAGAACAGGAATCAAAAAATGAGAGCATTTGGAGTTAATGGATCAACGACAAATCATGGTGGTTTTGTACAAGCAACACAACAAAGGAGTTCCTTCAATGGACAATTATTTTTAAGGGCTGGGGATGGCTTTTTTTGTCCACGTTGCAAATGCTGGTCAACCTTATTAAAAAGTAATGACCATGTCATCTTTGATGGTATCGCGGTTGCCTTCGTAGGTGATTTATTTTCCTGTGGCGCTTCTTTACAACCCAAACAAAGTCATGTCATTGGTGATGCAGGCGGCGCACCATGCCCATCAGCATTTCGAGCAGAATCCTCACAACGCTACTCTGGTCAATTTCAACTCATCAATGAAGATGATCAACAACCACTTGCCAATGTGAAATATGTCATTGAACTTGCAAGTGGTGAAAAAATCCAAGGGACAACCGATGCTTCAGGCCATACGCATAAATTAAATGAAAAAGAACAAGCTGAAGGAATCAGCATAAGAATAGAAGAATCTGATGATCATGGTTACTAAAAACGAATATCGCACAACAACCAAACAAAATGCTCAGGTTGAACAGATCAAAATGAATTTGCCTGTTCGTCTAGTTCTATATGGTGGTGCAAAATCTTTAGCTGACAATGGGGCTTTTTTCCATGCATCTAAGAATGTAGCTTCCGATTATAAAAATGATCTACCAGTCAAAAAATTTCAAATAAGTAATGGAGCAAAGACAATAGTTTCAGCAATAGCCAGCCAGTTGACCAATACAATCCAATCTTTGGATATTTTCTGTCACGGAGACCCCGATGGTATCTACTTTATCATTGGCTCATCTTTGGAGAAGAATGTTGAAAATACCGTCAAAAATCAACTTGCTTCAAACCTATATATTTCAAAGTTTCAAGCCATATACAAAGGCTTTGATAGGAAAGAAAATAAAATAAAAAATCAATATGCAATTTCGGATTTAAACCTAAAAGCTTTTACTAATGAGTCCAAAGTTGAGATACATGGGTGTAATACAGGTTCTGGCGAAAATTGCTTTGCCTCAGAGTTTTCTAAGCAGCTCTATAATGCAGGTAAATTAAAAAGTGTTGTAATTGGTCATGCATCCAAAGCAAATCCAAACATTGATGGTACAACCTCTATTAAAGAACAAGATTATCGGCATGGTATTCGAATAATTTTCCATAATGGAAAAGCCATTAAAAAAGTGACAAGTTCAGGTAGAATATCTGCTGATATTATAAGATTAGCTTTAGGAAACTAATTTATGGAAAATATAGACCATTGGATTAATATTTATAGTATATTTTTTTCTATCTCCATTCTTTCAGTTGCATTTAACCTCTCACTTTGGGTTAAAGATGTTGTTAATCGAATTTTATTAACAATTACATTGACAGGAGTCATACGTTTTGCTTTGAATTGGTTTATCTTTCCTGAAGCTTCTGTAGGATATACTCAACAACAAGAAATGGCATCTTTTATCTACCTTGGTTTCGATAAAAATTTATTTTCTGGTGCTCTCCCATTCTTTCTTTCTATCTTTGCTTTAGTTGCTTTAATTTATAGAATCCTACCTAGACACAAAAAAGCTTTAGGTGAATAAATGGAAGATTATAACTATTGGATAACTGTTTACGCTGCCGTCTTTACTATACTCATTGCTTCCTTAAGTGTTAACTCTCTTTTTTTCATAAAAGATAAAGTGAATAAAATTCTATTCTTCTTCGTTTTTTCTGGTCTATATTCTTTTATTTTAACTTACATTTTTCAAAAAGCCTATATTGATTACACCCAGCAAGAACTTCTATCTAAATTCATTTACACTGGATACAAAAAAAAATTTTTTACGGGTCCATATATAGCATTTTCTCAATTGCAATTTTAATAATAATTATATTAAGAAACTTTTTAACAAAGAATACTACATTGAATTTTAAAAAAAGAAATAGGTAAGAAAATGGAAGGTTATAATTATTGGATAACTGTTTATGCTGTCATCTTTACGATACTCATTGCTTCCTTAAGTTTGAACTCTATTTTTCTCATAAAAGATAAAGTGAATAAAATTCTATCCTTTTTTGTTTTCTCTGGTTTATACGCCTTAATTATAAGTTATTTTTTTGAAAAAGCTTCTATTGGCTATACTCAGCAAGAACTATTACCAATGTTTATCTATAAGGGTTATAAATCACATCTTTTTTATGGAGGAATATACTTTTTATTTTCAGTAGTTATATTTATTATGGCGAATTCAAACATGAGGTGCGACAGTTTCAAAAGCCATATGATAATCAACAAGCTGAGCAAATTTCTCTAATGGTGTAAGC
>NZ_JALGBR010000026.1:0-33082 GCF_022808535.1 Acinetobacter sp. NIPH1876
TTCAATCATCGGCATAGTAATTTATACCTCGATTTGCTGAAACTACTCCGCAATGATCCTCTTTAACTTCCTAAGCCCCTTATTTAAACTTACAGACCTTTCTCATTCCAGCAGCATTAAGCTTAGCAATGAGTGTCGCCTACTGGATTTTCTATTTTCGTTCTTCATCAAACTCAAATTTGGATTGAATTATGGTTAAAAATGCATTGCAAGCTCAATTGTTAAAAGCGGGCTTGGTTGATAATAAGAAAGCAAAAAAATTAACGAAGCAAGCACAACATGGCCAACGTACTGGACAAAATGATGATGCGGCATTGAAAGCTGAAATCGACCGTGCCAAACAAGAAAAACTAGCCAAAGACCAAGCATTGAATCAAGAAAAGCAAGCTGTACTGGAAGAGAAAGCCCTAAAAGCTTCGATCATCCAGATGATTAAACATCATAAAGTAAAAGAAATTGAAGGTGACGTAACTTATCAATTTATTGATGAGGGCAAGATCAAAAAAGTCTATCTTTCACAGCAAGTGTATAATGCCCTTGTTTCAGGTTCACTTGTGATTGCCAAAGATCAAGACAGTTACGCTTATTTACCTAAAGCGCTTGCGGAAAAAATTGATCAAAAAATGCAAGGTTTTATCTTGATAAATAACAATACCGAGAAAAATGATCAAACTACCGATGAGGAAGATCCATATGCAGCATATGTGATTCCTGATGATCTAATGTGGTAAATCATCCAACAGTTATGTAAAGACGCCTTTACAAATCGTATATAAACTGTGATCAAGTTAATATAAAACACCATTACACCTTACAATTCCCGCTCAAAGAATTTATAAGGTGTTTTGGGTTTGGATTATTTAAAGTATTTGCGTAGTGAGTTAAGCCATTACCCATGGCTAGAAACAGCGATTGCATTCATCATTTTGATTTTGTTTGCGGCACTTGCCAACTTTATTGCGAAAAGAATTATCGTCCGTGGTATTCGCCATTTAGTTACAAAATTTAAATCTCCAAATCAATCAATTTTCGCACAACATAGTGTGACTCAGCGTTTTGCCAATATCGTCCCTGCGATTGTCATCATGAATGGCATTACCACGATTCCACATCTACCAGAGAAATTCATCAGCTTTGTACAAATGGGTGCGCAGGCTTTTATCTTCCTGACCCTAGCACTTACTGTCAGTGAAGCGCTGAATATTTTTAACTTAATTTATCAACGTAATCCCAAGTCTAGAAATAAGCCGATTAAGGGCTATCTGCAACTTGTTAAACTGATCTTATTCGTTGTTTGTGGCCTCATGATTTTGGGAACCTTCTTAAAAAAAGATGTGTTTACCCTACTTGCAGGCTTCGGTGCAATGGCTGCGGTATTGATGTTGGTGTTCCAAAATACCATTCTTTCTTTGGTTGCCAGTGTTCAAATCGCTTCTTATGACATGGTTCGTATTGGTGACTGGATTGAAATGCCATCTTTAAATGCAGACGGCGATGTCATTGATATGTCATTACATACGGTGACCGTACAGAACTTTGATAAGACGTTTACAACCATTCCAACAAACAAACTGGTGACTGACACCTTTAGAAACTGGCGTGGGATGAGTGAGTCTGGCTGCCGTCGCATTAAACGTTCACTGTTCCTAGATCAAAGCAGTGTTCACTTCATGTCTGATGCCGAACAACAAAAGCTCAAAGACTTCTTGTTACTTGATCAGTACCTCGATGCTAAGAAATCTGAAATTGAAGAGTTCAACAATCACTTGAGTAATCAGTCTCAGTATAATCAACGTCGTTTAACCAATCTTGGGACGTTCCGTGCTTATGTTGAATTTTACTTACGTCAGCATCAAGGGATTGCCCAAAACCAAACTATTTTGGTACGTCAAATGCAACCAACCAGTGAAGGCTTACCATTAGAAATCTATGCATTTACCAATACCATTGCATGGGCTTCGTATGAAGCAATTCAGTCTGATATTTTTGATCACTTGATTGCAATTATTCCTGAATTTGGCTTGAGAATTTATCAAGCACCATCAGGTCACGATTTTCAGTTACTCTCTACTGAACAAACCGATAAAGCCTAATCTAGCTCAATAAAAAAGCACCGTCAGGTGCTTTTTTATTGATTGATCTCAAAGTACTTCTTACACCCTTGCATCCACTCCGCTGATACTGGTGGCTCTTTTGGGTTTTCTGTATTTGCTAATTCACAATCTGCTGGATTGTTTAATCCATTGTCTCTCGGAAAAAAATAACCATAATAGCCATCACTATTCTTCTGATAACCACCCGTTTTTTTATAATCCCAGTAGAAGTAACTGGCAAAAGCCAATGCCATCCCTAACATGACAAAGAGCAATCCTTTTAAACTCATCCATCGCTCTAAATTGATTTTTCAACATTATAAACAAATTTATTAAACATTTAGGGATAAGTTTTACTTCTAGAAAAGAAAATGGCGCATAAAAAAGCCCCAATCAAATTTGGAGCTTTTTACGGTCTTTAGGAATCAGTCCCACTCTAGCTGAAACTGAATATTGGTATTGGTAAAATTAGGATTTAAGAAAACTCTATAACCTGCTTCCTTTAATTCAGTTACAACAATATCCGCATCTTCGCTACTGACTTCATGTTTTGAAAATTGTTGTAAGGCATCTCGATCACCGTCACTGGCTCTTAATTTAATCGTACTGGAAATTTTTGAGAGAATTTTATCTACTGTTAACTTTTTAACATTTGCATTAGAAATTGCAGTCGCTCGTGATGCAGGTAACAAAACTTCTTCGTTCACCGTATTCCGCCTGTAATATCAGAATAAGAAAAAAATTATAATATGTTCTATTTCCAGTTTTTCAAGTCCATAAAGTCAACTAAACGACAGATTTTGGCGCGCAAATACAAGAATAACAATTTTATGAGCTAAATAAGCAAATGGAAGTACTTTGACTCGCCTACTGACTTCTGATCAGCGGCTTCATTTGCACATTTTTCTGTGGTGGAATAACCATCTGAACGCGTTTATTCGAGCTACCACGAGCCTCAACATCACCTATGGTTAAATTATATCTTAGCGTTTCACCTGAAATACTGGAGCCATCCATGATAATGGATGCATTACCTTTTAATACAATTTCAGTTGCTGAAGTGCTGTACTCAACGTGGTTGGCCTTACCATAAACCATTCCCTTTTCTTCACTCACTTTTTGCTGAAATCTGACAGGGCTTCCCATAAGCGCAAGTTGATAAGGCTGGCCATTTTTCAAAGTTCCTATGGCTTTAGCCGCTTGGATATCAATCGTACCTTGTTTAATTTGGATATTAGAAGCCGAAAAGGAACTTTGATTTGGGCTATAAAGCGTATCTGTAGCTTCAATATAAATCGACTGCTGAAAGTCAGACTCAAGCGCATAAATATATGTACTGCACATCAAAATTGATGTAATCGAAACAATTTTCTTCATCATGATATTATTTTAGATCAATGCATTTATAAACGGCTGATCTTAGCACAAGATGAGATTAATTCTTATTTGAAATAATTAAATGAGCGTAAATACTGACTCTAAATATGCGAAAATTCCTGATGGGTAAAAATAAGAGAGGAAAATCTCCTCTCTAAGCCAGTCTATTGACAATTGATATCCAGTTTTTCAGCATAATAATCAGTCGATACTTTTAAATCAGACATCAACTTCTCTTTGCTATAGTCCTTAGGTGCAAGTTTTAGTAAAGCAGGAATATACTTTGATTCATATAGATTAGGATAATCTTTGCAAAGTACACGTGTCTGCTCTTGTTTTGGTGTATCTGGATTATCCAAGATGTCCATGTATTCGGAGATTTTATTGTCCACGACTTCAAAACTTTCTTGCGCCTTCTCACTTTTAACTTCAGGCTGCTTGTTACAACCAACAAATAAGATGGAGATTAAGCCTAGAGATAGAATTCTGATTTTCATAACAATGCTGCATACGATAAATTCATAGAAATCCGCCATTGCGGGTCATTTGTTCTAATTTATCATTAAAGTACGACACCGCAGATATCTTTTGTACCAGTTGGGTAAGAAAAATTTAACAGTGTATGATCAAAAAAAAATTCTATGGATGTTCCGCCAGTACTCACTTCGTGATTCAAATCATTCTATTAAAAAATTAGGTAAATGATGAAAATAGAAGTGGCTTTTAATTTAAAAAACCACTTCCAGTCTAAGTATTAATTATAAATAAATCTCAGGTGGATACGGCGTATCATCGCTAATTGGCGTATACAGTGTATTTTCGACAAAGAATCCATTCGGTGCCTGTACAGTATCAATCGTCACAGAATCCTGCATCACTTGCGGATAGGCCCAGATAAACTGCTTCATCAGTCCTAAAGGATTATTATTCTTCATATCTCCAAATACACGCTGCCAAATTGGTGTTCGATAAGGCTTAGTCTTATCAAATCCATAGAGGTGAGCAATTGAGGAATCAGGAACAAATCCTGCTAAATAAGCCACTTTATCAGCTGGGTAGTTCAAATCTTGTGTAGGAATCTCTGAAACCGCCTGATGAGCCAAGCCTAAACGCGCTTCCAAAATCCAGTCATAGGCTTCCGTCATGATATAATCGAAATTCGGATAACTATAGTGCTCACTTGGATAATTGATATCTGTCGCCAAGGTTTCAATCGGTGTGCGAATCGTTGGAAAGAAAATCAGTGGACACACTTTTGCTGTTGGATACTTGGTTTTAATCACTATACGAATATCTCGACATGTCTGTCCTAGTTTATTGCGTAACCAAGCCTTAAACTCATCATATGGTGTGCCTGTTTTATTTACTGCATCATAAATCGTGCCCAAGTCTGGTGCATACAATCCCGTGTCTGCGTTAAATGCCAGTTTAGTTGGATAATCATAGACACATGGTAAATCTGTACCCTGATTATACCACCACCAAGGTTCACCAATTTGCATATTTACAGGGCAGCCGCCTACAGCCATCGTATCAGCAAACTCAATAAACGCTTTATGTAGATAAGCAAGTGCATTTTGATCACACGGGCTAAAGAAATAACTTGGCGGTTCATACCCCGTACGGCCTAAATTACTATTCCAATCGCGCTGTGCCCAGAATTCATTTGCGCCCAATGAGTACATTTCAAAACTGACACCAAATACAGGCTGCATCCCAGCATTTTGCAATGCTTGAGCAAAACGCTCATGCCATTTACGTGTACATGGATTTACAACAGATTGATTGGTCACCAACGTATCTGGAATTTGCCATTTATTAATACTACTGTTCCAAGACATTTCAGGATACTTTGACATACCACAATAATGATTGATCAAACCGTGATAACCCAAAGCCTGCATATTATCGACCAAGCGCTGTGGATTCAGATCATAATGGTCATCGTAGCTGGTACAGATGCCGTAGTCATGTTGTGGAACAGAAACGCGCTTGAGCGTAAGTTTGGCATTTGGCCCTGTGGTTACCGAATTCGTTAAACGAATATAGCCATCTTCGACTTGGGCTAAAGGCTGGGTAGAATGCCCATTATAACTGCTCGTAAAACCTGAAAACGAAATTCGCTGAATGTTGGTGACAGGAAAAGACTCTGTTGCTGAAAACCCCGCTTTGACTGTATTCCAATTGATATGAATATGTGCCGAGCGAGATGCTGGCTGATTTGCATAGTTAAACAAGACAATGTAAGCAACCTTGTCCTCACCATTGGCTTTGTATTGCACAGTAAGTGTCGGTGTTAATGTTGGATTATTTAACATTGGCATAGATGCCGAGAGTTCAATATCAAAATCCCAAATCACACCGCTGTAATCATATTTAGTTTCATAAGCCAAAAACTTATGATCTTTCGCATCATATGAATCCCAAATAATCCCTGCAAGATCGGTTGTGGTACGTGAGCGAAATGATGCTTCAAAGCCATTCCCATAATTGGTAATTGCAAACGACATGGTCTGTGGACCATCAATGCGCCAGTACTTTGGACTAAAACGATTAATCATTGAGGTTTGGATGCTAATTCCGGGAGTTGTTTTTAAATTTTTTTGTTTATATTCAAAAGTATTTGTCATTTTTTTAAATGCTCTCATTAATCACTGAATCTTTATCTTAAGCGATCGTGATTTTTTGACTGTTTGCATGAGTAAGGATTGATCAAAAAGTACGCATTTATTTCGACTTTATGTAAAGCTAAACTGAATCAGATCAATAAAAAAGCTCATCTTGTGACGAGCTCTTTTATTGCAAAAACGGATTCTTAGAAATTGTAACGAATGCCCACTTTATAAGTGATTCCATCTAGATCTAACACATCAGACGCGGTGCTCTCACAAAAATAACCTGTACATGCATCGTCAAAGTTTTCGATGTACAGCCATTTATATCCAAGTCCCACATAGCCTGCAATATCCTTTTGAATATAGTGACCTAATTCAAAATCAATCGGCAAAGTTACATAACGCAGTTTAGTATCATAGTCATCTGCATCAAGCCATGCATAACCAATACCAATACTTGCATTCGCATAAGTATTATTTTGATTATAAAATTTATAGCCACCTTTAACATTGATTTCAGTGCTGTGCCAATCTGAACTTTTTTGGTAATTCAATCCAAATGTTGTACTTAAGGTATCCAAGGCTGTAAATGTAACGCCTGTACCAAAGCCATTTAATTTCTCATGACCATCAATCGCATCCGACTGCAATCTAGAGCCATAATATTCTGCAAATACAGAAGTCTGAATTCCGCTGCTCGTCTCACTACGATAATTCTGATCTATGGGTTGGACTGTACGCTGTCCAAGCTCTTGAGGTGTCCCATAATTGACTTGTAAAGGTGTATCTGCCCACCCATTTACGCCCATGAGAGATACTGCTACTCCCATCACCCCGACAAATATTTTTTTCATCCTAATGCCTATTTTTATTTGAATTTAAGAGCTTAGAGAATAATTTATTTTCAATTTTTTAAAAATCATTTTTTTTTAAAGACTATCAATAAAAACAAGAAACCGACATCTGGTCGCCCTTATATCCTTGTGTAATTTTAACACAAAACCATGTTCAGCCCTAAACTCACCGTATTGTTGTCTCATAGACACACTGAATAATATCTCCAAGAGATTTATTATCTTCGTTAACTTTACAGTTCAATTTTTTTATGTTGTATTAAGCCACATGCTAATTCATTAATAAAAAACATATTTTTTTCATATAACCTATATAGGAAAAAAATGACAAATATTCTTCCATTGCGTTCATTTTTGCTACCCCACTATTTTATTACTGCAAAAAAACGTCATAATTGTCAATTTAGGGTCGGCTTTTACAATTTCAAAGTATACAAAAAATAATTTATTATTAAAACTTAGTTATTGATTAAATTAAATAAAAACTTAAAAACAGAATTAAATAAATAATTATTAATGCTTGTCACAAAACACACAAAAAAGGCCAATCGAAATGTAACCGTCAGTTGACTAAAGCTTACAAATTGCATTATAAAATTAGAGTATTTTTCATTTATTTGTGAAATTTAAACCTGAAAGTTGACAAAATAATGATGCAAGATTCAGTATTGCCAATTTTAGAGTTATTCTCAGCTCAAACTTATAAATAAAAGTGACGCGCTGCAAGCAGTGAGAAATACATTAATGAATACCTATAGCATTTTATTTATTTAATATTCAATTAATTTTAATTTAATAAATCATTAAGCTATTTCCGTATTCTATTAATTATTGAGATACCTTTTATAGGAGAAAAAAAATGTATCAAAAACGGCAAAAAGATGCAGCAATCGACTATATCAAAACTGAAATTGATATGTTAATTGATCTTGACAATTCTGATGAAATCATTAAGAGCAAAAATCATCTTGAAATGACGCTGCTATTATTGGTCAAATTAGAGATATTTGGTTGGGATCAAGCCCAAACTTTAGCTAGAGAACTCAGTGTAACAAGTAGGACCGCAATTGACTGCTTGGAACATATGAAAAAAATAGCATAAGCGCAAGCAACTAAGCATCAAGAACACATTTCTAAGCAACTAGAATGAATAAACGCTCAAAATCAATGATGAAAATGAGCGTTTTAATTTTCAAGTGCCACTACTCGAACCTAAATCAAATTACTTCTAAACATTTAGTTCATCTGTTTTTTGTTATGGGCAGATCTCTTTATCTAAGCGTCTAGAAACCCAGTCAATAAAAGCTGTTTTATTACGAAATTGGGGTGTATTGAATAAGTTAATATCCAATTCAAAATGATCAAAATTCAGTAGCTTATACACTCCACCACCTAAAGGGATTAAACCAGTATGCGGATATTTAATTGCTTTTAGCGCATTTCTCAAAAATAATGCTTTGATTTGTATGTCACTGTTTTTATAGGATTGATAGCTTTGAGAGTTTATGAATAGCTCATATTCTCGATCTAAAGTTTGAACAATTTCAGAAAAAAACACTTTATGCTCCTTTATTATTGGAATTATTTTTATACCACATAAAAATAAAAAGCCCATCATTTGATAAGCTTTTGTACAATTAAACATAAATTCTATTGGATACTTAATTCATCATCTTTAGCAACAATGACGGAAGTGAGCATTGGAACACCAAGAATAATCGGAACCATGATAATCCATAAATCCGTAGTCAACTTACTAGAAAAGAAGAAATGAATCACAAGAGCGACCAGAGCCAATACCGCAAATAGAACACCCATGAATCGAACTGCAAATTTAACAAGCATTTTTGGATCCTTATGATTCTAATACGTATAAACAGTATACGCCTACTCAGTAAATTAGGGCATTTTCTTTTTCTATTGCACTATAAAACCAACATATATTTCTAAAATTCAAAAAAGCCCAACATGAAGTGGGCTTTTTTGAACTAAAATTATTTCGCTTCGTTTACCCCAACGATAAACTGGCTGCAATTTGAACCTGCAGAAGCATTTGCCAGCTGTTTTTCAGAAAACTGAAATTTGGAAGCAACCGATTGATAGTCTTTCTTAAGACTTTGTCCAGTCAGTGTGCCTAACTGTTTAACCTGTTGTGGCGTTAATAATTCATTTTCAACCGCTTGATTCATCATGACACAAGCTGTAGTCATTGCATCATAACGTGCTGTAGTCTTTGAATAACCGAATGAACCGATTAAACCACCAATAACTAAACCGATAAGTAAAGATAAAATAATATGCTTTTTATTCATTTAAGTAACCTAGACAACCAATAAAAAATTAAGCAAATAAATATATTCACTTTTTCAAAATAAACGATTCGTTTTCTGTTTTTATTGTAGAGCGCTTTGCGGGATTTAAGCTACGAAATGTAACTTCTTATGAATTCAGCAACTTTATGGTTCCTGCGCGATAAGAGCGTCTTGATATTGCATTTCTCTAGCGTATTCATGATTGAAATTCTAAATTTTGCTGCAGCAAGCGTATAAAAAGTACCCTTTTAGATCCCATTCAGACAAAAAAATAATTTTTCTCAATTTCATGTGAAATCCATGGCAGCAACATGCCTTCTCAAATAAACAATCATTAAATTAAATGCTTAAATTTACTGTAATTTTACTCTTTGTTTACTTAAATATTTTGCAACAACTATTTAGATGCAGCAATGTTTAATTGTTAACCACATCACATATTTTAAAGCTGTTTTTTTTAATTTAATCTAGCGCCCTCAGAGAGCCTTTTATGCTCTTAACGGTTCATACTTTAAGGATATCTATGGATTTCATTCTTAATCCAACATATACGCTCATGCTAGCGGTGTTGGTCCTCTACGTAGGACGCATTTTAAACAAGCACATCCCGTTTTTAACAAAATACAATATCCCAGAGCCTGTTGCAGGCGGTTTAGTCGGCGCAATTATTTTTTACTTAATCCATCAATTTGCGGGTTATACAATTTCTGTAAATAAGCCAATGCAAGACACTTTTATGCTGATGTTTTTCGCATCCATTGGTTTAAGTGCTAATTTCGCCAAACTCAAAGAAGGTGGCAAACCATTAATCATCTTCTTAATTGCAATTTCCTTCTTTGTCATCATTCAAAATGGCGTTGGTATGGCAATTGCCTCTGCCGTAGGCCTTGATCCATTGATGGGTGTTGTTGCAGGTTCAATTGCCTTAGTCGGTGGCTTAGGTACTGCGGGTGCTTGGGGTCCAATTTTTGAAACCAAATACGCAGTTGAAGGCGCATTACCAATGGGTATTGCGAGTGCAACTTTTGGTATGGTGGTTGGCGGTTTAATGGGTGGTCCATTAGCGCGTTATCTTATTCGTAAGCATAATCTGGCGTCACCTTTAAACGCTGAAATACGCGAAGAAAATAAAGATGCCCCGCTTACTGATAGCGAATACACATTTGAAGCACCACAGAAAGTTCGTTTGATCACTGCAGACAACGCAATTGTCACCTTAGGTATGTTTGCATTTGCGCTAGCGTTTGCAGAAACAATGAAGAACCTGACGATTGGTACTGCAATTGAATTGCCTACCTTTGTCTGGGCATTGGGCGGCGGTATTCTGTTACGTAATGTGTTAGAAACAGGCTTAAAACAAGAAATCTTTGATCGTTCAATTGATGTATTTGGTAACACTGCCCTCGCGCTTTTCCTCGCCATGGCACTGGTATCATTAAAACTCTGGCAACTCGCAGACCTTGCAATTCCAATGATCATTTTGTTAATTGCTCAGTCTATTGCAATGTGGGTCTTTGCTGTTTATATCTCCTTCCGTGTGATGGGGAAAAACTACGATTCAGCAGTACTGGCTTCTGGTCTGTGTGGTTTTGGTATGGGAGCAACTCCAAATGCGATTGCAAATATGCAAGCCATTACCAACATGTATGGTCCTTCACATAAAGCATTCCTGATTGTTCCTCTTGTCGGTGCATTCTTTATTGATCTGGTAAACGTTGTTGTTATTCAAAGTATCTTACAAATCTTTGGTTAATTGCTAAGTCATAGATTGACTGCTTGATTGATTTTATTAAAGCCATATCTTCAATAGATATGGTTTTTTTATGTATGGCATTTCAAGCTTCAAAGTGAGAAGTTCTTGCTATTTTATCTTTAGAATCTCTAGATCAGGTATTTTTGTCCTATAAGCACATGGTGAACAATTTTACTCAATGCTAAAAATTACTGATTCAAATTGATTCGTAATTTTATATTGGGTGACAGGTATGATCACAGAAAATCATCAACTAAAAGCAAGAAAAGTATATTTTGATTTTTCGGAATCTTCTGTTTGTTGGATGCCAAATGACCCGCTATGCTCTCACATTGCCAATGGTATCAATATGTTGCTACCTGCAGGTGAATTTTGGTTTTGTCGAGTTTTTAATAAAGCACTCCCTTATGTAACTGATGAAAACCTAAAACAAGAAGTTATCGGATTTGTTCGTCAAGAAGCTGCTCATGCCCGTGCCCACGAAAAAGCACAAGATTTCTTGAGAGAAAATGGTTATGACATTCAAGATCCATTAAATCGTGCTCACTTTATTTTTAATATTCTTCTCGGTGACAAACCTTTAGGGATACCGTTCCTCAAGAGTGAAAAGTTGGAGGAATACTGGTTGTTGTTCCGAGTTGGTGTTATTGCTGCAATCGAGCACTTTACTGGAACCATTGGACAATGGACACTCGATAGCAAGTCTTGGGATACAGCAGATCCAGCTATGACTGACTTATTTCGCTGGCATCTTGCCGAAGAAGTTGAGCATCGTTGCGTTGCCTATGACCTTTTTGAGCATTTACTCACCAACAAATTTGGTTTCTATGTCTCTCGACAAGTGATCATGATGGGTGTATTCCCTCTGTTTATTTTCTTCCTTGCAGATTTTGCGCGTAGCCTTGGACAACAAGATCTAGAGCATCAAGATATCCAAAAATTAATGCGTCGCGGATTCTTTAGATTTATCCGTGAATTTGAAAAAACTGCAACACAAACAGATAATCTGCCAACCATTAAATATTTATGGAAAGCAACTTTACGTTGGACATCTCCAAAATTTAACCCAGTCCATGAAGGCGATACTGAACAGGCATTGGCATATATGGCCCGCTCACCAGCAGTACAATATTTCGAACAAATGACTCAAAACTCAGGCAAGACGCCTGTAGCAAGTTAATTTTTTTGCAATATCCTTCATCAGTATCATACTTTTCAATTTCACACCCTTAATTCGTTAAGGGTGTTTTTCTTCAAGACTTGAGCTTAAACATACAGCAGGTAGAAACAATAACTAACAGTTACTTAACAAGGAAATTTAGTTTGTTTTAACTCATTTTTAAGTACTGCATAATTTTTTTGTGCTTCATTTTGAGTAAAATTAAATTCATCTTTGGCCATCACACTTTCAGCAGCATCCTGCATATAGCCCTGATACTCTAAATAATGTTCCATAATGAGCTTGTGTAGATTTACTTTACTCTTCTCAACCAAGCATTCTTTTTGCTTTGCCTCTAACTGCTCATTTTTCGACTTTACTTTTCCTCTTAAGCCGTATTCAAATTGAATTTGATCATCTATAGATTTGAAATAAACATCAGATAAATTAACGTAATCATCTTTAAAGTTTTTAGCATCTGCTGTACGACATATACCGAATAAAAACATAAGTATAACTATAGATATTATTTTCATCACCGTTTCTATATATATTAATTTTCACTTATTATAACATCATATTGGACAAAAAACCGCCTTAAAATCAAACACCAATACGTTTAAAAACATAAAACAAAGCATGAAGAATAACTAAATAAAACCTTATTTAATATCTCCCTATTTTAAATAACTACACTTAGTTATAAGACAAACTTTCTAATCAAAAAGTCACATCAATATTCTCTATAATTGATGAAGCCACATCTAATGCATCTCTTCCAATCTCAACAAAAATTTCAACTAAATCTACTGGATTAACATTAATTGAATTCACCACCGAACTCTGTGGCTGCTGATCTTCATTTTCTAATTCATTTATTTTATTATTTTGGCTATTCGTTTCTGCCTCTACCTATTAGTGAAGCCATTTAATTCATAAAAAAGTAGTATATTATCAAGGGTGTAATTCTTGAGCTTGATGATTAAAACAACCTCACTATCTTTATAAATTACATCCTTACTATTTCTATCATCTATTCATCTAATAGTTTTTCTTCACTTAAAATAGAAGCTTGATCTATTGTCTGTTTCCTTTCTCATCATTTATTTTCTTTTACCATCTTCTGGCAGCTTTTCTGCTATCCTACAGGGGTGAGCTGAATCGTACTGTATAATTAGAGGAAATGCGGCATGCTGCAATGGTTTGAAAAATTAGTTGATCCCTATCCAACGAAAGACTTAAACAAACCATTACCAACCACTTTTTTTGCTTTCGTTTGGCAATCAACCAAAGGCATCCGCCCTTATCTCTTTATTCTGATTGCATGTACTGCAGCCGCAGCAAGCTTCGAAGCACTATTTTTCTCTTATATAGGCAAATTGGTCGATTGGCTGACACAAAGTCACCCAAGTACATTCTTAGAAAATAACCAACAAAACCTCACCATCCTGATTAGCATCCTTTTTGCCAATATCTTCTTTGTCAGCCTGCAATCTGTAGTGAAACATCAAGTTTTGTTTAGTAATTTCCCAATGCGTATGCGTTGGCGCTTCCATAACTTGTTATTACAACAGAGTCTAGACTTCTTCCATACTGACTTCGCAGGGCGTCTTTCTGCCAAAGTGATGCAAACTGCTTTGGCTGTGCGCGAATTCTGGATGATTCTAGGTGACATGCTGGTTTATGTACTGATCTACTTCATTACGATTAGTGTGGTCTTAGGCTCCATTTCTCCTGTACTTATTATTCCTTTAATGTTGTGGCTGGTTTTTTTCATTGTGATTGCCAGCTATTTTATCCCCCGTTTAGGTAAAATTTCCAAAAAACAAGCGGATTCACGTGCTGTCATGACAGGCCGTATAACGGATGCTTATACCAACATCCAAACTGTAAAACTTTTTGCGCATGCAGGCCGTGAAAGCCAATATGCCAAAGAATCCATGCAAGAGTTTATGGTTACGGTTTATAAGCAAATGCGTTTAGGGGTCAAATACGAAATCAGCATTCGTCTACTCAGTGCATTTCTATATATTGGTGTCATTGGCACATCAGTTTGGTTATGGACACAAGGGCAAGCTGCCATTGGAGTGATTGCAGCAACCACGGCGATGGTACTGAAGCTAGACAGTATGGCTGAGTTTTTAATGTGGCATGTCACCATGCTATTTGAGAATGTCGGTACCATTCAGGATGGTATGACCACCCTAGGTAAACAGATCCAGATTCAGGATAAGAAAGATGCGACTGAATTAAAAGTTCAGCATGGTGAAATCCGATTTGAGGACGTTAGCTTTGCTTATAACCAAAAAAATGTCATCGAGCATTTTAACTTAACCATTAAACCTGGTGAAAAAATTGGCGTTGTGGGCCGTTCTGGTGCAGGTAAATCGACACTGATTCAATTACTACTTCATTTCTACGATATCAACCAAGGTCGTATTCTGATTGATGGTCAAAATATTCATGATGTTACCCAAGACAGCTTACGCGCCAATATTGCATTAGTCACGCAAGATACCTCTTTATTACACCGCACTGTTGCTGAAAATATTAAATATGGTCGCCCAAATGCGACTGAAGCGGAAGTGCAACTTGCGGTTAAAAAAGCCAGAGCAGAAGAATTCATTCCCCAACTGACAGATCAAAAAGGTCGTGTTGGATTTGATGCCTACGTTGGTGAACGTGGTGTGAAACTCTCTGGTGGACAGCGTCAACGTATTGCAATATCGCGTGTTTTCCTCAAAGATGCACCGATTCTCATCCTTGATGAAGCAACCAGTGCGCTTGATTCGGAAGTTGAAGCTGCCATTCAAAGTAGTTTAAATGACTTGATGGTTGGCAAAACAGTCATTGCAATTGCACACCGTTTATCTACTATTGCTCAAATGGATCGCCTTATTGTCCTTGATCAAGGTCGAATTGCTGAACAAGGAACACATGAGGAACTGATTGCTAATGATGGCTTGTATGCACAATTATGGAAACGCCAAACAGGTGGTTTTTTAGTTGAACAGCGAGTGACTCAGGACACAGAATAATGTTGTATTTAGAAGACTTAAATATTGGTGATCGTTTTAGCAGCCGCGAATATGAAATGACACTTGAAGAAGTGAAACAATTTGCAGGTCAATACGATCCCCAACCTTTTCATTTGGATGAGCAAGCAGCAGCAGAACATCCTATATTTCAAGGATTAGCCGCAAGTGGTTGGCATACTTCTGCAGTGACCATGCGCTTATGGACGGAATGCTTTCCTGTTGCAGGTGGCCTGTTAGGTACTGAATCAAGCTTACGCTGGCCTCGCCCAACCCGTGTTGGCGATAAAATTCACGTAGAGATTGAAATTACTGCAATTGTGCCATCTAAAACCAAAAATGATCGTGGTATCGTCAGCTACGTAACACAAGCTTTGAACCAATATGGTGATGTGCTATTAATATCAACAACCAAAATTATGGTCTTTAGAAAACCAACTTGATTCTTGAATATTCGGTGACTCTTTTGTCCAACAATTTTTATGATTGATTATTTTTTTTCATGTAAAGATGTTTAAGACTTAAATGTTTAAAAGATATTGGCAAAATTGATGAGCGCCACGGAAAGCACATGAAAACAACCTCAACTCGTCAAGATCAAGGAATACCAGGCGTCTATGGCTTATTGCTATTAGATGTCGTTTCTCGCTGGGGATATAGCGATGAAACATTGTTTGCACCGTTTCACTTAACCAGCGAACAACTGGCTGATCCGAACTATCGAATTCCAACACCGATTGCGAATGAATTGGTGAAACACTCTTTACGCCTTACCGGTGAAAGCACACTGGGCTTTCATCTAGGTACGCAGATGCGTATTTCCATTCATGGCTTTATCGGTTATGCCATTATGACGGCGCATGACATTACCGATGCGATTGCTCTGGCAAGCCGTTTCATTCAGTTACGCCTTCCCTTTTTACAGCTCTATTTCTCGACTTTCGGGCCTAAAGCAACTTTACAACTACAATGTGATATTGAAGTTGAGCCATTGCGTACTGAAATCATTTTAGGCTTAACCATTGGTATTATGACCATGGCCAAAGCCCTCACAGGCATTGATGACCTCAGCGGTGAAGTTGATCTGGACTTTCCTGAACCTGCTGGCTTTGAAAAATATAAAGATCGATTAACCAGTACAGTGCGTTTTAATCAGCCCCATCTGATTTCAAGCTTCGATAAAAAATATCTCGGCTTGAAAATGGTCAATGCAGATCCCATTGCCAGTCAAATTGCAATTAACCAATGCGAAACTGAACTTTCAGCGCTAGGCGAACGTCGTCGTTTAGCAATGCGGGTACGTGATATTTTAACCAATTCAGAACAGCACTATCTGAGTATTGAAAGTGTGGCTGAACGCTTGCATATGTCAGATCGTACCTTGAAACGCCAATTGGCTGCGGAAGGTACATCCTTCTCTACACTCGTGGATGAAGTGCGTTACCGACATGCAACCTCTTTGCTGTCTCGAACCGATTATAGTTTGGAACAAATTGCAGATGAACTCGGTTATTCCGATGTCGCGAATTTCAGCCGAGCCTTTAAGCGTTGGAGTGGTCGTAGCCCAAGTAACTGGCGTAAAGACCCTTATTTATAAGTTCACGAAAGCTTTTGTTTTTATTGAAAAGCATGTATAAACCAAATAAAAATGATACGACAGATTGTTAAGGAGTTGTCATGAATCATCCAGCAGAATTGAAATATGCACGTACGCATGAGTGGGTAAGAATTGAGGGCGACCTCGTTGTTACAGGGATTACTGATCATGCACAAGATGAGTTGGGTGATTTAGTCTATGTGGAAACCCCTGAAGTGGGTAGCCATGTCACCGCAACCGAACAAGCAGGCATTGTTGAGTCAGTTAAAACAGCCTCTGATATTCATGCGCCTGTTTCTGGAACTGTGGTTGAAGTGAATACTGACCTTGAAGATGATCCTGATTTTGTTAATGATGAGCCGTATGGCAAAGGATGGATTTACAAAATCAAGCCAGACAATATGGCTGATGTTGAAAAATTGCTTTCAAATAGCGAATACGAATCAGGTTTATAATTTTTATAAATCAGACTGATCTATTAAAAAACCGAGTTAGACCCTCGGTTTTTTATTTGTTAGAACATTGATTATTTCACTAAAAGCCAAGCATCCTGCCAGTTCGAGCCTGTGCCGGGTACGTATTGATGTGCTTGAATGCTACACCAACCACTATAAGGAAAAGGCTTGCACTGATATGTGCGTCCATCACTGCCCAATACCGTGGTCCCTGCTTTATATGTACTGATATTCTTCGGATAAACAAAATCATAAGAACCATCACCACTGATCGGGGCACGCTCAATTTTGATTTCAACACGCTGAATACCACTATTTAAACTGCTATAAACATCATTTTTGCCACTTACAGGTACAATCTCCCCCTGTGCATTTTTAATACCTGCGCGCAAGGCACTATGTTCTCGATTAATCGCCTCCGCTAATAAACGTGGCCAAACATTTCGGCTACCATTGGCAGTACTGCTAATTCGTAATTCTGTTTTTAAATTTGGATTTTCGCCATTGGTATCAAAAACTCGTGTCGATACACGATCATTTACCGATAGGTCATCAAGCGGATTAATATCACCAATATCGTTCCAGCTTTGAACTGGTTTCGGTGGTTGCGGATCCACGGGTGTTGTTGGACGACCTGAACCGACATTTACATCAATAACATTATAAAAGGCATTACTGGTATCACCGATATCCCAAACCGCTAAAATGACATGATAACCACTTCGGTCAGCAGGTACATAACAGCGATGTGTTTCCACGCTGGCAGGTTTTTGGTACTTACCATCCACCGTACAAAAAGGATTCAGATCAAAAGAGCCACGTGCCAATGGAGCTGAAGGATTCCACCCTTGTTTAGTGATGAAATAACGCCAGCCTTGAGTCACATGTTGTGCGGTAAATTGCCAAGTAAAGTCATTTGCACCTGTGGGCAAATTTGTCTTGACCCATCGTGTCGGTGATTGGGCATTCAATTCTGAAAATTGACTCAAATTGGCATTGGCAATTTGACCATCTGGTGGTCCAGACTGCGGAAAACCTTTCGGAGCTTCTAAACTCTGCGGCTCCCATACAATGCTGCCACATTGAGTATTCTTATTTAACTTACAGGCATAGGCTCGAGATTCTGGTTTCAGTACATAGCCGTGTGCAAAAACCAATGAAGGTATAATCGGTAGTACCAATATTCCCATCGAGATTAAACTGCGTCTAATAAAGTGATGCATCATCCTTATTCTACCTTTGTCATTTAACTTATTTATTGTTGTTAAGCATTGGTGTTCTTAAGACACCTCTTAGACCATAGGTGAGCCGCCGAGACAAGACAACCACCTACTCTGTAATGATCTGTAATACGTCAGTTGACTTGATCACAGGAATAAAAGCTTATGATGACCCGATCAAATTATTGCACCAATCCATTATTTCTCAGTGCAATCAAAAAAGCCCAATTCAATTTGAACTGGGCTTTAATCACAGCTTAATTTTCAGGATTTAAGCGACATCATCTACGTGAATACCATCGACTTCAGAAACCAAGTTTTCAAAAGAGAAAATTTCATCCAGTTGCGCTTGAGTCAGTAGATCACGCTCTAAAACCACCTCTTGAATAGTTTTATGTTCAGCAATACATTGTTTACCGATTTCATCACACAATGCATGCCCCAAGAGTGGATCAAGCAAGGTAATAATCCCGACACTGCGCATCACTGCATCATGGCAAGCTTGTTCATTTGCTTTGATGCCACGTACACATTTTTCATCTAGGCTTTGAATTGCATGTGTAAGCAGTTCAATTGATTCATTCAATGAAATTGCAATCACAGGTTCCATCACATTAAGCTGTAATTGCCCTGCTTCTGCCGCAAAAGTAATGGTTAAATCGTTACCAATCACTTTAAATGCAATCTGATTCACCACTTCAGGAATCACAGGATTTACTTTTGCAGGCATAATCGAAGAACCAGCTTGCAGCTCAGGCAATTGAATTTCGCCTAAACCTGTCCGTGGTCCAGAGCTAAGTAAACGTAAATCATTACTGATCTTTGAAAGCTTACATGCTAGACGCTTCAAAGCACTCGATAAAATAATGAATACACCACAGTCACTGGTTGCTTCAACATAATCTTCTGCACCGACCAGATTCAAACCTGTAATCTCTTTTAAACAGGATACAGCTTTGATGGCATAACCTTTTGGTGTATTAACACCTGTGCCAATCGCAGTCGCACCTAAATTCACTTCAAGTAACATTTCTCGGGTACGCTTAATCAAACGCACATCTTCTTTTAATAAGGTCGCAAAAGCATGAAATTCTTGCCCGAGCGTCATCGGCACCGCATCTTGCAACTGAGTACGGCCCATCTTTAACACATAGCGGAATTCAATCGCTTTATTTTCAAATGAAGTAATCAACTTATCCATTTGCGTGAATAAAGCATCCAAAGAACAGTAAGTTGATAGGCGAATCGCTGTTGGATAGACATCATTGGTTGATTGTGACTTGTTAACATGATCATTTGGATGAATCACATCGTATTGA
Source organism: Acinetobacter sp. NIPH1876 (assembly GCF_022808535.1). NCBI lineage: Bacteria > Pseudomonadati > Pseudomonadota > Gammaproteobacteria > Moraxellales > Moraxellaceae > Acinetobacter > Acinetobacter sp. NIPH1876. Next base: position 19,790 of record NZ_JALGBR010000026.1, read on the forward strand.
CCTTTTTGATGGCCTAATGATTCAAGTGCAATATTAGCAATCACTTCATTGGTATTCATATTAATTGAAGTGCCTGCACCCCCCTGATAAATATCAATCGGGAATGAGTCTTGCCATTTTTCAGTTTCAGTAATTAAAGCATCACAAGCATGTTGAATCGTCAGACTTTGAGTTTCAGTGAGTTTACCAAAACTTAAATTCGCTTGAGCTGAAGCCTTCTTTACTTGCGCCAATGCACGAATAAAATAGCTATTTTGTCCAACTTTTTGCGAAGAAATCTTAAAATTTTCAATGGCGCGTAAAGTATGAATTCCATAATAACAATCAGCTGGGACTTCTTTTGCACCGAGCAAATCATGCTCTATTCTTATCGTTGCCGTGTGAACCGTTTCCACTTTCCATTTCTCTCAGACAATGCACCCTAATGGTGCAATGAAATAATATGAGAGATTCCAAGCAATTTTTCATTAGCAAAAGCGCTTAACATTATATTTTTTTATATTCAAATTTCACTGAATTGTTGCTGTTGTAACATTATATGTCAAAACTTCTGCCTAGTTTTTAACTGATTTAATTTAATCTACATCTGTACATTTTATGAATTGTAACTTTTGCATACATTTTGAGTTTTTTTTGCACGCAGACCATTCATATTTTGATGAAAAAAAATCCTATTTTTTGAATTAAAAAATTAAGATTCATACACTTATTTTAAATTACATAAAATATACAAATAAAATACACAAACATAACAGTATTTTAAAAATCATTTGTGCTTGAATCTGTGACCTTATCAATCCCAAGAATAGTAAATCATTTTTTTAGCTATTCAGGTGTGATTGCAAATTATGGATATGTAAGGACAGGCATCCATTATGAATTTTTCTAATCCCACAGTTGTTGTATTCGTGGTCTATATCCTGGCCATGCTTGGCATCGGTTTATACGCCTATTTTTCTACCAAAAACCTTGACGATTATATTCTTGGAGGCCGAAGTCTAGGCAGTTTTGTAACCGCTTTATCTGCGGGCGCATCAGACATGAGTGGTTGGTTACTCATGGGTTTACCTGGCGCAATTTACTTAACTGGCTTATCTGAATCGTGGATTGCTATCGGTTTGATTATCGGTGCTTGGTTAAACTGGTATTTGGTTGCAGGACGTTTACGTGTACACACTGAAGTACAAAACAATGCCCTCACCTTACCAGATTACTTTACTGGTCGTTTTGATGACCAGAAGAAAATCCTACGCGTCACATCTGCATTGATTATTCTTGTTTTCTTTGCGATTTATTGTGCTTCTGGCATGGTCGCTGGTGCACGATTATTCGAAACATTGTTCCACTTGCCATATAGCACAGCCTTGTGGTTAGGTGCATTCGCAACCATTGGTTATGTGTGTATTGGTGGTTTCCTTGCGATCAGCTGGACTGATACTTTCCAAGCAGGCTTAATGATTTTTGCATTATTACTGCTTCCAATCGTGACCTACATGTCTTTAGGCATTGGTATGGAAGAGTTTACTGCAGTTGTTGAAAGTGTACGTCCACATGCATTTGATTTTGCGACAAACTTAAGCGTTGTTGCGATTCTTTCTGCTGCAGCTTGGGGTCTCGGCTATTTTGGTCAACCGCATATCCTTGTCCGCTTTATGGCAGCCGACTCGGTAAAATCAATTCCAGCTGCACGCCGTATCGGTATGACATGGATGATTTTATGTTTGGCAGGTGCAGTCGGTTCAGGCTTTATCGGTATCGCTTATTTCCAAATGCACCCAGAGTTTGCAGCAGCAGTAACGGCTAACCCTGAAACTGTATTCATGGAACTTACCAAAATCTTGTTCAACCCTTGGGTTGTGGGTGTAATTCTTGCTGCGATTTTATCTGCAATCATGAGTACGTTAAGCTGTCAGCTTCTGGTATGTTCTAGTGCTTTGACAGAAGATTTGTACAAAGGCTTTATCCGTAAGAATGCATCTCAAAAAGAACTGGTTTGGATTGGTCGTGCAATGGTGATCGCGGTTGCAATGCTTGCCCTTGTTCTTGCACAAAACCCAGAAAGTAAAGTACTAGGCTTAGTTGCTTATGCTTGGGCTGGTTTTGGTGCAGCATTTGGTCCATTGATTATTCTTTCATTGTTCTGGAAACGTATGACGTTAAACGGTGCATTGGTGGGTATGGTTGTGGGTGCTTTGACAGTCATCCTATGGAAAAATTTCTTCGGTTACACCGGCATCTATGAAATTATTCCAGGCTTCGTTTTTGCATTGATCAGCATCGTTGTGGTGAGCTTACTTGGTAAAGCACCAAATGCAGCGGTGACAAGTCGCTTCGAACAAGCTGATGAAATCTATGCGCGTGAAATGAAATAATTTTGATCAAAATTTAAGGGGCTTTCGAGCCCCTTTTCTTTTATCTAAAATTTTGTTTTTGACTTAATTTTTATTTTAGAGCTGTCTTTCACCACCTGCATGACTGGATAGCTGCGTGTTTCCTTCACACCCGGGAGCTGCCATAAAATCTGCCCTGCAATACGGCGAAACTCCTCCATCCCCGCACTTCGTAGTTTAATCAGAAAATCAAAACCTCCACTGACCATATGGCATTCCACGATCTCAGGATATTGGTTCACCGCATCAATAAAATCATCTAGCACGTGCGGTGTGGTCTTATCCAATAACACTTCCACAAAGACCAAAAAATTTGCATTAAGCTTATTCGGATTGAGCTTTGCCTCATACCCTAAAATAAATTCATCCTTTGTCAGTTTCTGTACACGTGCCATCACCGCAGTCGGTGACAGGTTCACTAATTCTGCCAATTTACTATTAGAAATTCTCCCATCTGCTTGAAGAATATCCAGAATTTTTAGGTCAGTTCGATCTAGTGTATAAATAGGGCCATTCAACTGAATTTTCCTCTAAAAAATGGGTAAATTATAGTGAGTTACTCGGGATTCATTCTGTAATCATAAATTATCTAAACCTCTCTACTCAATATGTTCTAGAGATTGTTATTGGAATTTAGTATGAATACATTGGATACTCCCGCACAAATGGAAACAGCTCACATCGACGGTTATATCACCGAATTTAAAGAAAAAAGTGAGTTTGAGCAACGCATTAATACGGCTTGGCGACGTGCAGAGCCTGAAGCAGTGGCTGTACTTGCTGAAGCAGCCAACATTTCCCCAGAACTTGATCAGAAAATTTATGAACTTGCGTTTAGCCTAGCGCATAATTTACGTGAACGTAAAAGCTCGGCGGGTAAAGCAGGTATTGTTCAAGGTTTACTCCAAGAATTCTCGCTTTCTTCACAGGAAGGTGTGGCATTGATGTGTTTGGCTGAAGCTTTGCTTCGTATTCCAGATACAGCGACACGCGATTTATTGATTCGTGACAAAATCAACCAAGGTAACTGGAAAGATCACGTCGGTCAAAGTAACCTGATGTTCGTAAATGCTGCTGCATGGGGCTTAATGTTAACTGGCAAGTTAATGGAAACTCCAAAGCAAACCAGCTTATCGAGTGTTTTGACTGGTCTTTTAGCGCGTAGTGGTCGCGGTATCATCCGTAAAGCAGTTGACGTTGCCATGCGTATGATGGGTGAGCAATTCGTTACAGGTGAAACCATCGAAGAAGCGCTTGAACATGCAAAACCATTTGAACACAAAGGTTTCCGCTACTCATACGACATGTTGGGTGAAGCTGCACTGACTGAACATGATGCAGACCGCTATTACAACGACTACACGCAAGCGATCCATGCCATTGGTAAAGCATCAAATGGTCGTGGCGTTTATGATGGCCCTGGTATCTCAATCAAGCTCTCTGCTTTGCACCCACGCTACCAACGTGCACAAATTGCACGTGTTCATCATGAACTTTACAACAAAGTCTTCGAACTTGCTTGCTTGGCAAAACAATACAACATCGGTTTAAACATCGATGCTGAAGAATCTGAACGTTTAGAAATTTCCCTCGAATTGCTTGAGCGTTTATGTTTTGAACCTAAGCTTGCTGACTGGAAAGGCATTGGCTTCGTTATTCAGGCTTATCAAAAGCGTTGTTTCTACGTTGTTGATTACATCGTTGACCTTGCAAAACGCAGTAACAAGCGCCTGATGATCCGTTTGGTGAAAGGTGCATACTGGGATAGCGAAATCAAGAAAGCTCAAATTGATGGTATGACGGATTACCCTGTGTTTACCCGCAAAGTACACACTGATTTGTCATACATTGCTTGTGCGAAAAAATTACTTGCTGCACCTGATCAAGTGTATCCGCAATTTGCGACACACAATGCGCAATCACTTGCAACGATCTATACCTTGGCTGATCCAAGCAAATACTATCCTGGTCAATACGAATTCCAATGCTTGCACGGTATGGGCGAACCATTGTATGAACAAGTGGTTGGTTCTAAAGAAGATGGCAAATTAGGTGTTCCATGTCGTGTTTATGCACCTGTTGGTAACCATGAAACTTTATTGGCTTATTTAGTCCGTCGTTTACTTGAAAATGGTGCAAACACCTCATTCGTAAACCGTATTGCTGATAAGACTTTAAAAGTTGAAGACTTGATTCAGTCTCCAATCAAAGATATTCAAACTTCTGCGAAAGATGAAGGTCAGCTTGGCTTAAAACACCCTGCGATTCCACTTCCGCATGATCTTTACCCATTACGTCCAAACTCAAATGGCTTTGATCTAAATAACGATCAACCTTTAACAGACTTAGATGCAACTGCACAAAAACTTCGTAATCACGTGTGGAAAAGTGCACCATTACTTGGATTTGAATCAACAGTCCACGATCAAAGCAATGCGATTGCAATTACAAACCCAGCACAAAACAGTGAAGTTGTTGGTCATGTCAATGAAGCAACCAGCGCAGATGTACAACTGGCGCTAGAAGCAGCGGTACAAGCACAACAAAGCTGGGCTGCCACAGACAAAGTAGAACGTGCAGCTTGCTTAAAACGCGCTGCAGATTTGATGGAAACTCGCATTCAAGAGTTGATGGTCTTACTTTGCCGTGAAAGTGGTAAAACCTATGCCAATGCTATTGCAGAAGTTCGTGAAGCAGTCGATTTCTTGCGTTACTATGCAACTCAAATCGAAAACTTGCCTGCAAATGCACAAGTCAAGCCATTAGGTACCGTATTGTGTATTAGCCCATGGAACTTCCCTCTTGCGATTTTCTCTGGTCAGATTGCAGCGGCATTGGTGAGTGGTAACTGTGTGATTGCCAAACCTGCTGAACAAACACCGTTAATTGCAGCTCAAGCCGTTCAAATGCTTTGGGAAGCTGGCGTGCCACACGGCGTTGTTCAACTTCTTCCAGGTCGCGGTGAAACCGTTGGTGCGCAATTAAGCCAAGATGATCGTGTTCAAGGCATCATGTTCACAGGTTCGACTGAAGTTGCAAAAATTTTGCAAAAGACTGTCGCAAAACGCTTGTCTCCAAACGGTCAACCCATTCCGTTAATCGCGGAAACCGGTGGTCAAAATGCGATGATCGTTGATTCATCTGCGTTGACTGAACAAGTGGTTCTCGATGTTGTCAGTTCTGCATTTGACAGTGCGGGTCAACGTTGTTCTGCACTTCGTATCTTATGTGTGCAAGAAGACAGCGCTGCAACAGTCATCAAAATGTTGAAAGGTGCAATGCAACAGTTGATCGTTGGCAACCCTGCGATCTTAAAAACTGACATTGGCCCAGTAATTGATACTGAAGCAAAACAAACCATCGATACGCACATTCAAAAGATGAAATCTAAGGGCTACCCTGTTCATCAATTGATGTTTAACGATGCGGTAAGCCAACAAGCGCTTGCACAAGGTACATTTGTTCCGCCAACAGCGATTGAATTGCCAAACCTTGACGATCTAGAACGCGAAGTGTTTGGTCCTGTATTGCACATCATCACTTATAAATATGGTGAGCTTGAGCAATTGATCGACCGTATCAATGCCAAAGGCTATGGCTTAACCATGGGTCTGCATACACGTATCGATGAAACCATTAATACTGTGATCCAGCGTGCTGAAGTGGGTAACTTATATATCAACCGCAACATCGTGGGTGCAGTTGTAGGCGTTCAACCATTTGGTGGTGAAGGTTTATCGGGTACTGGTCCTAAAGCGGGTGGTCCACTTTATATGTACCGCTTGATGGAACATTGTTCAGAGAAAGTATTGGCGACCCCATTTGCGGTGAAAGCTGAAATCTCTCAGTTTGATGCAGTTTCAAATGTTGCTTATCAAAGCTTATTGTCTTGGGCAAACCAAAACATGCCGCAAGCAATCACAGCGATTCCAGCATTTGGTGTAGGTAAGTTCTACGAGTTGCAAGGCCCTACGGGTGAAAGCAACCAATACATTATCTTACCTCGTCATCGTGTGCTTTCAATTGCGAATGATGAAGCAAGCCAGCTTCAACAATTACTTGCGATTTTCTCCGTCAGCAGTACTGCGGCTGTGTTGAAAGACAATGCATTCTTAGTAAAACACAAAGCATCTTTACCAAAAGATGTCTTAGATGCAATCACTGTGATTTCAAGTGTTGAAAAAGATGCGTTTGATGCAGTGCTTCATCATGGTTCTGTTGAACAGTTGCAAGACTTGCAAACTAAAGTTGCGAATCGTTCAGGTGCGATTGTCGGGATTACCCAGTTACAAGCCAATGAACAAATTCCTTTAGAACGTCTTGTTATCGAACGTGCAATCAGTGTGAATACTGCTGCAGCTGGTGGTAACGCAAGCTTAATGACTTTATCTGAAGATTAATTTTTAAATCCCTTGCGGAGCTTCAAACGCTCCTCATCCTAGCCCGAATCATGTTTACATGGTTCGGGTTTTTTATTATTTTTTAGATCGCCTTATTCCTATTATAAAATGAGACCATTTAGATGCATTTCTTCTCAGCCCCTGAATATCAACCCAACTGCGCTCAGCATTTTGAAGATTATAAAAATAAAATCCAGCAGCTTATTCCTTTTGCAATTGTTGAGCATATTGGTTCATCCGCCATTCCCAATGCAATTTCAAAAGGTGATCTCGATATTTATATTGAAGTACCCGCCCATCAATTTTTAGATTCAATTGAAAAATTACAACAGCTTAATTTTAAAGAAAAACTTGATACACTCCGTACTCATGAACTTTGTATGCTGGAATCACAACAACATGATGTGGCATTGCAAATCGTGGTGACAGGTTCAGAGTTTTGCAATTTCATCACCTTTCGGGATCTATTAAGAAACTCACCTAGCCTGACACAACAATATAATCAGCTCAAACAAAGATGTATTGGCTTATCTCAAGACCAATATCGGCAAATTAAAGCAGATTTTATCCAATCTGTACTCGCCCTAGGCTAAGCATATAAATAAGTGAATATCACAATTTCCTGCACCTTAGCGTGCTTTTTTGATACCATTCCCGTTTAGATTTCACCTGTAGTTTTCTTTTTTATGACCATATCTTACCAACAGCAACTTCAAGAGAAAGTTGAACGTATTACTACACAGTTTGCATCGTTCAATCCACCAGCTTTAGAAGTGTTTCAATCGCCCGAACAGCATTTCCGTATGCGTGCAGAATTTCGTATTTGGCATACCGAGGATGATTTGTTCTATGCCATGTTTGAACGTGCTGAAGATGGAAAACAAAAAGAAGTTATCCGCGTGGATGCGTTTCCGATTGCAGATCAAAGCATCAATGATTTGATGCCACGTTTATTAGATGAATTAAAAGCAGTCCCGATTCTATCGCAACGTGTTTTTGAAGCAGACTTTCTCTCAACCCTAAGTGGCGAGATGCTGGTCACCCTGATTTACCATCGTAAATTAGATGCTGAATGGGAAACAGCGGCCAAAGCCTTAGCTGAAAAACTGAATATTAAAATCATGGGTCGTAGCCGTGGCCAGAAAGTGATTATTGGCGATGATTATGTGGTTGAACAACTTAATGTTCACGGTCACACCTTTAAATATAAACAAATTGAAAGTAGTTTTACCCAACCTAATGCGCAAGTGTGTCAACATATGTTGGAGTGGGCTTGTGATGCTGCACAGAAGTCCGAAAAAGACCTTTTAGAATTGTATTGTGGTAATGGTAACTTTACTTTGCCACTGTCTTTGAAATTTAAGCGTGTTCTCGCAACTGAACTTGCTAAATCTTCAGTCTACGCAGCGCAATGGAACATTGAGCAAAACCAGATTGAGAATATTCAAGTGGCGCGTTTATCTGCCGAAGAGTTTACTCAGGCATATCAAGGTGAACGTGAATTTAGACGTTTACAAGAAGCTGAAATCGACATGCAAAGCTACGACTTTGACACGGTTTTTGTTGATCCACCGCGTGCAGGCATCGATGATGAAACGCTCAAACTATTACAAGGTTTTGAACGTATTCTCTATATTTCATGTAACCCAGATACCTTGCATGACAACTTAAAAACACTTTGCCAAACCCATCGAATTGTGAAGTTCGCCATGTTCGATCAATTCCCTTTTACCCATCATGTGGAATCAGGTGTTTTGCTTGAAAAGATTTAAACAAATTATTTCAACGTAACAGTAATTTATAAAGGGTTCGAGTAACCCTTTATTTTTATTCGAAGTATATTTATAAAAAAATGATATTTTTCAAAGGTCAAGTCATTCAAATGTCATAATTTCGTTGAACTTTAAAAGACTCATCGAAAAAATTGAAGTTTAACTGCTGCTTTTATCACTTAAGCTGACTTGTATTTTATTTTAAAGCGGCTATATTTCGACCTATGTTAGGTTGTATATGAAGGCTCTATGAGTTTTTGGCAAAAACTGTTCAATGCAGATGAACAATATAACGAACACAAGAACCAAACTTCTTGCGTTGAAAATGATTGTTCATGCAAAACCAATGAACAACTGTTGGATGCTTTAGTTAAAGCAACAGATGAAGATGTCATTAAAGGCATCAAGAAAGTACTGATTTCTCGAGGTTACAGCCGCAAAGAATTACTTGCGATGATCAAGCCACCGATCCAATAAAAATAAGTCCTCCCTAATCTCTTTCTATTAAGAGATTAGGGTCTTCAGTGTTACATGCATTTCTCTCTATTCACTTCTGCAACAATTGGCCCTAAATTAAAAGTTTTATCATGGCGTTTGGTTTGTGCTGAATACACACTGGAAATCGAGCCATCTAAATACAATGCATTGTCTATTTTCAACTGCTGCTTAAAAAACTGGGCAAATTGATAAAAACTGATACGTTGCTGTGAAATCACAAAATACAACTGATTACCTTTAACACCCACCCCATTTCTAATTTTTAATGAATTCGAGTCAGCAATAAACTGGCTGTTGATTTTCCCGTGATAGACCAACATTGGCCCTGACTGTGTTGCAAATTTTGCTTTAAATTGATCATGCGTATAATCAGCAGTGGTTTTAATCACAGCCTGTTGGTCATTCCAAGCAACTACACCATTAGGCTGCATAAAGAAATTACCAAAGCCCTTCGCGACATTAAGCTTAGCCAACTCCTTGCCATTTTCGATATACAATCCTACGGGTTGAAAATCTGCATGATACATTCCTGCATTCATTGCAAAATTAAGCTCCTCACAAGCAGATAGCTCTTTTTGGATAGCTGCAAACTTCTGATAATAACGATTGCTCTGAGGTTGCTTTAAAAATAGTTGCAACTGATTTAGATGCTCAACTTTAATCACATCATATTTTTGTTGATTCAATTGCAAGGTTTCATGCTGCATTGCATACACAGACGAACTCGCTAAAAATGCAAACGATAGGAAAAACCATTTTTTCATCATAAATACGAAGTTAAGCCTAGATTTACTTCATTGTCCCATAGCAAGGCATACTGCAAAATAGCAGATACAAACACCACACATAATCATGAACTGGACACTGCAAATAGGCTCGATTGATTCACATTTTTTCACTAAAATAATAGTGTAAATACAATAACCTTGTATCAGCATGCAGCAAAAACATCCGCGTTTCCCAATTGGCGCACACCTCATCGTAAAACACTTTGGTTATAGTCACCACGGCATTTATGCAGGCCGTGGACGAGTCATTCATTATTCTGGTTTTGCCCATATTTTTAAAAAGCATCCGATTGAAATGACGTCTATCCAGCGTTTTGCACGTGATAAGCCAATTTATATCAGGAATTATCAATCTCCACGCTACCAAGCCAAAACTGTGGTACGGCGTATGCGTTCACGTATGCATGAAAATCACTACCACCTCATCATTAACAACTGTGAACACTTATGTACTTGGGCGATTACAGGAATTGAATCCAGCACTCAAGTTGAACGTATGCAGCGTCGCCTTGCGACTATAGGTTACGTCAGCTCAGTTATGAGTTATATGAATGGGTTGATGCTCACAGTAGCAACGGCATGCTTTGCAATCGTGTTATACATTAAAATGATGCTGCGTCGGCAAGTGATACCTAATAATATAAATATATAAGAGTAACGAGATAATTGTGGGATTTGACGGGATATTGTGGGATTGAATGGGATGAGTTTTGAAAAGGTTTTACATCCTATGAAATAGAAAAGCGGACTATTTGTCCGCTTTTCTTATTCATCGAATAAGTCAAGATTGGGGTCTTCCTGAACATTAAGCTTCTCTTCAGAGTTTACGATACTGCGAATCGTCCGCAGTGTCACGCTGAATTTACGAGCAAGCTTTTCTTTAGACATTGTTGGTGCTTGTTCACGGATCGCTCTGTTGCGCATGGCAACAGTGATCGGTGTGCCCATTGGAATTTCAATGTGATCATTGCCAAGCTGATCTGCAAGCAACTGAAGCTTACTCAAGCCTATCACTTGCGCAAGCTCAGAATTTACGTTTAAAGCCTGACGAATTGGAATGTAGATTTTAGTACCACCGAAGGCATCAATTAAATTCAGCGCATTTTCGACCTTAATCAAACGTGCAATGAAGATGAAATTTTTAGGCATCAGGTTAATGATCTCATCGTCTGTGAAAACTTGCTGTGCATCGGTGATGTGCGGACGATAAGCCATGATCTATACCTCCTATACTTCTAAAGTGACACGCTCAATGCCGCAACGTTTGCACCACTGGCGTAAGTGATTAATGATCATGTCTGCATGTTTGCTGCTCAAAAACTGTAATGCACTCACTTCAACACGGTTTTCAACAAATTGTGCCAGTGCTTTTTCACTGCCATTTTTAACGTGACCAGCTTCGTGCAACTGAAGCCATAAATGACGGATTAATTTACTTTGTGAGTCGCTTGCCAAGTTTTTAATATCGTCTTTATTTTTAGGTACAACAGCAAAGCCAAGTTGTTTTAAACGATCCAGTACAGCTTCAAGTTGTGCTGGAGTTAAAAGTTTAGAACTGTCTTTACCTGTCGTACTTTTTAAAATGTCACGATATACATCATCGTCTAGACCGAGCTTTGTTTTAGCTACATGAATGAGCTTGATCAAATTCAGCTTTTTATTGAATTTAGCCATTACCAGAACACTCCTTTAGCTGCATCAGCAAGTCCAATCAAAGCCAGTGCTGCAAGACACAAAGATGATCCAGCTTTAAGGCCATAAGCTTTGCGTTCAAAGACTGTCTGACCAGTAATCTTTCGTGCTGACCAAGCCTTTTTTGCTTCAGTGCAGCAAGTCACTAAACCAATGCCAAAAACTGCAAACAAAGCCAATACGCTTAAGCAATTCATAATTTCTGTCATGAACTTGCTCCTAGCTTTTCAACCTGTTTACCTGCATCCATACCATGATTGATTTTGGCATCTTTACCAGCCTGACGACCTGACCAATAATCATTGCGACTGCGACTAGATTCAAGGTTGGTTTTTTCATTACGGTTTTTAGGCTGAAATTTAGTTAGTTCGGTAGTTTTATTAATATGAGCCTCAATTTGTTTAAGTTTTTCCACATCAGGTTTAATGCGCCGAACTTGTTCCGATGCTTCAATGACCCAACCTTCACAAAACAAATCAGCACGTTTGATTTTATTTTTACGGATTTGAACTCGATTGAGTTTTGTGCTGATAAAATTGGTACGAGCTTTCTTGAGTTGGCGATAAAGCACATCAAAAGCATAGCTTGCAATCTCAGGTGCTGGATCAAAGCCTGCAAAGTTCCAGACAGTGACAACTTTGATGGTTGGAGTTCTAACTGCTCGGTAACTAAGAAAAACTTTGCAATCCATAATTTTTGCTACTGCTTGAGCAAGCATTGATTCAAATACAGGTGGCTTATGAGAGCCGCTGCCAGTGATTTCAGCGTCAATAATACCTAACAGTTCGGCATCGTCTGCATCAATGTTAAATTTTTCCATCAATGCTTGAGCTTGACGCAATGCTGTTGCTGCTTCATGTTGATTTGCTGACTTACTCAACGCTAAACACTTTTTAATTTTTTCAATAACTTCTTTTTTATTCATGAAATCTCTCCAAGGCTAAACTTTATTTCTTCAGGTAAATTTTCAAGTTCTTCGTGTGTCAACATGGTTTCCTCGCTGCTCGTCAGTACTGGATCACGACATCCAGCAGACACAGGCACGGATGCCTGTGTTTCGCTTATGTCTCTTCAGGTGCTTCATACTTCTGAATTGCAAGATCAATAGCCTCACGACTTGTGAAACCTTGAGCAACTAGCTCATCTTCATCGTTATAGACAAAGTATTTTTCTGTACCTTGACCTACACACCATTTCTCAACACGTAGGCGGTTGGTGATGAGGAATTCCAATCTATTAGAGTCATTTGTACTAATAAGTGACACATCGTCGGCATCAGTCAGTGAAAATGGAAATTTACCAATACATTGAACTGCTGATTTCATACCGAGAAGAAACATGTCCTTATCACGACCTTCAATATTGGCGACCTCATCACCACCGTTGGCTGTAAAAGAAATGGTTTTGGCACCAGAGTCTGCTGCACCAGTAATGGTGTTAACTACTTCATCAAACCACTCTTTAAAGTTATTGATGACAGCCACAAACTCCTCTTGCTGTTTATCCATTGACTGCATCCTTTAATCCTTTGCCAGCTTTGAATGTTGGTACTTTGGATGCTGCAATTTGAAGCGCTTCACCCGTTTTAGGGTTGCGGCCAGTTCGCGCTGCACGTTCAGTAACTTTGAATGTCCCAAAGCCAGTAAGCGCGACTTGACCGCCATTTGCTAACACCAAAAACAATCGAAGTTGTGGCTGAGCAGATTGGTGCAAGCTGGAACTTTTCAGGCTCATTATTATGGGTGAGTCCACA
>NZ_JALGBR010000027.1:0-30115 GCF_022808535.1 Acinetobacter sp. NIPH1876
CGCTTCAATCATCGGCATAGTAATTTATACCTCGATTTGCTGAAACTACTCCGCAATGATCCTCTTTAACTTCCTAAGCCCCTAATTTAATATCTTCAATACCCTGTACTGCTTCTACTAAAATTGCATTTCGAATCGAAGATTCACGCATCCCTTCTTGTGCAAGCTGTGCCAATTTATTTTGTGCCAAAATTGCAGGCAAGATCATTAGAGGCACGACCAATAACATGACCCAAAATAAGTTACCACCAATGATTGCGAAGATAATCAGGAATAAAAAGAAAAAGGGTAAATCGGCAATGGCCCCCATGGTCGTTGATGTCACTAGATCTCGAACACCTTCTAACTCACGGATCTGAGAAATAAAGGTTCCCGTTGACTTAGAGCGCTCACTATTCTTAATCCGAATTGCATGACCAAATACGCGATCAGAAATTCGTAAATCTGCCCTTTTACCAATAATATCTGAGATATAAACCCGTGAAAGTCTTAATACAAACTCAAAAATCGCAGCAATGAGTACACCACTCGCAAGTACCCAAAGTGTTGGAATCGACTGTGATGGAACAACTCGGTCATAGACTTGCATTGAAAAAATAATCGTGGCCAAGGCCAAAATATTGGCAATCATTGAGGCCAACATGATATCGATATAGCGTTTCCAGTCTTGCAATACAATTGACCAAAACCAGCTTGCCTCGTATGGTTTGATATATTCATCAATACGCGCATCGGGTACTGACTGTTCAGGGCGGAGCACATATACATTTTTAATAATATGCTTCAATGCGCCAACGGCAAATTTTTGGGATAGACCTTGATCGCCACTTAGTTGAACACTGACATGGCCTGAACCGTCAGCTTTATCAATAACACCAACCTGCCCGTCGGCTAATTCTACCAATACAGGTAAACGCCAAGGGTTAATCACGTCGTCGCTAAAGGCAACTCTTCTAAGGTTTAATCCAACCTGTCTGCTGATTAACACTAAAACTTCATCTAGATTCTGGTTTTGATTCCAGTCAAGCTGCAGGCGAATCCGTTCCTCAGAAGGTTCAATTCGATAATGCTTTGCAATGGTCAGTATGGCTTGTAACCAAGGCTGATAGTTTATTTTTGTAGTAATCATGGTTGTACCTCAAATCCTTGGATTTTTATATTATTGAGGTCATAGGCTTGGCGAGAACGTCCTGTTGCAGCAATATATTGAGCAATACTGCTGTAAATGTCATAACGTGCTGTTTCTGCCTCTGAATTCGCACTATGAATCGCCTGTTCTGCATTTAACAGATCAACCAGAGTCCGTGTTCCCAACTTATATTGTTCTTGATAAAGTTCTCTTGTTCGTATTGTTGTTGCTTGTTGTCCTGCTAAAACCTGCATTTGACGTTGTTTGTTTTCAATTTGTTCTCTGCTGGTTCGAATCTGATCCAATACTTTTAAATACACCGCATTGACTTGTGCTTTTGCTGCCTCTTCAGCAAAACTAGCCGCACGAGTTTTCGAGGATGTGGCCCCACCTTGATAGAACTGGCTACTAGCTTCCAACATAATCGCACTATCGAACCCACCCTCTTTATCATTTCCAGGGTTCCTACCATGTAAAGCTTGACTCAGTTCTCCTTTTACAGATAGTGTCGGATAATTACTAATCTGTGTCTGTAATTTTTGATTACGGGCAACCTCAATTCCAGCCTGAGCTGCGATCATTTGTGGAATGGTATTGAACTGCGGTGCAGCATATAAATCTGATTGTTTTACAAAATCTTCTGAAATCGCCCATTGTACATTTCGTGTATCAAAACCTAATAAGGTATACAAATGCTGCTGATATTGGCTCAGCAAAGATTGTTGCGCGATCATCGCTGAT
The DNA here is from genome assembly GCF_022808535.1 of Acinetobacter sp. NIPH1876. Taxonomy (NCBI): domain Bacteria; kingdom Pseudomonadati; phylum Pseudomonadota; class Gammaproteobacteria; order Moraxellales; family Moraxellaceae; genus Acinetobacter; species Acinetobacter sp. NIPH1876. The sequence continues at coordinate 1,871 of NZ_JALGBR010000027.1, forward strand.
TGAGCGGATTGCAAATAAGATTGGGCCTGTATCGGATCAGCCTGACTACTAATTCCCGCATTAGCACGCAGATTAGCCATCTCTTGGATACGCTTAATCCCTGCGATTTGCTGATTCGCAATCTGGATCAGTTTTTGATAACGCTGAATATTAACAATTGTTTGCGCAACATCTAATGAAATATCATCAATTTTCACTAGAACATTCGCTTGCCCAACCACAACTTTGGCTTTTTCGACATCAACACCTGATTTAACTTTACCAAAGTCATAAAGCATTTGTGCAGCACTTAAAGTGAGTAACTGTTGGCCTCGAGTACTTTTTTTGCCCAAATCACCTGTGCTGACCCCACCACCTATCTGTGGATAGTAGCCAGATTTGGCAACATCAATATTGGCATTTTGTGAGGCTAATGATGAAATTCCTTGCGAAATTTCAGGGTTCCGCTGTACCGCAATCTGTACCGCATCTTTGAGTACTTTTCGCTGATTCTGCCAGAAAGCAGCAGGAACGGTATCGACTTGAGGACGGCCTGATCCAACCACAGGCAAATCACTCCCGAGTGAAGCATCAACAGAAAAATTACTTAATTTCTGCATTTGTGCCACTTTAAACTCATCACTACTTTTTGGGACAAAAAGCTGAGAAATATTGTTCTTTAAAGTGTGATACTGTTCACTTGGAGTTGTTGCATGTGTCATTGGCACAGACAAGGTTGCTACATAAAGTAACCACTTAAAATCCATACTTTTTTTCCATGATCCATTATTCACTTTTATATCGTTGTGCAAGTTCATATTTTTTTCGTATTGTTATCATTTCAGCATTTTCATTTTAAGCATTTTTTTATAAAAAACACTACGTTCCGCACATAATTTCATCGCTAGATATATGTATATTTTTGTAAAACAGTTCGCATTTTAATAGATTATGCCTTTATAGTGGAATCTATAAAATATATATTTATCATACAATTAGGATAAAATATAAGCCACCCCTTCATCAACAACTCAATATTTAACCATTTATTATTTTATTTACCCCAAAAAAAGAACCTTACGGTTCTTTTTTAAAAGTGATAATCGGCCGATTTAAACGACGAAATCATCACCTAAATATACTTTACGCACTTGCTCATTATCTAGAATTTCTTGTGGTGTGCCCTCTGCAATTACAGACCCTTCACTCACAATATAAGCTTTTTCACAAATTGCTAAAGTCTCACGTACGTTATGATCCGTGATCAGAACCCCAATACCACGATCCTTAAGTGTTTGAATAATATCTTTAATATCACCAACAGAAATTGGGTCGACACCAGCAAATGGTTCATCTAGAAGCATAAACTTAGGATCGGCAGCCAAAGCACGAGCAATTTCAGCACGGCGACGCTCACCACCAGACACACTCATCCCCAATGAATCCTTAATATGATTAATTTTAAAATCATTTAATAATTCATTCAGGCGTTGCTGACGTTGTTGCTTATTCAAATCTTTACGCGTTTCTAAAATTGCCATAATGTTTTCAGCAATCGTCAACTTTCTAAAGATTGAAGCTTCCTGAGGCAAATAACCAATACCTTTACGTGCACGCTCATGCATCGCCAGATCAGACAAGTCCAGATTATCTAAATGAATCTCGCCTTTATCCATACGAACCAAACCGACGACCATATAAAAGCTCGTCGTTTTACCTGCACCATTTGGCCCAAGCAGACCAACAATTTGTCCACTTTGCATAGTAAAAGAAACATCTTTTACTACCCAACGTTTACTGTAGTTCTTCGCTAAGTGCTTGATACAGAGCGTCTGTGGTTGCTGCATTGATTGTTCCATTAATCACGCGCCCCTGGGAAACTTTTTGAACTTGAAGGTGGAATAATAATTTGCACACGGTTAGTTGAAGATCCTTGTGCCTCTACATCACCTTTATTCATGCTGTATTTTAAGCTATTACCACGAATGCTTGAGCCATCCTGATAAAGGTATGCTTTACCCGTTAAAGTAAGAATACCCGTATCTGCATTGTACACGATCGTCTGTGCTTCACCTCGAGCTAAGCCCTTATTGGTATCCATTTGCTGCTGGAACTTTGCTGGCTGACCTTTGGCCGTAATGATTTGAATTTCTTTTTTGCTATTTAAATTTGCAACAAGTGAATCAGCTTGAAGCTTCATGGTGCCTTGTTCGATCACAACATTGCCTGTATAGGTCGTTATACCTGTTTTATCATTATAGGTTGCACGATCCGCAACCAAAGAAAGCTGTTGGTTACGATCCGATGGCAAAGCAAAACTAGCTGCAGAAGAAAGTGCAACAACAGCAACGCAGCTTAGTTGTTTAAGGAAAGTAGAACGAGATTTGGAATTAAGAACTTGGCGCATACTTTCCTCGAATTTTATAAAACTCATATTGACCATTATTTAAATTAGCCTTAAGACCTTGACTCACAAATTCAGCAGATGGTGATTGAACTATCACCTGATGTTGTGTTTCAAGCTCTCTTGTTTTTGGGTAACCAGTGAGTTCATCCGTATGAAACTCTAATTTGTTACCTTGATCGGACAGTTTCGTTGCAACAACATCTCCAAGCAAAATGACTTTAGTATTATCATCATAGCCATTTGCTTGTTTTGCATAGAATGTTGCATCAGGTTTGCCCTGTTTGTACATCACCGCATTCAGTTGATCAAGCTGGGAGGTTTTTTGTTGCATATTCTGTTGTAGCTGTTTAACTTCAGCTCGCATATACAAATTGCCCTGCTCGTCAGTTTGAGTTAAATGAACACCCTGGGCTGAATAGGTCATATTCTTGGCTGAATCAACATCCAACTTTTTTGCTTTGCCACTGTAGTAATAGTAGCCACCACTTATAGAAGCGACTACAACAGCAACAACATATAAAACTTTGGTATCCATAAACAGGGTTACCTAACCTTTGAGCGAATCAACACTATATTAATGTGGTACAGCAAGATATTTTTCAAGCAGTTCTTGGTAAACACCTTTTGCCATCAACAACATATCGCATACTTCTCGTACAGCACCACGACCACCCATCGCTTGGGTCACTAAATTAGCACGACGACGTACTTCTTCATGTCCATTAGGCACAGTAACTTTCATACCAGCGATAGCAAATGCAGATAGATCAGGCCAGTCATCGCCCATATAAATACAATCTTCGGGCAATAGATCCAATTGAGCACAAGCTTCACGCAATGCCACCCCTTTATCTTCACGTCCTTGGAATACCAAATCTACACCAAGATCAGACATCCGTTTTTCAACAATCTGACTTTTTCGACCTGTGATAATAATTACTTTCATACCCGCTTGTTGAACCAGCTTCATTCCCAAGCCATCACGGATATCAAATGATTTAATCTCATCACCTGAATTGGTTAATGTAACAAAGCCATCGCTTAAAATCCCATCCACATCAAGTACCAGTGCTTTTAAATGACGTGCTTGTTCTTGTAAAGCATAAGATGCCATGGCTTAATTTACTCCTGCCTGAATGAGGTCATGCATACTAATCACACCAATCACTTTATTGGCATCATCAACAACTACAAATTGATTCACTTTTCTGTCATGCATTTTTTCTAAAGCTTTCACCGCACGCGCTTCTTGTGAAATCGTTAGTGGATTTTTAGTCATTACTTCAGAAACCGCTAAGTTCACATCGAAGCCTTGTTGCTGGTCAATCATACGACGTAAATCACCATCGGTAAAAATACCCAATAAGGTATCATTTTCATCGACAATCGTGGTTAAACCCAGACGCTTATCAGAAATTTCATATAACACTTTATTCATTGGTGTATCTGGGCGAACCTTTGGTAATTCTGAACCTGTATGCATCAAATGCTTCACATGCAAAAGCAACCGTTTACCTAGGGCTCCAGCTGGATGTGAACGCGCAAAATCATCCGCAGTAAAACCGCGTGCTTCTAATAGCGCAACAGCTAATGCATCCCCCAACACTAATGTTGCTGTAGTGCTTGATGTTGGTGCTAAGCCTAAAGGACAAGCCTCGTCAGCTAAACCTAATGTCAATGCCACATCTGCATTTTGAGGCATTGGTCCTTTATTATCCCGACTAATGGTAATTAAAGGCACAGCTAAATGCTTGATTAAAGGCATTAACATCATGATTTCATCACTCTTGCCTGAGTTAGAAATTGCAATCAGTACATCACCACGCACTAACATTCCTAGATCACCATGGCCTGCTTCACCTGGATGCATAAAGAAAGATGGTGTTCCAGTCGATGCAAAGGTAGCTGCCATTTTACGACCGATATGACCAGACTTACCCATACCAGTTACAACAACACGTCCTTGGCATTGCAAAAGGATTTCGCATGCAATATCGAAGCGTTCATCAATTTGCGCAGTTAAGACATCTATGGCTTGTTGTTCGACACGCAACGTTTCTAATGCGCTTTTTTGGAAATCTATAGTGTGTGACATATGAGTTTGACTCAAAATAATACTCTATCCACCTGATGGTAGATGATTTTAATCAAAAGAATGGTGGCGATTCTAACATATCTGCAAATCATACACGTTTCTAAATGTATAAGTTTTCATGAAAAATGAAGAGATGAAGTATGAAATAGGACTCATAATATTTGGGCTATACACCCATATGTTGAATCCCAATTTAGTTAGGCATATGTACATTCATTCTTAATCGTAGATCCCTTCTATACTTCACAGGAAAACTTGCTTATTATTAACTCAAGTTGTATATACATATACAAATAAGATCATACATGATCATACCTAAGCAATAATTAGGTATTTTTTATGACGAAAAGTGCTTCAAGGATACGGAGTAAAAAGATGACCTCAGTGGATGGGAAAGAAAAACATCAATTTATTGAAAACCGCAGTATTGATTTCATTCCAGAACACGAAAGACATGGCAGTGTTTTCGGCCAATTTACCCTGTGGTTTGGTGCTAATTTACAAATCACAGCGATCGTTACAGGTGCTTTGGCCGTTGTACTGGGTGGTGATGTGTTTTGGTCGATTATCGGTTTATTGATTGGCCAATGCTTCGGTGCCATCGTCATGGCATTGCATGCAGCACAAGGTCCCAAACTTGGCCTTCCTCAAATGATTTCAAGCCGCGTGCAATTTGGCGTATATGGTGCATGCATTCCGATTCTCTTAGTTTGCTTAATGTACATTGGGTTTACAGCCACGGGTGAAGTTCTCGCAGGTAAAGCGATCGCACAACTCATCAATGTCAGCAATAGCACTGGAATTTTAATCTATGCGGCTTTTATTGTGATCTTTGCCACCATTGGTTATCGCCTAATCCACTGGGTCGGAAAAGTTGCAAGCGTTATTGGCATAATTGCCTTTATTATTATTTTGACTCAAATTTTAACTCATTCAAACTTTTCAGAATTAATTGCCGTTCAAAAGTTTAGCTGGTCCTCATTTTTGTTAGCAATTTCGCTTTCGGCCTCTTGGCAAATTTCATTCGGTCCTTATGTAGCCGATTATTCCAGATACCTACCGTCAAACACCTCCTCCACCCGTGTCTTTTTGGCTGTTGGTTTAGGTTCACTCCTCAGTTCGCAAATTTCCATGACTTTGGGTGTATTGATTGCACAGATTTCACAAGGCGGCTTTGTCGGAAATGAGGTGCAATATGTCGTGGGAATGAACGCCGTCGCACTGATCATTACGTTCTTATATTTCAGTATCGCCTTTGGTAAGGTCACACTCTCCACGCTGAATGCTTATGGATGCTTCATGTGTATTGCAACCATTTGGAATAGCTTCAAACCGCGCTATCAAATTTCAAGAATGACGCGTTTAGGTATTGTACTGGCTATGGTTGCCATTTCTACAATCATCGCAATTGCTGGTGAACATACTTTTTTAAACAGCTTTAAAGCATTCATTCTGTTCCTACTCACCTTCTTCATTCCTTGGAGTGCAATTAACCTTGTAGACTACTATTTCATCTCTAAAGAAGAATGTGATGTTGACGCCTTATATGATCCAGATGGGAAATATGGCCGCTGGAATCATATCGGCATTGGCTGTTATATCATGGGCGTGTTACTACAACTTCCGTTTATTCATAGTAAAGTTTACACGGGTCACATCGTGACCATGTTAGGTGGTATTGATATCTCTTGGTTGGTCGGCATTCTGGCAACGGCTGTGATTTATTATTATTTCGCAAAAAAAAGTTCAACTTCGGACAGTGAGTCAAATTGGTTTTGAATAAAGAAATATTGCAAATGAAAGCCATCTTTTTTCTGCTGATAACTTTATGAAATATGGTGCATACGTTATGATGAATAACGATTTTTGTAGAGTGTTTGAAAACCCTTATGCAACCTTTTGTTCTATATAACTCTGAGCAACGTAAAAAAGTTGAATTTGTCCCACGTAAAGAAGGTCAAATCGATATGTATGTCTGTGGTATGACGGTTTACGATTACTGTCATATCGGGCACGCTCGGGTTATGGTTGCATTTGACTACATCATTCGCTTTCTGCGCAGCCAAGGTTGGAAAGTTCGCTATATTCGCAACATTACCGACATCGATGACAAGATCATTGCCCGCGCCAATGAAAATGGTGAAAGCATCCAACAACTCACTGCTCGTTTTATTCAGGCAATGAATGAAGATGCGGCTAACTTAGGTTGTGCTGAACCAGATGAGGCGCCCAAAGCAACTGAATATATTGATCAAATGCAAAATATGATCGGTACATTGGTTGACAAAGGGGCTGCATACCCTGCTAGCAATGGCGATGTTTATTTTGAGGTGAGCAAGTTCAATAAATACGGTCGTTTATCTGGTCGTAAATTGGATGATATGCAAGCGGGTGCATCTGAGCGTGTGGATGTTGAAGTTGAAAAGAAACATCCCTTTGACTTTGTACTGTGGAAACATGCCAAAGCAAATGAACCTGCTTGGGCTTCACCTTGGGGTAATGGCCGCCCAGGTTGGCATATTGAATGCTCTGCAATGTCGACTTGCTGCCTAGGCAATCATTTCGATATTCATGGGGGTGGTTCAGATCTGATGTTCCCGCATCATGAAAATGAAATCGCACAAAGTGAAGCATCGACTGGTGAACAATATGTTAATTATTGGATGCATGTTGGTTTCATCAATGTTGATGGCGAGAAAATGTCTAAGTCTTTAGGCAACTTCTTTACCATTCGCGATGTGATGGAGAAATTCCATCCTGAAGTGATTCGCTACTTCATCGTGTCTTCGCATTATCGCAGCCCAGTTAACTTCTCTGATGTGGCTTTAAAAGAAGCAAAAACTGCGCTAAGCCGTTTTTATCATTCATTTAAAGCCTATCAACAGGTGTATGGTCAAAAAACGGTTGAGACATTAGAGCAAAACTTTGTAGAACGCTTTAACAATGCGATGTGTGATGATTTCAATACCGCTGAAGCAATGGCGGTATTGTTCGAACTGAATAAAGAACTTAATCGCGCGGTGAAAGAAGAGCAAGCGGAACAAGCAACGCTGCTTTACTCTACTCTGCGTCATTTAACCAACATTCTTGGTCTGGTTCAGCATGATGTAGATGAATTCCTAAAATCAGATATTGGTCAGGAAGCACTTAGCCTTTCCGATGCTGAAATTGAAAGTTTTATTCAACAGCGTGTTGATGCGAAAAAGGCCAAAGACTTTGCTCAAGCTGATGGCATTCGCCAGTCTTTATTGGATCAAGGTGTGGTTTTGGAAGATACACGTCAAGGAACAATCTGGCGACGTGCTGATTAATTAAACACTTAGCATTATAAAGAGTTGACACTTGAATGAAACTCTCTATAATGCGTCCTATTGCGGGAATAGCTCAGTTGGTAGAGCATAACCTTGCCAAGGTTGGGGTCGGGAGTTCGAGTCTCCTTTCCCGCTCCAGATTCAAAAAAGCCCTTATCGAAAGATAAGGGCTTTTTTATTATTAACATTTACCCCACCAAAGAATAAGACTAACTCTACATGCTCAAATAAGCGAAATATTATAACATAACACAAATTCATCAAGACCTAAAATGAAAGTCTGCTCATCCCTTAAAAGTGCAAAACGTCGTAGTGCTGACTGCCAGATTATTAAGCGTCGTGGCAAGCTATTTGTCATTTGCAAATCAAACCCTCGCTTCAAAGCAAGACAAGGTTAACTTGTCTTGCTTTACCAAAGGTTAAATAACCCTTACATTCCCTTACTACCATTTCTTTTTAAAATCTAATAACTTGGATATTAATGTTTTCACAAGGTTATATCTAAGATGAAAAAATCACTAATCGCAATTTCTTTGGCATCTATTTTTTTAGTTGCATGCAATAAAGCAGAAACCCCAAAAACTGATGAGCAAACACCCCCAGCAACCACAACAGAAGCAAGCTCTGAAGTCATCGCTGATAGTGCACATACCGCAGAAAATTCATTAGACTGGAATGGTACGTATACTGGTGTACTTCCATGCGCAGATTGCGAAGGGATTAAGACTGAGCTTAAGCTCAACCTAGATAAAACTTACGAGATCAAAGAGACTTATTTAGGCAAAGGTGATGGCAAAGCATTTGAAAGCAAAGGTAGCTTCGCTTTTGACAGCAAGAACACTTCTGTCATTGAACTCGACAAGGCAGGTGATAACCGCAAATACTTCGTTGCAGAAGGCTACTTAAAAGCCCTCGATATGGAAGGCAAAGAGATTACAGGCGAATTAGCTGACAAATACGAACTCAAGAAAGAAGCTGAATAAGTTATTTCTACCGATAAAAGCCCACTCAATATAGTGGGCTTTTTATACAGCCAATAAAAAACCCAGTCATAATGACTGGGTTTTTTAGAAGATACGAATTACTTCGCAGCAGCTTGAGCAGCAGCAACTTCTTCTGCAAAACTCATTTCAGCTTTCTTCTCAATACCTTCACCCACTTCGAAACGAACGAATTGAGCTACAACTGTACCAGTCGCTTTTAATACATCAGCAACTTTCTTATCATTGTCGATAACATACATTTGACGATCAAGCGCAACTTCGTTCAAGTATTTTTCAACTGAACCAGTTACCATTTTCTCAACGATGTTCGCTGGCTTACCAGATTCTAATGCTTTCGCTTCAGCAATTTCTTTCTCTTTAGCGATCAAGTCAGCTGGAACAGCTTCAGCATTTACAGCAACTGGGTTGAACGCAGCAACGTGCATTGCAATACCTTTACCAGTGTCAGCATCACCTGTGTAAGAAACAACAACACCGATTTTTAAACCGTGTTTGTAAACAGCCAAGTTTTCGCCTTCAACGATTTGAGCACGACGAACTTGAATGTTCTCACCGATTTTTTGAACAAGTGCAACACGAGCTTCTTCTACAGTCGCGCCGTCTTCAAGCTTAAGTTCAGCAATTTTCGCAGCATCAGTTTCGTTTGCAGCAAGTGCAGCAGCAGCAACTTTATCAGAGAAGTTTTTGAAGTTTTCGTCTTTAGCAACGAAGTCAGTTTGACAGTTAACTTCAACAAGAATTGCTTTGTTACCGTTTTGAATAATAGTGATCGCGCCATCAGCAGCAATGTTACCTGCTTTTTTAGCAGCTTTTGCTTGACCTGATTTACGAAGGTTATCAATCGCAAGTTCGATGTCACCGCCTGCTTCTGTTAATGCTTTTTTGCATTCCATCATTGCAAGACCAGTACGGTCACGTAATTCTTTTACCATGCTCGCAGTAACTGCAGTCATGTTGATCTCCTAAAATCGGTAGAAAATAAATCTGTTCAACAAAAACGGCCCAAAGAAACTCTGGGCCGTTTGCACTCTCGACGCTTTAATTTGCCACCATTACATGTCGCAAAAATGACAAGCTTGCGTCAAAACGCATTAAGCCTCAGATGCGTCTTTCGCAGCATCGTCGCCTTTTGCTTGTGCATTAGCTTGTGATTGAGCGTATTCTTTACCAGCAAGAATCGCATCAGCCATAGCTGAAGCATACAAAGTTACTGCACGAATCGCATCGTCGTTACCCGGAATAACGTAATCAACGTTGTCTGGGTTAGAGTTTGTATCAACGATACCGATTACAGGAATACCTAAGTTTTTCGCTTCTTTGATTGCAATCGCTTCGTGATCAACGTCGATTACAAATAATGCGTCAGGTAAACCACCCATGTTCTTAACGCCGCCTAAAGCACGTTCAAGTTTTTCCATCTCACGAGTACGCTCTAAAGCTTCACGTTTAGTAAGCTTAGCAAAAGTACCGTCTTGAGATTGAGTTTGAAGGTCTTTTAAACGGTTGATAGATTGGCGAAGTGTTTTCCAGTTCGTCAACATACCACCTAACCAACGGTGATCTACATATGGTTGACCAGCGCGTTGAGCTTGTTCACGGATGATGTTAGAAGCAGCACGTTTAGTACCAACGAACAATACTTTGTTCTTTTTGCTTGCAAGATTGTTAACAAAGTTCAAAGCATCATTTAACGCAGGAACAGTGTGCTCAAGGTTGATGATGTGAATTTTGTTACGCGCGCCAAAAATGTATTGACGCATTTTTGGGTTCCAGAAACGAGTTTGGTGACCAAAGTGTGCGCCTGCTTGAAGAAGGTCGCGCATGCTTACGTTGTAATCTGCCATTTTCTTTACCTTAAAGTTTGGGTTAGGCCTCCATATATCCGCATTCTCCACCTATTGCTAGGCACCCAGAGTAATGTGTCGATATATGTGCGGATTTTTTACGACTATTGTTATCAGATATTTTCGTAAAATATATTCACGAAAAGCATTTGATAAAATAGGCGGCTATTTATACCATAGACACTTGCAAATTACCAAAAGTTTTTAGAGATCATGAATACAACTTATACAGCCCCACGCCGATTAATCAAAACACCTGAAGAAATTGAAAAGATGCGTGTTGCAGGGAAATTGGCGGCTGAAGTTCTAGACATGATTAAACCGCATATTAAAGCGGGTGTGAGCACACTAGAACTCGATACAATCTGTCGCAATCATATTGAAAATGTTCAACACGCGATTCCTGCCTGTGTAGGTTACGGTGCTGCACCTGGCCGCCCTGCTTTTCAACATTCTATTTGTACTTCGGTTAACCATGTAGTTTGTCACGGCATCCCTTCTGAAAATAAAACATTAAAGAACGGTGATATTCTTAATATTGATGTAACAGTGATTAAAGATGGTTATCACGGTGATACCAACATGATGTACATCGTGGGTGGTGAAACATCTATTCTTGCTAATCGTTTATGTTCAGTGGCACAGGAAGCGATGTATCGTGGTATGGCAACTGTTAAAGATGGTTCATATCTAGGTGATGTGGGCTATGCCATTCAGCAATATGTTGAATCTGAACGTTTCAGCGTTGTCCGTGAATATTGTGGCCATGGTATCGGCAATGTTTTCCACGACGAACCACAAGTTTTACACTATGGCCAAAAAGGTACGGGTATGCGTCTAGAGGCTGGCATGACCTTTACCATCGAACCAATGGTCAACGCAGGTGTTTGGCAAACCAAACTTTTAGGTGATAAGTGGACGGTTGTCACAAAAGATCACAAGTTATCTGCTCAATATGAACATACGATTTTGGTAACACAAACAGGGATCGAAGTACTCACTGCTCGACCTGAAGAAGATCTGTCTCGCTTTATGTAATTCATTCCCTTTGAATTATTTTAAAAAAGTCACTCCGGTGACTTTTTTTACGCATCCACATTTTCTTCATCAATTTATTTAAATCAAACAAAAAAAATCATAAGCATAACAATTATAAAATTTAACTAAACAAAGCCTATTTAAAAATAGCGTTAAGGTGGGCGCAAGAAAAATCCTAACAAACTTTTTGGACATGGAGTCCCACAATGATGAAGAAATCATTCGCTTGCCTGATTACAGGTGTATGTGCCCTACCGACACTTACTTTCGCAGACTCGCCTTATTTCAGTCTAAAAGATGGAGATGGGTTTAAACGTTTTTCTGTTTCCGCGGGCTGGTTACATGCCATGCCGCAAGGATCTGCAAATCCAGTCAATATCAACACGAGTGTTGCTGAGGGTACTAAAGCCAAAGTTGGAGATGTCTCTAAACAAGCTGTACTTGCAGCAGCAGACCGAGACTCCAATAAGCTTCTTTATGATGCCATTAAAATACAACCCCTTGACCCAGTACCAGGCCTGTTAACAGGCACTGCAACTGTCAACGGCCTATCTAACTGGCAAAGCCAAGGAACAGGTTTAGAAGCTGATAAGGTTGACACTGTTGGTATTATGGCTAATTACCATTTTACCGATAACATCTCTTTAGAAGTTAAGGCTGGTATTCCACCGAAAGTTGATATCAAAGGTAAAGGCGATATCTACGCACCTTTAACAGGTCAGGCAGAGACCGCATTAGGAACAATTGGTTTAAAACAAGATATCCATATCACTGATCTAACCCAAGGTGACAAAGCTGCAACTGCACGTGCTTGGTTACCCGCTGTAGAACTACATTACCAGTTTGGTAAATCTGGGGTGAATAAGTTCCGTCCCTATGTTGGCGCAGGTGTCATGTATGCTTATTTTAATGATTTAAAAATCAACTCAGGGATCGAGTTAGATTTAATCAAAGCAGGTCATATGATTCAAAATATTCATGATGGAAAAGCAGGTGCAGCCTTAGATGGTAAAACATCCTCAGCAGACCCTGTAGTTAAACTCAAAGCAACGGACACCTTTGCCCCGATTGTGACTATAGGTGCAACCTATGATTTTAATCCAAACTGGTTTGCTGTCGGTTCTGTTTCTTATTCCAAAATGAATAATGAGGCTAAAATCTCTGTGACTGACCGCAACACAGGTAAAGAACTCATCAAAGCAAATACTAAAATTGATATTGATCCTCTGATTACCTATGTCGGTGTCGGTTACCGCTTCTAAATTTCATTTCATAAAAAGCAGCACTCGCTGCTTTTTTATTGTGCAATCTTTCAAAGCAGCATGATCAAAAATCACGCACCACGAGAACGCAATTTTCAGAAGATTGTCTAACATAGACACCTTCTATCTACGACCCCACATTTATACCAATATTCTTGATTCACTCAATCCTCTTATAAACACCTTGATGATTAACATTTTAAATTATTCATTTGGTTAATTTATTTTTCTGGCACGGCACTTGCTATATATCAAACACATTGAATCAACGACGATTCATAAACATATTTGATGACGGCCAACGGCGTCCGTTCTGTTCGATTTGCTTAATCAGCGTAATGCCTAAGCAAAATAAATGACGTGCAGTTCAGGAGAAAGTTATGTCTTCACCAATGAATATTGATGCAAAAAAAGCCACCGAAATAAAATTATTTAGCTTTTCTACACCTGCCATGCGAGCGTTCCATATGACATGGTTGGCATTCTTCGTGTGTTTCTTCGCGTGGTTTGCCTGTGCTCCCCTCATGCCAGTCATCAAAGGCGAGTTCAATTTAACCAAAGATCAAATTGCCAATATCAACATTGCAGCAGTTGCCATTACCATTTTAATTCGACTCATCGTTGGCCCACTCTGTGATAAATACGGCCCACGTAAGACCTACACTGCTCTTTTACTGCTTGGTAGTATTCCTGTTTTTGGTGTTGCTGCTGCAAATACCTATGAATCCTTCTTATTCTTCCGCTTATTGATTGGTGCAATTGGCGCGAGCTTTGTGATTACCCAATACCATACCAGCGTGATGTTTGCACCAAACGTTGTAGGTACAGCAAATGCAGCCTCGGCAGGTTGGGGAAATGCAGGAGGTGGTGCAACCCAAGCCATCATGCCTCTTATCTTAGGTGCAATCGTCATGTTTGGTGTAGAACAAGCAATGGGTTGGAGAATCGCATTACTTGTACCAGGCATCATGATGCTGATCGTGGGTGTCCTGTATTGGAAGCTTACTCAAGATTGCCCTCAAGGAAACTTTAAAGAACTTCGTGAGCAAGGTATCGAAGTTGGTGCTGGCAAAAAAGGCGGTGTTGCGATTCTGATGCAAGCAGCCCGTAATTACCGTGTTTGGATTCTATTTGTCTCTTATGCTGCCTGTTTTGGTATTGAAATTTTTATTCATAACATTGCTGCAATGTACTATGTCGATCACTTCAATATGGGCCTTAAAGAAGCAGGTTTGACTGCTGGTATTTTCGGTCTGCTTGCCCTATTTGCCCGTGCACTCGGAGGTTATCTTTCAGATAAGGTTGCAATATCAAAAGGTTTAGATGGTCGCACAAAAGTATTGTTTATCATGATTCTATGTGAAGGCTTATTCCTCATACTTTTTTCTCAGATGAATACCGTAGCACTTGCAATTATTAGCATGACCGTTTTTGCTCTCTTTACCCATATGTCTTGTGGTGCAACTTACGCGCTTGTACCTTTTATTGATCGCAATGCTTTAGGTGGTGTCGCAGGTATCATCGGTGCAGGCGGTAATGTCGGTGCAGTTGCTGCAGGCTTCTTACTCAAAGGTTTACTCGACGTACAAACCTGCCTGATGATTTTAGGTGCTTTGGTGACCGTAGCCGCATTCAGTGTCATCCTCATTCGCTTCTCGGTCGAACATAAAGCCAAAGAACAACAATTGTTCGAGCAAGCTGTATTAGAACGTAACTCTCTCGCTTAATCACAACACATTTTGTGTGGGATAAACCCTCCCACACGATTTCCAAATTAAATACTTCAACACCATTTTTCAGGGGTCTCAATATGAAATTGAATCTTCTTGGCTTTGCCATGCTTGGATGCTTAACCAGTACTACTTTTGCAGCACCTACACTTTATGGGGAAATTGATGCAAGTATCGATTACTTGCCAGAAAAAAATGCCAACAGCTCAAATAAAGATGTGTGGGAGGTTAGCTCCAATAGTTCATATCTAGGCATTAAAGGAGATGACAAACTGACTGAGCATCTAAGTGCGGTCTATGCAATTGAATGGGGATTAAGTGCTGACGGCGATGGAACAGACTGGACGCAACGAAACCGCTTTGTCGGATTAAAGGACAGTCAACTCGGCACCATCAAAGTGGGTAAACATGATACGCCGGTCAAACAGCTCTCAAGCACAGTTGATATTTTCAATAATTATGTGGCAAATAAAGCAGATATTGGTGGGATTCTGACTGGAGAAAACCGTATCGATAACGTCATTCTCTATGAATCACCAGCCATTCATCTCTCTCAAGGCGTGGTTAAACTGAATGCTCTGCTCGCCACTGGAGAATCATCTGGAATTAAAACATCCAGCGGCGGTGCAAAAGTCGCAGGTCGCGGCTTAGGCGATGCATGGTCTGCCAGTCTGGTTTATGAACATCCATTTTTTGTCGCAGGACTTGGCTATGACAAAGCCATTCCAAGCACTTTTGCAGGACGTGGCTTTCTCAATGTTGCCACAAGACAGGCTTATACAGCCGACACACAAGCTTTTGCCGCAGCAAATACCATACGTGCCATCGGACGTTTAAATCCGTTTGAAGGCTTGGCGATTAAAAGCTTGTATCAACGTTCCGATGTTGAAGAAACTAGCTATGCAGATCCAACAGAAACAACAAAATGGGCCACAAAAGCCAACAATATTGATGATGCTCAAGGTTGGTTAGTGGGTGCCGAATATATTCTTCCAAATGCAAAAAAATGGATACTCAAAGCACAATATAGCCAGAATGATACTCACTTTAAAAACACCACAGCTGATTTTAAAGCCAAACAAATCATGGCCGGGGCTGATTATGCCTTTAGTAAGCAGGTGAAAAGCTATGGCTATGTAGGTTATTTAACACTTGAACAAGCAGATAAAAAAGACAAGCAACCTGTTGTCGGATTAGGCTTGGAATTTAAGTTCTAAATTATATCCTGCCATTTGAAACAAAACGGTCAATTTACAGTTGACTGTTTTGATGACTTTGCATCTTGTCACAATTATTTTTGCAGGGAATCGAAATATGATGAGAAGTATTTTAGAATACTTTTCACTTATTCCAAGATTACAACAACAATGTCAAACCCTCAATTTTCCAAACAATTGGTCTATATGCTGATCGGAAGTGCGCTGATTCTCGCACTTTCATTGGGTGTACGCCATGGCTTTGGTTTATATCTGGTACCCATGAGCGATAGTTTTGGTTGGGGCCATCATATTTTTAGTTTTGCGATTGCCATGCAAAACCTGATCTGGGGGGCTGCACAACCCTTTACCGGTGCGATTGCTGACAAGTACGGTACTAAAAAAGTCGTGATGGCGGGAGGGGTACTCTATGCTATTGGCTTAGTCCTTATGGCATTTAGCTCTACAGGACTCTTACTTAACCTCAGCTTAGGGCTCGTGATTGGACTCGCCTTATCTGCGACCTCTTTTACCGTATTGCTTTCTGCGGTTGGTCGCGCTGCACCACCAGAGAAACGCAGTATGGTCATGGGGATTGCCAGTGCTGCGGGTTCCTTTGGGCAGTTTATTATGCTGCCCTCAACTCTGTTATTCCTTAAAACCATCGGTTGGTCTTCTGCTTTGCTGGTGAGTGCCTTTGCTATTGCATTCATTGTCCCCTTGGCTTGGTTATTGAAATCCCCTGCTTCTACAGCACCTAAAGCGCTAAATCAGCCAAGTTTAAGCTTTAAACAGGTTTTACACATCGCAAGAAAACACAAACCATTTTGGTGGTTATCGCTCGGCTTTCTGGTCTGTGGTTTCCAAGTGGTATTTTTAGGCGTACACCTACCTGGTTATTTAATTGATCATGGCTTTGATGCCACAACAGGTACGATATTCTTGGCACTGGTCGGTCTATTTAATATTGTAGGGACCTATGGTGCAGGTTGGTTAGGTGATCGCTATTCAAAACCAAGATTGCTGATGCTGCTTTATGGTTTACGCGGTATTGCTATTATTGCTTTTCTACTACTCCCACTCAGCACATTGACCGTTTATAGTTTTGGGATCATTATGGGACTACTCTGGCTTTCCACTGTTCCGCTCACCAATGGGATTGTGGCCAATATGTTTGGCGTCAAATATTTATCCATGCTCAGTGGTATTGTGTTCTTTACCCATCAAATCGGCTCATTCTTTGGCGGCTGGCTCGGTGGGGTCAATCATGATATTGCAGGCAACTACAATATGATTTGGCTCGCCTGTTTAGTGCTAAGTGCTTTTGGTGTTGTCATCCATCTTTTCGTGAATGAAGAGGCTGTGATTCATGACTAATATAGAACGTCATTTTAAGTTGCTATTGTTTGTCACGCTTCTGTGTTTGATGAGTCTTTCGATCTTGATCTGGTTTCAAACCCCTGATTTGTTTGAGTACTTCAATCAAGCATTTTGTGCACATTGAAGCAGAGCGCTTGTGCTTGGTCTTTGTCATATAAACATCAAAACTCTGTCATCAAACCATCAAATTTCGATGCTTTAATGAAAAATAAAAAAGTCGATAAAATGCAAAAAGCGTGTTGATCAGTCGATCAACACGCTTTTTTTATGACTTCAAATAAATAAAGGCTGCTCATTGGCAGCCCTTATTTATCATCTAAGCGGCCTTACTGTTGTTGACGCTTAGGCAATGGAATATATTGCGATTGTGCATTTTGTTGCACTTTACGCTCTCCAACTTTAACCTGCAAAGTTTGTTGTTTGCCTTCACGCTCAATCACCACATCAATTAAACTTTCTGGTGCTTGTAACGCAACATAATTAATCAAATGCGATGCTGAAGAGATCTGCTCATTATTCACTTGAATAATCTTATCGCCACGCTTAATCCCTGCAGAATCAGATGGTCCGCCACGTAATACATCTGCAACAGTGACACCAACTGGTTTAGCGGTCAAAACATCTTCATCAATGTTATTTGGAATTAAGCTAATTCCTAACCAACCACGTACTACACGCCCATCTTTCAAGATGGAATTAAGAACTTGCTGACACACTTTGGCAGGTATCGCAAAACCAATTCCAAGTGAACCACCCGATTGCGAGAAGATCGCCGTATTGACCCCAATCAAATTACCCGCAACATCAATCAATGCACCGCCAGAGTTACCTGGGTTAATCGCAGCATCGGTTTGAATAAAGTCTTCATAGGTATTGATGCCCAAATCCGAACGTCCCGTAGCAGAGATAATCCCCTGAGTCACAGTTTGACCGACACCAAATGGGTTACCAATCGCGAGCACAACATCACCCACTTCATTACCACTTAATTTAAATGGCAACACCGGTAATTTATCCAATTCAATTTTGATTACCGCCAAATCGGTGTCTGGATCAGTGCCAACCACGGTCGCTTCAGCACGGCGTCCATCTTGTAAAGCCACGACAATATGCTCAGCCTGCGCAATCACATGATTATTCGTTAAAATATAACCATCCGCACGTACAATGACGCCTGAACCCAAACTGTTTTCGTTTTGAGGTTGTTGCGGCATTTGATTGCCAAAAAACTCACGAAATACAGGATCATTCAATAATGGATGATTCATCTGTTTCACTTTCTGTGTGGTAAAGATATTCACCACAGCAGGTGCCGCCACTTTGACCGCAGCACTATACGAAACCACCCCACCCGTACGCGTGGTATCAATCAGTGGTTCAACCTTTTCTGCTGGCATTTTTACCCCATCAGCAGCCACCGTTGGTTTCGGTTGATGTGATTTCTGCCAAGCCAGAAAACTAAATATAACAAGAATGAGTAATACCCAAGGTAACCATGTAAATGCACGGCGCACGTCTATTATCCTCTAGGCGAAATTATGTAATGAACGTAATTTATTGAAGAACTGGAAGTTTCCACCATTGTAAAGTAAATTGCTTAAAATCAATGCAAAAGTTAAAAAAGTTTTGTCTAGCTTTAGTTACATTTGAAAATATGTTCTTATTGTTGCTGAGAAAAGATGTAAATCATTTGAGGAATCGCATGGCAAATTTGCATGACATTGTGCAATGGTGTAACCAGACTTTAAAAGCCAATGAATTTAAAGACTACGCGCCAAACGGCTTACAGATCGAAGGTAAGCCTGAAGTCAATAAAATTGTATGTGCCGTGACTGCATCTGAAGATGCAATTGATGCTGCAATTGCCCAACAAGCCGATGCATTACTGGTCCATCATGGTTATTTCTGGAAAGGTGAACCCTACCCAATTACAGGCATGCGCGGCAATCGTATCAAGAAACTGATTCAAAATAATATTTCCCTGATCGCGTATCACCTGCCTTTGGATGCACATCCAACTTTGGGCAATAACATCGCTATTGCCGATTTGATCGGTCTAAAAGATTTAGAAGCTTTGGATCCAAACGAAAAGCATCCAATTGGCAACATTGCCTATTTAGACAATCCGCTAAGTCCAGAACAATTTAAGGCGAAGTTACAGAGCATTTTTGACTTTAATGTGATTCATCTACCAAGTGATAAAACTGTAATTAAAAAAGTAGGCTTCTGCACAGGCGGTGCTCAAGATTTTATTGCAAAAGCAGCTCAAGCAGACTGTGATGCTTATATTTCTGGCGAAGTTAGCGAACGTACTTTTTATGAAGCAAAAGAACTAGGGGTACATTATTTTGCATGTGGTCACCATGCAACTGAACGTTATGGTGTACAGCGTTTAGCACAGGCCATTACCAAACAGTTTTCAATCAAAACCGAATACTTCGAACTCAACAATCCGATCTAGTTCGAGTCAACCATTTGAAGGAGTGGAATTATTTTCACTCCTTCTCTTCATAATTTTTAAATGAATCCATTTTCAAATTAAGATTTGCGTTAACACCACCAGCATTGCAACGTCTTTACCTTATCTTGGGGCTTATAAAGCCTAACCCAGAACACATCCCCTTTCTTTCATTGGCAAGTCAATTCAAGACCCAACAGACAAATGATAAATAAAATTTATTTTTTACTCCATTTCGCATAGATAAAAGCAAATTAAAAGACATTGATTCTCATTTGCTTTTAAATAAATAATGAAGGCGCTTCAATTCATCGTAATAAAACCACATTGATTACAAAAGGAATCAAACACATGGCTTATTCTTTACCGGCGCTTCCTTATACATATGATGCACTCGAACCGAACATTGACACCAAAACCATGGAAATTCATCATAGCAAACACCATCAGACCTATATCAATAATATTAATGGCGCAATTGAAGGCACAGAATGGGAACAACTCCCTGTAGAGGAACTAGTCGCCAAAGTGAATGAAGTTCCAGCAGATCTTAAAAATATGGTGATCAATAATGGTGGCGGACACGCAAATCATTCACTTTTTTGGACAGTCATGAGCCCGCAAGGTGGTGGAGAACCTACAGGTGATATTGCTGAAGCCATTGATCAACAACTTGGTGGTTTCGATGCTTTTAAAGATGCATTCACCAAGGCAGCGATTAGTCGTTTTGGCAGTGGTTGGGCATGGCTGAGCGTCACGCCTGAACACAAATTAGTGGTCGAAAGTAGCGGCAATCAAGACTCACCCTTGATGCATGGCAATACACCTATTTTAGGTCTGGATGTATGGGAACATGCGTATTATTTAAAATACCAAAATCGCCGTCCTGAATATATTGCTGCATTTTATAATGTGGTGGATTGGAATGAGGTCAATCGCCGTTATCACCAAGCGTTACAAGCAAAAGTATAATAATTTTCGAATCAGCTCGGCCTGATTCAGTATCTCCATAAAAAACGGGTTAGAGTGTCTTAGAACGTTCACTAAACGAGCTAAAAACTCTAATCATTGTTGTATCGTATATGTCTCATAACGAAATTTTTTGCATATTTTGTGTATTAAAAGACTGCCCTATTATCTATAGAATCATTTACAATAAAGGCACTTAATGTAAAACCCAGCAAATTTGCAAGGAATGAAACATGACAACCATTACTTTACCTGCACTTCCATATGGCTATGATGATTTAGCGCCACACATCACTCGCGAAACTTTAGAATACCATCACGACAAACACCACAATACTTATGTTGTTAACTTAAACAACTTAATCAAAGGTACAGACCTTGAAGGTAAATCTTTAGAAGAAATCATCAAAGCGTCTGCTGGTGATGCATCTAAAGCAGGTATCTTTAACAACGCTGCGCAAGTATGGAACCACACGTTCTACTGGAACAGCATGAAGCCAAATGGTGGTGGTAAACCTACAGGTGCGATTGCAGCGAAAATTGAAGAAGCTTTTGGTAGCTACGAAAAGTTTGCAGAGGAATTTACTGCTGCTGCAACAACTCAATTCGGTTCAGGTTGGGCTTGGTTAGTTGCTGATGAAGTAAACGGTAAATTATCGATTACTAAAACTGCCAATGCAGATACTCCACTTGCTCATGGCCAAGTTGCAGTATTAACCATCGACGTATGGGAACACGCTTACTACATCGACTTCCGTAACTTACGTCCTAAGTACATCGCAACTTTCCTAGAAAGCTTAGTAAACTGGGACTATGCAAATGCTAAACTTGCAGGTCAACCAGCAGGTGTTGAGAAATAATTTATTATTTCCCAAACTTAAAAGACTGCTCTTTATGAGCAGTTTTTTTATGCTTATATTTTGATGGAATCATTCAACTCAGCCATTCAATTCACTTGCTCTTTTTAAATAAAGTCTCTTTTACATCGTCCTTAGATTAATAAAGATAGATCTCATTGAATAAATTCTTTCAATAGAAAGCGTCTCATCACGAATAATCAGAAAGACCCTAATTAGTTTTCTTGAAACAAAGATTCAGTCTTAAGTATTTATTTTAAAGCAATAAAAAAACCCTGCTTTCGCAGGGTTTTCTTTTGAATCAGTTCAGTGCTTAGTGAGCAGCGAATTGGTTCATTGTGTTTTTAGCATCATCGTGTGCTTTAAGAGCGTTGTCACCAGAGAAGATTTCTTTGTGATCATCACCGATGTCAGAACCCGCCATTGCTTGGTGTTTAACACAAGCGATACCACCACGGATTTCTTTACGTTGTACGCCAGCAACATAAGCCAACATACCTTCAGAACCGAAGTAACCTTGTGCAAGCTCATGAGTAGAAAGCGCAGCAGTGTGGTAAGTCGGAAGTGTGATCAAGTGATGGAATACACCCGCTTCACGAGCAGCATCTGCTTGGAATGTACGGATCTTAGCGTCTGCATCAGCAGCTAATTCAGTAGCATCGTACTCAGCGCTCATTAATTTAGCACGGTCGTAAGCAGAAACGTCTTTACCTTCAGCAACCCAACGGTCGTAAGCTTGTTGTCGGAAGTTTAAAGTCCAGTTGAACGATGGGCTGTTGTTATAAACAAGCTTCGCATTTGGAACAGTTTCACGTACACGGTTAACCATGTGAGCGATTTCTTCTACGTTTGGAGTCGCAGTTTCGATCCAAAGAAGGTCTGCACCATTTTGAAGGCTAGATACACAGTCAAGTACAACACGGTCAATTTGAGTGTCAGCACGGAACTGATATAAACCAGAAGCTAAACGCTTAGGACGGTGTAATTTACCATTACGTTTGATCAAGATTTCATCTTCTTGAGCATCAGCAATGTCAATTTCAGTTGTATCTAAGTAGCTGATGTATTGAGAAGCGATGTCGCCTGGCTCTTTAACCACTGGGATTTTTTGAGTCAAGTCAGCGCCTTCAGAGTCAGTACGCGCAACGATGATACCGTCATCAAGACCCATTTCTAAGAATGCATAACGTAATGCATGGATTTTAGCGATGAAGTCTTCGTGTGGAACTGTTACTTTACCAGCTTGGTGACCACATTGTTTCGCGTCAGATACTTGGTTTTCGATTTGAAGTGCACAAGCACCCGCTTCGATCATCTTACGTGCAAGTAAGTAAGTCGCTTCTTCGTTACCGAAACCAGCGTCGATGTCCGCAATAATTGGCACAACGTGAGTTTGGAAACCGTCGATTTGAGCAGTGATTTCAGCAGCTTTAGCAGTATCACCAGCTTCGTTTGCTTTTTTAAGCGCACGGAATAAATCATTAAGTTCTTTCGCATCAGCTTGACGTAAGAAAGTGTAGATTTCTTCGATCAAAGCAGGTACAGAAGTTTTTTCATGCATAGATTGGTCAGGAAGTGGACCAAATTCTGAACGAAGTGCAGCAACCATCCAACCAGAAAGGTAGATATAGCGACGTTCAGTTGTACCGAAGTATTTTTTGTTCGCAATCATTTTTTGTTGCGCGATAAAACCGTGCCAGCAACCTAATGATTGAGTATATTTGCTAGAATCAGCATCATAAGCAGCCATATCACGACGCATAATCGCAGCTGTATATTTAGCAATATCTAAACCAGTTTTGAATTGGTTTTGCATTTGCATACGCGCAGCATCTTCTGGGCTAATATCGCGCCAAGTGTCGCCGAATTTTGCTTTTAGTTCGCGGATTGCATCAATCGCTGTTTGATATGTAGACATGATATATTCCTTTTGCGGATTGGCATCGAATGATTGCTAATAAATCCTGATTTTAATTAGTCTAGATTTAAAGCACCTCATCAACATGTATCACAGCTTAGTCTTTGGCAAGTGTTTTATCCAATATTCTGGCTTAATCTTCAGTATTTTCTAAAAAAATATATGTATAACCATTTTTCAAGAATACAAAAAACACCAAACAAGTATTTGTTTTTATTAATTTTACAAAATACACAACTTGGGCCAAGCATCAAATTTTAGCCCCATTTTCTAGACTCATCAGTTCATAAAAAGCTGAAACTTGCTTATTTGAGTTGCAGAAAATGACAATTTTTCTGTGTATTTTCCTTCAATTTGAATACAAAACCACAGCATAAAAAGCCGTCAAAATTAAATAATTCGACAGAATGTGCCAAGTTGAAGCATAAGCATTGAGGCTGTTGCTTTTATGTAGGATTAAGTTACACAAATCCCTTTGGATATGTCATAATTCAAGGCAATTCAAGGATTTTATTTTCGGTATTTTTTTTATGAATCTGGAGCGCGTCGATCTCAATTTATTAATTTATCTTGACGTACTTCTTCGTGAAAAAAATGTCACCCGCGCAGCAGAGCAATTGGGCGTTACCCAGCCTGCGATGAGTAATATTCTGCGTCGTTTACGTAATTTATTTAACGACCCCCTACTCATTCGTTCTTCTGAGGGCATGACGCCAACAGAACGCGCATTAGAATTACAGCCACGTATTCGAGATGCGCTAGCTGATCTGTCAATGATCCTTGAACCGCGTACTGAATTCCGTCCTTATACCAGTAATCGTGTATTCCGGATTATGACATCCGATTATGCCGAAGCGACTTTAGTTCCACGTTTAGTAAAAGCTTTACGCTCAGAAGCACCAAACGTGGTCTTGGATTTCTTAACCCCAAGTGACGTATCCTACCGTGATATGGAACAAGGTAAAGTTGACTTAGCCATTAACCGCTTCAACGAAATCCCGCAAAGCTTCCACCAGGTCTTAGTATGGCGTGATAGTTTTAGCTGTATTTTAAATGATAAACACCCTGCAGTGACTCATCTCAATTTAAAAAGCTATTTAGATGCACAGCATATTTGGGTATCTAAAACAGGTATGGGTGTCGGCTTTGGTGTTAATCCAGAAAAACAAGCTGGATTAGGTTGGATTGATCAAGCGTTAGAGCGTATCGGTCAACGCCGTAAGATCTCTGTATTTACCCGTCATTATCAAATGCCAGCACTGTTAGCGCAAAATGTAGATTTAATCGCGACGCTACCAACACGTATGGCACGCTTACAAACACAGAATCCTAGACTGGTTATAAAGGATCCTCCGTTCTATATTCCCGAATTTGAACTTAAAATGGCTTGGTGTCCGTTGTTACATCATCATCCTGCACATCGTTGGCTCAGACAATTGATCCTATTTGTTGCACGTCAAATGATTGAAGAAGAAAATCGTGAGTATTTGTTGAATAATGGCAATTCACAATTACCACATAGTTTTTTCTAAACTGACACATTAACAAGATGAATTTTCAGCCATATTTTCTGTGTGGCTGATTGTTTTAATAATAATATCAATAAAAATTTATTTCTTTTACTTATTGATAGATTATATTCTCTTAAAGAATAAGCGAGTGAAATAATGCGTTACAAACAATTATTTGCATAAGCGACTTTATAGGCTGTGTCCTATCAACATAGGTGATGTATGGATATTTTACAAAGCATGATGATTCTAGTTCTTCTAGTCGCATGTTCATTCTTTTTATCCTTATCTGAAATCGCGATTGCTGGATCACGAAAACTCAAACTCAAACTCATTGCTGAAAGCGGTGAGGAAAGAGCAAATAAAGTCATTGAGTTACAAGAAAACTCTGCAGACTTTTTTGCATCTACGCAAGTCGGTGTGAATGCTGTTGCGATCTTGGGGGGTATTGTCGGTGAATCCTCATTGCGTCCTTACTTCCACAATTTGGCGACTGAGCTTTACCCGGGGCCTTGGGCAGATACCATCGGATTCAGCTTATCTTTTTTAACAGTCACTTCCCTATTTATCTTATTTGCTGATTTGATGCCAAAACGTTTGGCCATGATTTTCCCAGAAAAACTAGCCATTAAAGTCATCAATCCAATTACGATCTTTATCAAAATCTGCAGACCATTGGCTTGGTTTATTAATATCATTGCAAATTCAATTTTTAGAATCTTTAAAATTGATACTAAACGCGATGATAGTATGACTTTTGATGATATTTCTGCCATTGTAAATGCCGGTGCACAAGCTGGTGTCTTACAAAAACAAGAACATCATTTCATTGAAAATGTATTTGAGCTTGAAGAACGAACTGTCCCATCCAGCATGACGGCACGAGAAAATATTGTTTATTTCACCTTGAATGAACCTGAACAGAGTATTCGTCAAAAACTGGCTGAACATCCTTATTCAAAATTCTTAGTGTGCAGTGAACATATTGATCAAGTGATTGGTTATGTCGATGCCAAAGATATTCTGGTACGCATCTTAAACAATCAATCCTTTACCCAACTCAATGAATCAACCATCCGTAATGTCCTGATTATTCCAGACTCTTTAACCTTGTCTGAATTGCTGGATCGTTTCCGTTCAACCAAAGAAAAGTTTGCTGTTGTGATCAACGAGTATGCTTTGGTTGTTGGTGTTATCACGCTCAGCGATATTATGATCACGGTTATGGGCGACTGGGTCACACCGATGGATGAAGAAAAGCAGATTATCAAACGCGATAATCATTCTTGGCTGATTGATGGCAGTACACCAATTGAAGATGTAAAACACGCATTAACCATCGAAGAATTCCCTGAAAATGAGAATTACGAAACGATTGCAGGCTTTATCATGTATCGTTTACGCAAGATCCCACGTCCTGCCGATGCTGTTGAATATGCTGGTTTCAAATTTGAAGTTGTCGATATTGACCACTATAAAATTGACCAATTGCTGGTAACCCAAGTTTTACCAAATCTCGAAGGTGAATCTCCAGTATCCCAAGATGATTAATCTTGAAAGCTAAAAAAAGCCCATATATGGGCTTTTTTTATTTCATAACAAACCAGATCACGGCAGCCAATATCAGTAAAATTAAAATAAAGACTTTGATTCCACCACGACTCCGCTGCGCCAACTGCTCTTGAATCTGCGCCTGTTCTTGTGGATGATCTTGAAGATACTGATCAATTAAATCTTTAGATTCCTTAAGACCTAAACCTGTTTTTTCTCGCGTGATCTTAATTGCATCAATCAGCTGCCCTGCACGAAGCATGGCTAAAGCTTCTGCAGGAATCGTCGGTGGTAAATTCATAAAAGTAACAATCCTTGTTATTTTCTATTGGCAACCGCATTGATCAGAACAGGAGGTTTATAATTCCTTAATTCCCACCATACATTGAGATGAGTTCATCCAAGGTCGCTTGATAGTGAATAGCAATGTCTTCTGCCAAGATCTTATAAGCATTATCAAACTGAACCATTGGCCAACCTTCTTTCCAAAATGGGAAAATATTGTGTAGACCTTCTGTCACGATTGCATCTTCACGGATAATCGCTTGAGCAACCTGAGCCAAGACCTGAGCGGTTTCTGCACCATCAATCGCTAAATAATCAATACCACGCACTTTTAAAATACGGATACGATCTTTTTTATAGCGAATTTTTTTCGCCTGACCGGCATTCAAACCTAATGCCAGCGTAACTGCTTCTACAAACTTTTCTTCAAAGCTTGTATTCAGTGCAACCAAAGCTTGTTTGTGTGCTTCTTGACGCCCAGCCTTCCCCCCATTACGGATAATCTCATTTGCTTCCGTATCCAGCTTATCTTTTTTCATAGACTGTAAAATGTCTAAAATTTCGATATCGCTTAAAGATTCAGGAGATTGCTCAATCATGGGAGTCCTAATACACAAAAATAAAAAAACATTGTCTCATAAAAGCGATATCAAAGCAGAATAAAATTGAAAATTGGCATTCTATCTGCATCATTTTTTATGTCAGATTTGAGAGCTAGCTCTCCAACTGAATCAGATCTTTTGAAGCTATATTTATTTGCATAATTATTTTTACCCTGATAATATTATTTTACCCGTATAAAACAATCCGAAGAAAATGAATACTCAAATAACAACCTATACTGCCTTTTCAGGGAGTACCTTCATCGCAACTGGGCAACCTACTGAGCTTGCAATTAAGATTAAACTTAGGCCTAAAACAATTGAGAATATTTTAATTTTCAATGATCAAACTGGCCGACAGGTTGATCTTGATCTTTCTGGTTCTGAACAAGAAATTCATCAACGTTATAGCGAGCCTGAGCCGACAAAGAAAGTTGGGCGACCGAAACTTGGGGTCATCTCTCGTGAAATTACCTTACAAAAAAAACATTGGGATTGGTTAGATCAACAGAGTTCCAGTGCATCTGCTGTGATTCGGAAGTTGATTGATAAAGAGCTGAATGATCCAACTTCTGAAAGCAATATCATGCTCGCCAAACAATCCACCGACCGCTTTATGTCTGCCATGTTGGGTAATATGCCCAATTATGAAGAGGCAACCCGTGCTTTATATCAGGGTGATCAAGCGAATTTCTTAAAGATGATTCAAGATTATCCTAAAGATATAAAAAACTATTTAGTTTTTAAAACACATCATATTTTCTAAGGGGCTTAGGAAGTTAAGCATATTAAAAAGTATGGTAACTTCCTTATATGAAAGCAAAAAATAGATACTATTCCCGTTCAAG
>NZ_JALGBR010000028.1:0-28863 GCF_022808535.1 Acinetobacter sp. NIPH1876
GTGAAACCTCTTAGCGCTGATGGTAGTGTGGCACTTGCCATGTGAGAGTAAGTCATCGCCAGCTTTTAAATCTAAACACCCCCAACCTAACGGTTGGGGGTGTTTTTTATCGTCAGTGGAAAATATTATTAGAAATGAACCAATTCAACATTAATCAAATAGAAAAAATGTATAAAAAGGCGATATGCTGGTTTGAAAATAGAAAATTATAAGAAGGAAATGCGGTGCTTAACGTTATTGTGCAATTGACGGGTGGGATTGGTTTATTTCTTTTGGGTATGTCTTTAATGACAGACAGCTTGAAAGCAATTGCTGGGGAAGCATTACGTCAATGGTTGGTTCGCTTTACAAGCTCTCCGATTAAGGCCGTATTCTCTGGAATCGGTTTAACGGTTGTGGTCCAGTCTTCGACTGCCACGACTTTAGCAACGATCGGTTTTGTCAGTGCGGGCGTATTAAGCTTTAGCCATGCCATTGGGGTGATTATTGGCGCAAATATCGGCACGACCAGTACAGGCTGGATGGTTGCTTTACTTGGCTTAAAGTTTTCAATATCAAGTTTTGCCCTGCCACTCATTGGTGTTGGTGCTTTATTAAAACTATTAGGTAAAGAAAAGATTGCTTTTATTGGGTTGGTTTTAGCGGGTTTTGGGTTACTTTTTTTTGGTATTCAACTTTTACAAGATGCCATGAGTGGTGTGGCTCAGTTTATTGATCTATCTCGTTGGGCTGAACCCACCATTACAATGAAATTAATCTTGGTGGCAGTGGGCATCTTAATGACCATTGTATTGCAGTCATCGAGTGCGGCCATTACAACCACCTTAACCGCACTCGCTACACAAACGATTAATCTTGAACAGACACTGGCTTTGGTGATTGGTCAGAATGTTGGAACCGTAGCAACTGCTGTTTTGGCTGCGCTGGGTGCGACGACAAGTGCTAAACGCACCGCTGCTGTTCATGTTATTTTTAATGTAGTTACCGCTATTTTTGCCTTTCTTCTGTTATCCCCTCTATTTATGTGGGCATATAATCAAATCAATATCATTCATCAATTAGATCCTGTGTTATTGGTCGCAGCCTTTCATACAGCTTTTAGCTTGTTAGGGGCCTGTATTTTTATGCCTCTTTTACCTCGTTTTGAGCAGCTGATTGTTCGCTTATTACCAGAAAAGGAACTTTCTTCAACCCGTTATTTAGATGAGTCACTTTATAGTGTTCCAGCCTTGGCGATTGCGACAGCTGAACGTGTGTTGTTGCAATCAATTGCTGATATCTATGGCATTGTGGTGCGTTGTATCCGTGGTGAAATGGTTGCTACGTTGGTGAAGACTGATGAATTTGATCGTATTTTGACTAAAGTTGAACATTATTTAGATGAAATGACGGTTCCACAGTCTGTTGCAGATCAACATCGTTTAATCATCTTATTAAGATTGGTGGTTTATGTTCGTGTTCTACGAAATGATTTAAATGATGTAGCTCATATTGAAAAGATTCAGAATCAAACGATTGTTTATGCTTTAGCGCAAAATTTTGCAGGAATTCTTGAGCAAAATATTCCCTATTTGTTACAAGAGCCTTTTCTAAAAATACCTGAGACTTTTGTCAATGATTTATCTTTAATTTCTCAGGAAATGAAAGAAAAACAAGAATTTGTAAGACAGAAAATTATTGAAGATGCTGCCAATCATAACGTCTCTGCGACCCATACCTTGGAACTATTGGCTGCCCAGAGATGGTTGGAACATTTGATGATTCATTGTGAGCGAGTGGGGATTTTATTGAGTGATACAACGCAAACATTGGTCGATGAGGAATTGGATTTACTTCAGCAATAAAGTTAGCTGATTGTGTAAAGCTAAAGTTAACCTTTCAAGCTAGATATTCTTTGGCTGAATGGTTGAGGGGGGATTATCCTGATTCAATTATTTTCAATATTAAAAATGAGACGGAAATTTCATTTCTCATCAGTCATTCTTTTAGCTAGAAATACTTCATGCCAGTCCAATCTTTGCTTAAGATATGAGTAGTTTCCGCTGAGTCTATCCCTATGCAGTTTAAAATTATCGCGGCTCGAGACCTGAATGAACAAGCGCGACAACAGATTGCTGAGCTATGTTTTACTGCTTTTGATGAAGACCCTTGGAGTCAATATGCCTTCATGCAAACAGCTGTTCATCTCGTCGCTATCTTGGACGAAAAAATTGTATCGCATGCACTATGGACGGATAGAGTTTTCACTATTTATGGCAATAATCAGGTGAGAACTGCTTATGTTGAATATGTGACGACTGATGCAATGATGCGGGGAAAAGGGCTTGCATCACAGCTATTAAGATATTTGATCGAAGCTTTAACTCATATGGGCTATGAACTTGCGGCATTACAACCTGAAGATGTGACATTCTATAAAAAATTAGGTTGGACGCCTTGGTTAGGCGATTTATATATTCAGCAAGATAGGTCTACTTATCTGACGGATGAGAATGAAATCATGCTATATCCGTTGAGCATTCGGCTGAAAGCGTTGCTATCACATTGTACAGTTGATGATACGATTTGCACCGAGTGGCGTGAGGGTGAGCTTTGGTAGCTGCTAATCACTAAACTATTCATCTATAAAATGATTTTAATGAGCAAAGGGAAGCAAATCAGCATAAAATCAATTCTAATTTTATCCTATTGAAAATGATAACTTTTCATAAATCTTAACGTTTTCTACTTTCCTCCTTGGCTGACATGCCTATAATGATTAAGAATCATTCCAAATCTAATAAGGAAATAACATGTCGACCGATCAGCAATTTCCAACACCTGCCAACCTCGGTATTGCCGTTTATTCAAATAATGCCGAAGCGATTGGTAACACACCTTTAGTCCGTATCAATCGCCTGATTAAAACGGGCGCAACGGTACTGGCAAAAGTAGAAAGCCGTAACCCTGCATTTTCAGTGAAATGTCGTATTGGTGCAGCGTTGATTGCAGATGCGGAAAAACGTGGTGTACTTAAAATAGGTATGCATATTGTTGAGCCGACCAGTGGTAATACAGGGATTGCTTTAGCGTTTGTTGCAGCAGCCAAAGGTTATCCGATTACCTTAACCATGCCAGCCAGTATGAGCTTAGAGCGTCGAAAAGTACTAAAAGCTTTAGGTGCAGATCTAGTGCTGACTGATCCTGCCAAAGGTATGAAAGGTGCAGTTGATGAGGCTGTTCGTTTGGCCACTGAAAATCCAGAACAATATTTCTTACCACAACAGTTTGAGAATCCAGCCAATCCACAAATTCATACCGACACCACTGGTCCTGAAATTTGGCAAGCCACCAATGGTCAAGTCGATATTTTGGTTGCTGGTGTCGGAACGGGTGGAACTATTACGGGTATTTCACGTTATTTTGAACAAGTTCAGAATAAACCATTGTATTCAGTTGCGGTTGAACCTGCGGAATCACCAATCATCACTCAAACCAAACGTGGTGAAAGCATCACACCTGCACCACACAAAATTCAGGGAATTGGTGCGAATTTTATTCCTAAAAACTTGGACCTAGATCTCGTTGATGAAGTACTGCCTGTGAATAGCGCAGATGCCATTGAGTGGGCAAGAAAGTGTGCAACTCAAGAAGGGATCTTGGTCGGTATTTCGAGTGGTGCGGCATTGGCAGCAGCAGCACAAATTGCAGAACGTCCTGAAAATGCAGGTAAAACCATTGTCGTGATCTTGCCAGATAGTGGTGAGCGTTATTTATCTTCAGTCTTATTTGAAGGTTTGTTTGACGAAGCTTAATTTTGTTATTCAGCCCAATAAAAAACCATGCTTGATGCATGGTTTTTATTGATTTTAAAGGGCTTTCTTTAGTGTTTTTTCATGACGTTTGACTGAGCGTGCATATTTTTTGGCTTTATGACGCGTCCAGAAACTACGTTCGTAGCCTGTTGGTCCGACATTGTAATAGGCCACAGCTTTAGACCAACTGCCAGCAGATCTATAGTAGGTCGAGAGCACATGTGCACCACAGTTAATATTGACATTCTCATCATAGAGATTGCCTGGGCAAGACTGACGCCAATGGCTAGAAATAATTTGAGTTAAACCGATGGCACCTGTTGGTGAACGCGCAGAGCTGTTGTAGTTCGATTCTTGGCGGATCAGGGCTGCAAGTAAAGTTGGAGATACATCATAACGCTCGGCACTTTGAATAATCATGGGTGATATACGATTTGCTGTGCTAGGCGAAACGGAATAGGCATTTTGTAAGCCTGATGAAAGTTGATTCGAGCGGTTGGCAAAGGACCCGCTTAAACTGCTACAGGCAGATAGACTGATGGCAAACACAACAAGGCTGATCTTTAAAATAATAGAGGCAAACGGTTTGAAGGTCGTATGTTGATCAGAAGAAGTCGATGTGATGTGCAAAACCAGAACCCGATACCAAACAGAAGTATAAGGATGGTATGCACTCAGTTTAGGGGAGTCAATAGCAGTTATTTTACAGTAATAATTGAATTTAAGCGGGTCATAAAAAAGCCCCGACATCCTGTCGAGGCTTTCTCATATTTGGTTTCTTGCCGCTAACTCCTGTCAACGAGCACGTCCTGTATTTCTTGTTGTTCTGAATGAGACATCCTGTCTCTTTATGGTTTATAGATTAGAGCAGTTGAGTCATCTCTGGTATTCGCTAATCACCACAATTTCTGTAGGTTTTGACTGACAACAAGTGCTTATAGCGCTTCTTTTAAGCTTTGTTCATGGCGTTTAACCGAACTGGCATAGCGTTCAGCTTGCTGGCGCATATACGGGCTTCTTCTGTAACCTGTAGGACCAACATTGTAATAGCCGAGAGCTTTTGCCCAATCACCTGTCGATTGATAATAGTTTGCCAGAATATAGGCACCACAATTGATGTTAACCTGTTCATCATATAAATCACCAGGGCAAAACTGTTGCCAGAATTTTGGGCGCACTTGGGTTAAACCCACGGCATCTGCTGAAGAGCGTGCACGAGTTCTATAGCTAGACTCTTGACGGATCAGCGCAGCCAATAAATGTGGTGAAATATTGTGACGCTCAGCTGTTTGCAGAATGATGGGAGCAACCCGATTGGCGGTTGTTGGTGATACTGAAAAAGCGTTTTGAATACCAGAAGACAGTTTTTGGGAGTGATTGACTGTAGGTGCTTTGGTTGTGGTACACGCGACAGTGAAGTAAGTACTTAAAAAAATAAGGCTCAATTTAGCAAAAGGGATGTGAAAGCGAGAAAAAGAAAATTTGTTGTAAATTATCATCGTGAAACAATTTGACCGTCATCTATAAAACATGCGGATGGTAGGGAGCAAGTCGATAACAGTCAATGTAATCTATAGGGGTAAATCGTTTAATTTTAGATATTCAGCTGAATAAAAAAGCCCCGACATCCTGTCGAGGCTTTCTCATATTTGGTTTGTTGTCGCCAATTCCTGTCAACGACCACATCCTGTGTGTCTTATTATTCTGAATGAGACATCCTGTCTCTCTATGATTGATATATTAGTGAATTTATCTCATCAGGTATATTCGCCAATCACCACAGTCACTGTAGGCTTTTGCTTACAAAGCGTCGATAGCGAGATGGGATCAGATTAGCGTTTCTTTAGAATCCAGCCCACCAGTCTTTGTGCAATTGGCGCACAGACCAATACGCTAGGAAAGGCAAACAGCCACGCCACAATCCATGCTGACATCCACATCGAAAAGAAGTGATCGATGAAGCCAACCGCCTTCAATGTGGTGATGCCTGAGATTAGAAAAGACATCATGCAGGATAGAATGAGTGGAAATAAGAGACTTGCTGCTTTCACGTGATCATCACTCCTTGATATGCACTTAAGCTGCATGCAAAGTTTTGTCCAAATAACTGGGCAGTTTTAATATCGCCAACATCAAAAGCATCTGCCGCGCTGGCATGTTTAGCTTGGGCCATCAGGCCAGACCATGACCCGAGACGATTGGCTGCTTGCGTATAAGGAACACCTTGATGTTGCTCAGGTAAAATAGGATTACCGACCCATATCATACCGTGTTGCATCGAAAAGGTGAAAAGTGAAATCAGAGTGGATTGTTTATCCCCTGCGGGCAGTGAGGAAACGGTAAATCCTGCAGCTAATTTTCCTTTAAATGCCTGCTTCTTCCATAAAGGTCCAGTGTTATCCATTAGTTGTTTCAATGTGCCAGAAACCCCACCGAGATAGGTCGGTGAACCCCAAATCAGTCCATCATAGTGACACAGTAATTCAGGTTGCGACATCAGTTGTTCAGCCGTGAATAAATCAATTTTAATCTGTCCAACTTGTGCTGCGCCGAGTTGAATCTGTTGGGCAATAAATTGGGTATGACCCTGACGGCTATGATAAATAATAGCAATGGATTTCATGGTTTGATTCCTTAGAACAATGCAAGCAATTGGGCGCTGAGATATAAACCGCAGCCGAAAATAGCGTGGTTAATCAGACTTCGTAGACAGTTGCGTAAAGGCTGTGCCGTTTTAGCGGAGGCAATGCCTGCCCCCATAGCCGGTTGCATGATGAAAAAGGGAATGAGCACCGTGATCACCCCGAAAATAAAGGCAGAGGTGAACTGTGGTTGCAATAACCATGCTTCTCCTACCATCAGAACAAAGCTGAAGGCAAAGAGGATACCGACACTGTAATGTGCCAGCCAACCCAAGGCATATTCCTGTCGAATGGCAGGACTTTGCGCAATCGATTGATGCCAGAATTTACCTCGAAACATCCAACCGACCCAACGGCCCAGTAAGGCAAAATTTAAGCTTGGAAGGTTGAGTCTTTTTAACAGCAATAGCCACATATCCATCATTATTGTGGCACCGATACCTAGGCACAGGATTTGAAGTAATAGTTCTGCAGTTTTCATTTTTTCACCTTGATCTTTTCTGCACAAAACGCGATAAAGAGAGTGTGCAAGTTAAAGTCAACTTGAAGTCAAGAGGTATTTATGGATATTGGAGAAGTGGCTCAACGGGCCAATGTGGCGACGTCGACCTTACGCTTTTATGAGGAGAAGGGCTTAATTAAATCTATTGGCCGTCATGGCTTACGCCGACAATATGGCAAGCAAGTTTTAGATCAATTGGCATTGATTGCTTTGGGGCGGGCGGCAGGTTTTTCCCTCAATGAAATTGCACATATGTTTGGAGAAAATGGTCAGCCTGAATTGGATCGAGCTATGCTCAATGAGAAAGCAGAACAACTAGAGCAGATGACCCGACGTTTGCACTTTATTAGCGAGGGACTGAGACATGCTGCCGTGTGTCCAGCAGAGAATCATATGCAGTGTCCAACCTTTCAAAAGTTTTTAAAAGCGGCGATTGCGGGCGAATATCAACCGACTAAACTTGACTAAGATGGAAGCTATGGCAGTGGTTGTGATAGATAAAAAGCATTGCGTTACATTGTCATCTTTTCGCCATAAAGACTTCATTTTATTGCAGTAAAAGCGTCATCAAAACTTGTTTTAATTTGCATAATTTTTTACCAAATGTATAAAATCATGAACAATAAAACTTTATTGGCCTTATTCTGCTGTAGCACTTTGGGCTTAACTGCCTGTAATGATGATGACAATAATCAAGACCACAATACAACGCTTGAAAAAGTCACAGAACCCACGCTGATTTCTTTCGCCAAGCTTCCTGTCGCAACTTATGCCGCTGGACCAGACTCAGGTAAAGCGGTGAGTGGCGCCAATGGCATCTATCCACCCTTTAAGGGACAACCCGTACAGGGCTTTTCTGCTGCCTTAAAAAATCAGGATGGCAGTTATATGGCCATGGCCGATAATGGTTTTGGCACACAGGATAATTCCGCTGATTTCTTATTACGCATTTATAAAATCAAAGCCGATTTTAAAACCAAAAGCAAAGGTTCGGGGCAGGTACAAGTACAAAGCTTCATTCAATTACGAGATCCGAATAAATTGATTCCTTTTGATATTGTAAATGGTAATACGCCAGAACGCTTATTGACTGGGGCGGACTTTGATCCTGAATCAATGCAACGTGCGCCAGATGGTAGCTATTGGATTGGTGATGAATTTGGTCCATTTTTATTACATTTTTCCGCAGAGGGCGTGTTGCTCGATGCACCGATTGCTTTGCCAAATCCATTTAATCCAGCTCAAGAATTACGTTCGCCACAAAATCAGTTAAACAAGGCTAATATCAATTATGTTGAGCCATTGGTGGGGCGCAGTAGTGGTTTTGAAGGGATGGCGATTTCACCTGATGGTAAATATCTGTATCCACTACTGGAAAAACCATTGCTGAATGATTCAACAGGTAGGCTGCTGATCTCTCAATTTGATCTGCAGAAGAAAGCTTATACGGGTGTTTATTATTGGTTCGTACTGGACAGTAAAGCCACCAATATTGGCGACTTCCAATTGTTTAATGACAAAGAAGGTCTCATTATTGAGCGCGATGTGAGTCAAAATAATCTCGGTGGCCATAAGAAATTGATTCGGATTAAATTCAATGAGCCGAAGCAGGTGGTAACACGCGAAGACTTGGTCGATTTAATGAAAATTGCCAATCCAAATGGGCTGTATGGCACAGCACGGGAAGGGGATATTGGGACAGGTCAGGTATTTGCCTTCCCATTTGAAACCATTGAAGATGTGATTATTGAAAATGGCACGACTTTGACGGTATTGAATGACAATAATTTTCCAGGTTCATCAGGACGCAATGCCAAACTTGCTGATGATAATGAAATAATTCAGATTCGCCTGCCTAAAGCATTATTTTAAACATTTGATAAAAATGGCCGAAATGATCATTCCGCATTTCGGTCAAAGGCGTATACTGATCGGGCATAAGGAGTCCTCATGTCTGAATCAGTGCTGCGCCCAACCCATATTGAATATGGTTCGAAATCGTTTACGGCGATTTTATGGTCATTGTTCTTTGCTGGTTTTGCGTCATTTTCCTCGCTGTACTGTGTGCAGCCAATGATGCCGATTTTTGCAGAATTCTTTCATGTCACTCCGACCCACAGTAGTTTCCCCTTATCCTTTTCCACCATCGCACTGGCGATTGGCTTGCTGTTCACGGGTTTTATTTCAGATCGTTTTGGGCGTAAACCGATTATGGTATGTGCCTTATTGTTGGTCTCGATTTTATTACTGATTAGTGCTTCTTTTCCGATCTGGGAAATCTTTTTAAGTACCCGTGTTTTGATTGGCTTAGCGGTCAGTGGGGTTGCCGCTGTGGCAATGACCTATATCGGAGAAGAGATTGCACAGAAGGATATCGGTTTTGCGATGGGGCTATATATCTCAGGCACAGCGATTGGCGGTATGGGGGGGCGTCTGATTGCGGGCGTTTTGGTCGATTTTATTTCTTGGCAATCGGCAACCTATATTATTGGTTTTCTGAATTTGGTGATTGCTTGCTTATTCTATCTGTTATTACCCAAATCACAGCATTTCAAACCGTTTCCATTCCGATTTTCACGTTTTAAAGCCGCGTTTGAGCAAAATTTAAAAGATCCGAAACTACGCATTCTATTTGCCCAAGGCTTTATTCTGATGGGCTGTCTGGTGACCGTATTTAACTATATCAGTTACCACTTATTAGAAGCCCCGTTTCATTTATCGCAAACATGGATCGGTCTGATTTCAATTGCTTATTTGGCAGGAATTTATAGTTCACCCAAAGCTGCACAATGGGGCTTTAAGTATGGGCGCGATAAAGTACTGCCTGTGTTACTGGTGATGATGATGATCGGTTTATTGATTACCTTGATTCCATCGCTTTGGACTATCTTACTAGGTCTCACAATTTTTACCTTTTCATTTTTTGCAGCACATTCGACTGCAAGTAGTTGGGTCTCGGTTCAAGCGGTGCAGTATCGTGCAGTCGCTTCCTCTTTGTATTTATTCTGCTATTACATGGGTTCGAGTTTATTGGGCAGTAGTGGAGGGTTAGTTTGGGAGCGTTTTGGATGGGGTGGAATTAATTTGAGTGTCACTGTGGTCTTAGTGATCGGTTTTGTGCTCGCGATACGCTTAATGAAGAATGAAAATAAAACGACAAATAAAGTCGCATAAACTTGATAAAAGTTCTGAAGATTTAGTAACTTAAATAAGCACCTATTGGGGTGTAGAGATAATATTAAAATTGGGGAAAATAATATGGAATTACATAGTCGCGTTTATTATAAACATCCTGATTCAACCATCATGGGGCAATTAGAAGTTTTATTTACAACACATCATGGAGATGAAGAAAAGTTCATTCAGACAGCTTTACTAATTAATCCGCAAGCAGATGAGATTACTCAAGAGCTAGTTGATTTGATCGATTCGATTGAACATGATCTTACACCAGAGACACTGCACTATATTGATGGGTTTGCTGTACTAGATTTTACCCATGGCTCAAATGGTGATGAAAATATTGAAAATATTTTATTATTTTTACAAGGAGTATTACCTGATATTCATGCACAAGCTTGGGGCTGTGGCGATGATGATCCATGGGAGTTTTGGTTCAAATTTAATGGCGATGAGCTTATCCGTGAAGATGATGAACCTTTTAATGATCCTGATGAAGATGAAGAAATTAAAGCTTCTATTTATATGTGGTGGCATCAAGATTTACCTTCTGAAATTAAAGAAGGTTTCTTGAACGAAAAATAATAATTATCATCATCTTATGACGATGTTTCCTCAATAAGTTACAAATACTTTTTGGGGAAACGCCATTGTTTGTTTTTTGAGCTATAAAAATGAATGGAATTCATGTTAAAATGATCGGCTTTCATCTTTAGATGTCTCTCCTTCATCTGCTAGCCGAGATTCGCAAGCCATGTCTACTGCCTACACCATGCAGACCGCGCCAAAAGCGTTGTTTGATTACGACAAATATTGGGCGTCGTGTTTTGAACCCGCACCATTTTTGCCGATGTCACGAGAAGAAATGGATCTACTCGGCTGGGATGCATGTGACTTTATTTTAGTGTGTGGCGATGCCTATATCGACCATCCATCTTTTGTCTCGGGCGTAATTGGGCGTGTGCTTGAAGCACAAGGTTTTCGTGTCGGAATCATCGCGCAACCAGACTGGACCAATGTCGAGAGTTTCCGTGTTTTAGGTAAGCCAACCATTGCATGGGGTGTGACCGCAGGGAATATGGATTCGATGATCAACCGTTATACGGCAGATCGTAAAATCCGTTCGGATGATGCCTATTCGCCAAATAATGAAGCGAATAAACGCCCAGACCGCGCAGCAACGGTTTACTGTCAGCGTTGCCGTGAGGCATTTCCTGACGTTCCAGTCTTACTTGGTGGTATTGAAGGCAGCTTACGTCGTATCGCACATTATGACTATTGGTCAGATAAAGTTCGTCGTTCAATTTTGATGGACTCTAAAGCTGATTTATTGATGTATGGCAATGGTGAGCGTGCCATTATCGACGTGATGCATCGTTTAGCCAAAGGTGAAAAAGTTCACGAAATTACTGATGTTCGTGGTACTGCATTTATTATCAATAAACATAATAAAAAATCGAAAGCAAAATTCGTTGAAATCGCCAGTAACGATGTTGATAGCATCGGGCGTGTGGATCAGATCATTAACCCTTATGTGATGACTGAAGATATTGATGGCTGTGAAGTTGAAAAAGAAAAAGGCAACTCACTGGCTCAATACCAGAACTTCCAAAAAGAATTTGTGGCAAATCCAATCGTACGTGAAGGCGACAATCTAGATCCAGATACGCAGATCGTACAGCTGAAACCTGCACCATCAAAAGCGATTAAACATAAATTACCACCACGTGAATTGGCGGTAATCCGTTTACCTTCTTATGAAGAAGTGGCTGAGGATCAGGTGCTCTATGCACATGCCAACCGTATTTTACATCTGGAAACCAACCCAGGTAATGCACGTGCATTGGTGCAACGTCATGGTGAACGTGATGTCTGGATCAATCCACCGCCAATTCCTCTGACCACTGAGGAAATGGACTATGTGTTTGATTTACCTTATGCACGCTTACCGCATCCAGCTTA
The DNA here is from genome assembly GCF_022808535.1 of Acinetobacter sp. NIPH1876. Lineage (NCBI taxonomy): Bacteria > Pseudomonadati > Pseudomonadota > Gammaproteobacteria > Moraxellales > Moraxellaceae > Acinetobacter > Acinetobacter sp. NIPH1876. The sequence goes on from NZ_JALGBR010000028.1 coordinate 12,081, forward strand.
TGGCAATGCGCGCTTCCCTGCATTTGATATGATCAAATTCTCTGTGAATATCATGCGCGGTTGTTTTGGTGGTTGTACTTTCTGTTCGATTACCGAGCATGAAGGTCGTATTATCCAAAACCGTTCGGAAGATTCAATTTTACGTGAAATTGAAAAGATCCGTGATACTGCACCTAACTTCACTGGGATTATTTCGGATTTAGGTGGTCCAACGGCGAACATGTACCGTTTGCATTGCCAAGACCCTGAAATTGAAAAGAATTGCCGTAAACCCTCTTGTGTTTATCCAGGTGTTTGTCAGAACTTACATACCGACCATGCACCTTTGGTTCAGCTTTATCGGAAAGCCCGTGAAATCAAAGGGGTGAAGAAGATTCTGATTGGTTCGGGTCTGCGTTATGACCTTGCGGTCCTCAACCCTGAATATGTCAAAGAATTGGTCCAGCACCATGTCGGTGGCTACCTGAAAATTGCACCTGAGCATACCGAGAATGGCCCATTATCCAAGATGATGAAACCAGGTATTGGGACTTATGATCGCTTTAAGCAAATGTTTGAGCGTTTCAGTAAGGAAGCAGGTAAGGAACAGTATTTAATTCCATACTTTATTGCCGCACATCCGGGTACCACCGATTACGACATGATGAATCTGGCGATTTGGTTGAAGAAAAATGGCTTCCGTGCCGATCAGGTACAGACCTTCTATCCATCACCAATGGCCACTGCGACCACCATGTATTATTCAGGTAAGAATCCACTGTCTAAAGTGGCGCGCTATACTGAAAATGTCGATATTGTGAAAGGTGAAAAACGTCGCCGTCTGCACAAGGCATTCTTGCGTTACCACGATCCAAATAACTGGCCTTTGTTGCGTGAAGCCTTGAAAGAGATGGGGCGTGTAGATTTAATCGGAAATTCAAAACAGCATTTGATTCCAACTTATCAGCCACAAGGTACAGCCGAAGGTGAATATAAATCGGCACGTAAGAAGAATTCATCTGTCGCAGGGGATTCTGCAAAACGTGGTCAAGGCCAGTCTCGTTCACCGTCAGGTCAACAGCGTCCGCAAAAAGGGCAGCTATTGACGCAACATAATGGTTTACCACCACGTGAGACGGGGGAGAAAAGACCATTTTCAGGAAAACCAAAGTCTAAAACCAAAGCACCTCGTTAATTTGATATTGAAGAAGGCATGAGAGCGTTCATGCCTTCTTTTTTATGCCTAAATTGTCGTGTGGTCACAATTTGATCGCAAAACTATCGCGCATAGAAACATAAACTGACAATAACGACTTGAATCTTGGCAAACGAATGATTATAAATAAAGTGCAGAGGGCTATTACGACTTTGGTCGTCTAGGAAAACACGATTAAAAAACTTAAGTTTGCACTGCAAAATGACTTTGCTATCGATGTTCTTGATTAAAAAAATTGGCATAAAGCCAAATGATTATAAAAAATCTAAAGGGATTAGTTAGAAATGTATTATTTTATAACAACAGTTGGGTTGCTGTTAATCACAGCACTTGCACTTCGTCGCTTACAACAAAATAGGCGTCAGGACAGTCCACTCAAACGCCGTGGTATTTTGAATATTGCGGAGCAAATTACCTTGATGCGTTTACAAGCTGTATTACCACGTCATACCGTTTTGGCGCATGTGTCTTTTGATGCTTTACTGACCACTAAATTTGCGCACACACGCCGTAAGTATCAAGGTTTAGTCGCAGACTTCGTCATTTTAGATCAACAGCATCAAGTGCTTGCGATTATTGAGATTGCAGACGAATCTTATGTGAACCGCCTGCATCAAAAGCATTATCAAGATAGTTTACTTGAATTGGCAGGCTATCGTGTACTGCGTTATAGCAGCATTCCGACTGAACAGGAACTCAGAGAAGATTTAGTACCTGATTTGTTTGAGCCTACCGCTATTTCAGCGGCAGGTACGTCAGCATCGATGTCGATGCCTAAAGCAGATCGACTGATGAAATATAATGAATTCGCATTTAAATCTTATTAATCTGGGCGAACAGCAGTGACCGTCATTTCAACCAAAACATCAGGTGTGTAGAGTTTAGATTCGACACAGGTACGTGCTGGGGGATGTCCCTCAGCAATCCATGCATCCCATACTGCATTCATGGCTGCATAATCTTTTTCAATGTCTTTTAAAAAGATCAGTACAGATAAAATATGGGTTTTATCTGTACCGGCTTCCGCCAATAAACGATCAACATTATCTAAGGTCTGCTGTGTCTGTGCGGTTACATCAACGCTGGTATCATCAGCCAATTGACCTGCTAAATGAACAAGATTTCCTGAAATTGCAACTTCGCAATAACGTGATGTGACATGAAGGCGTTGCACAGACATAGTGATTCCCTAATTGAAAAGTATAGTCGGGATTGTACTTGATGCTATTCAGCTGCAATGTAATTTTCTATAAATCAGGCTAAAAAAGTTTCTATTTCCATTAAGTTACGATGTTTGAAAACCAAAATGCAGCGTTGTTGTGGGCAAATAATAATATTTCCCAGATTCAAAAACTGGATTTTAGCCTGTCGTAATTGATTCAGACAGCTTGCAATCGAGCTATGTAAAGGACATAACTGTTTGAGTTGCTTTAACGCTAAATAAGTTGTTTGGTACACGGTCTTATTCCTTATGAATACAGTGAAAAGGGGCGAAGACACTACTCTACCCCTATGTATTTTTATTGGCTTTGTTGTTCGGATTGATACCAGTTGACATGACGGGTGATGAACATGACACATGCAATTAGGATGAAGGATAGGATCGAACCAAATAAGAAGGTCTTGCCACTGGATTGCAGCAACAGATACATCATGCCGTAGAGCACACCGAGTAGAATCCCGAATAACAGCGCAGGCTTAATCCCTTTGACCACAAAATATAAATACCATGTGATGAGACCGACACAAGCGATTGCTGCCGCTAGATAGGCGAGTGCAAAGGCGTAATATTCACTGATCGAAAGTAACAACACGAAGAACACACCTTGTGCCATGGCAACCAAGGCATATTGCACAGGATGGATTTTGAGTTGTTTTAAAACCTCAAACAGGAAGAAGCAACCAAAGGTAATGATGATCACCATCACACCATATTTAATAGCACGATCAGTTTGGGTATAGATATTTACAGCTTCTAAGAATTGAGTGGAAATGCCAGAGATATTTGCTGGTGTGCCTGTATCGTAAGTTTCCACCGCTGCTGTTGGTACCGGATCTTGAGCATTTAAAATTTTATAAAAGCATTGGCTATTTTCACACAGTGACACATTTTCTAAATTACGTTTACCCAGTGCGATATTTTTCCAATCTGCCTGAAATTGGCGTTTTTCACTGGATTTTTTAAAGGGAAGGCTTTGCCCATCATATTTAACATCACTCCAGTTACCTGTGGCTTGATAGGTCATTTCATAACTGGTCGGAATGAAGGTGAATTCACTGAGTCCTTCAAGCTCGAACTGTAGACCAAACTTAAAACCCTGCTGGAACTTTTGTACCAGTTCAGGGTATTGCTTAGTGGTCAGATGCATCAGGTCAAAACCACGTTGTCCTTGGCTTTGCTCAGAAAATTCGAACTTATAGGCCTTACCATCAATATTGAAGATTGGTTTGGCATTCAGTCCTCGTGCATCTTGGATCGGAAAAATAATTTCAGCCTGTTCCCATAGATAATTACGCTTTGCTTCGTTATCAATGGCCTTGAATGTACCTTTGCCTGACATCGAGTTTTGATAGCTGATCGCTTTATAAATATTGCGTCTATAGGTACTGTCCGAAACTTTAAATTGTGCACTCCAGTCGGTTGTTTCAGCACCTATAGCGACAAATAGGGTCTGAGTACAGGTATAGCTTTTCTTCTGCTCATCGGTGCAGGTGGTTTGCACTTGATAGGGAACTTTTAAATAGGGTGCAACGATTTGCTGTGGGCGAATTTGTTCATTGGCAATGTCGCGAATGACTTGTTGTTGATAGCTTTGGCGTTCTGAGACCAAGCTCGAAATAAAAAACAAACCAATATAAAAAATCAAAATCAGGAACAGAATGGCTCCGATTTTAAGGTTGATAAAATTGCGACGCATATGGAATTCCATGATCATTAGGATATGACCAGTATCTACATGCGATATGCGCTTCGGATGAGCTCGGTTTGAAGCTTAAGTGAAGTTTGTGTGAAGTGTGAGGGTCAAGAGCACACCAGATCGATGTGTTGCTAAGAAGTCGAGGCGATTTGCTTCAATATTCTGGATGCTAATCTGACCGTGGTGCTGTTGAATAATCTGCTTGACGATACTGAGCCCAATGCCAGTACTGCGTTGCTGATTATGTGGACGAGGTAGAGAAAAATAGGTCTCGAATACACGGTTTAAGGCATATTCAGGAATCGCATCGCCCTCATTAAAAAACAGCAAGGTGATGCTTTGATGGGTTGGGTCTTGCTGAACTTGAACTGCGATTTTTCCTTGTGGCGGGCAGAAATCTCTGGCGTTGTCTAAGAGGTTATTCAGCGCTTGTTTCAGCCAAAATGGGTCGGCATGGAGCAAGCAGTGTTCGGGTAGATCAAGTTGTGTTTGGATCTGCTTTAACTGTAGCGCACTGTACTGTTGCTGAAAACATTGTTGAATCAGGTGATTCAGATCGACCGATTGAAATTCTAAAACATGCTGATTTTTTTCGAGTCGTGTTAATAATAACATCCGTTCAATCAAGGATTGCAAACGCTGGCTTTGTTCAACAATATGCAGCGCAAATTGTTGCTGATCGGCCAGTGGTAAATCATCCTGTAGTAATTCAGCGCTGGCTTGTATCGCGGTGAGAGGGCTTTTGAGTTCATGGGTCAATGTATTGACATAGTTCTCGACATAGCCTCGGTCTTCTAGTTTTTCCCGCATTTCACTCAATGCTTGGGTCACCTGATTGAGTTCTTTGGCGGAATAGAAGAAGGGCGCTTGATTCACTGGTGCCAACGCCTGTGCATATCGTCGAACGCGATCAATACTATGTCTGAGCCAATAGGCCACCATACTGGCCAAGAGCAGGCTGAGTGCTGCAATCCAGAGGGCTTGATAAATCAGTTGCTGCTCAGCACGTTCGATATAGGGTTGTACCGACTGATTGGGTTTACCAATACTGACCACACCGAGCAATTGCTGTTGGTAAATAATCGGCGCTGCAATATGCATGATGCTACTGTTGCGATCATAGGGATTGGTTGCAGTTGAGCGTGCACCGTATTTACCACGCAGTGTTAAGTAGACATCATTCCATCTGGAATAGTCTTGCCCAACAGCTTGTCCTTCGGAGTCGTAGATCACGATACCTTGGGGATCGGTAATGTACAGTTGTTGATTAATTTGCTCTTTGCGATGCTGCCAAATGGTGGCATTCAGTTGGCGGGACAAAGCTGCCTGAATTTTTTGATCAAATTCTGGCGTATCAACCTGATGTTGATAGACATCTTCCGCAATCAATTGGGCAATGATATTGGCATTTTCCGCGAGGGTATCTTCAACCACTTGTCGTACATTGGGTTTTACTTGTTGGGTCAGGGTATAGGCGATAAAGCCTAGACTTAGTACCACCACTAAGCTAAAGAAAAACCAGATACGGACAAAAATGGACATATTTTAGCCCAACTTCATCAAGCTATAGCCAAAACCACGATGGGTGCGAATCGGGTCATCATCTGGGGTAATCTGTTTGAGCTTGTGTCTTAAACTTTTAATATGCGTATCGACAGTACGTTCTAAGCTATGTTCAGGATGTTCCCAAATATGATCCATCAGTTGTTGGCGGCTAAACACCTGTTCTGGATGCTGAATCAGTAAAAATAACAAGCGGTATTCATAGCGAGTCAGTTGTAGCGGCTGACCATGATAATGAATCTGCAAGGACTGTGGGTGACATGACCAAATTGCCGATTGCACAATAACTTCAGTTTTCGTCGCTGCTACAGAGGCTGCAACAGGCTGAGCTTGATTTTCCATTCTGCGCCAAATGGCTTTGATTCTGGCCACAATTTCTCGTGCGCTAAAGGGCTTGCTGCAGTAATCATCCGCCCCAATTTCGAGACCAACCACCCGATCAATTTCATCATCACGGGCTGTTAAAAACAGTAAAGGTGTTTGGTATTTTTGACGTAATTGTTTGCAGATTTCAAATCCGTTCAGGTCGGGGAGACCCACATCTAAAATAATGAAATCAAAAGACTGTTGTGCCAGTAATTGCAGTGCTTGTGTGCCTGTATTGGCCCAACTGACGCTCCAGCCTTCACGCTCGAGTGCGTAACGTAGCGGTAGGACGATTGCGGCTTCATCTTCAACACAAAGAATTTGTTTTTGCTTCATAAGGCATGTACATACAGAATTTTCTAGTTTTATTTGCTGAGTTTAACTGAAGTTATGACGGTGCATAGTGGGAAATATGGAATTTTTTATAGGAAGAAGAGGATAGAGAAAGAAGACCTGAAGTGCCCTGTAATCTTCGGATTTGATCGTCACGCCAACCACAGGAGCAGATGCTAAAAGTGAGGTTTTCTTTAGCAAAGCAAATAACAAGGATAATGTTACTGCGTTGCTTAGAGTACTGAAAACTGGATAAAAAGCAAACATAATTTTCAGCATGGATTGTGCTTTTGTGTAAAAAAACAGCACTACCACAAAGAAAGCTGTGATTCTTCTTCTAGAGTCTGTAACTGATATATCCCGACGCCGACCAGACGGAATTGGAATTCTGGGTCAATATGCATTTCATCGAGCAGTTGTAACAGCACTTGGGCTAAATCCTGTTGCGATTGTAGCGCCTGCTTAAAGCTTTTACTGTGCTGTAAGACTTGGAAATTTTTAAGTTTGAGTTTGACAGTCACACCACGCGCGGTTAATTGTTTTTTATTCAGGCTGCGCCAGACTTGTTCGGTCAAAGGCTGCCATGCATGGCTGCATTGAGCAAGGGTGTAATCATCGTCAAAAGTAATTTCCTTGGAAATCTGCTGACGTTCCCGTTCTGCCTTGACAGGACGATGATCTATGCCTTGCGCATATAAATACAGCTGTTTGCCGTATTTACCAAAATGATGAATCAGCACATTTTCGTCGATTTTTTGCAGATCGCCCAAAGTATGTAAATTCAGTTGCTGCAAGCGTTCTTGAGTGACTTTGCCCACCCCAGGAATTTTATTCAATGCTAAATCTTGAATAAAACGCAGCACCTGATTGGGTTTAATCACAAATAAACCATTGGGTTTGTTCCAATCCGAGGCAATTTTTGCCAAGAACTTATTTGGTGCTACGCCTGCGGACGCGGTCAGTCCTGTGACCGCAAAAATATCAGCACGGATTTGTGCTGCGACTTCGGTGGCACTGGCGATATGCTTTAAGTTTTCAGTCACGTCCAGATAGGCTTCATCTAAAGAAAGCGGTTCAATCAAGGGCGTGTATTGCTGAAAAATCTGATGAATTTGCGCTGAAACTTCGCGGTATTTTTCAAAATTAGGTTCGATCACGATGACCTGTGGACAGAGTTTTTTGGCTTGTCCCATCGACATAGCCGAACGGAGTCCAAAGACACGGGCAGGATAAGACGCGGCGGCAATGACGGCCCGAGGATGGTGTGAAGAAATCACCACAGGTAAATCTTTTAGTTCAGGATGTTCTCTAAGTTCAACTGAGGCATAGAAGGCATCCATGTCGATATGGATGATTTTGCGTAGCTCATTTGCCATCATCAATGCCTTGTTGTTTTAGAAATATTCTCCATTGTTTCGGCGATTCGGCATAGACATTTAAATCGACCGCTTTGGGAACACCTGTAATTTTGCCTTGGCTGCTATGCTGCCAAAACAGCCATTGTCGACCGTCTTTGAGCTCAGGTTTACCTTCATAGTCTCTGACCCATAACGGAGTGTTGTTAAAGTTCCCCATCAAGACAATGTGATAAAAGCTTTTTGAAATATAAAAAATCGGTTGTTTACCGTAATGCTGTTGCAGTTGGTCATGCATCACCTGAATTTCTTTGATGAGCTGCTCTTTGGTATAGGTGTTGATGCAGTTACTGTCATATTCCAAATCAATCACAGGTGGCAGGGCATCGGCCTTTTTCGGAACAGTCGCAATAAAATTTTCGGCTTGTATGGCGCCATCACGACACAGGCGATAAAAATGATAAGCACCGACATGCAGGCCACGTTCACGTGCTTTGAGCCAGTTTTGCTGAAAGTTACGATCTTTAAAATCGCCCCCTTCCGTGGCTTTTAAATAAACGAATTGATATTGCATCGGCGAGATTTTTTTCCAGTTAATCTCACCTTGATGATGGGACACATCAAAGCCGCGAATGGAATAATCTTGTGCCGAGGCTTTCTGCTGATAGAACAAACCAAAGTAGCTGACCACACCCAGCATGACCGCTAAACCGATACTGGCATAAGTCGGATAATGTGGTATCGATGGAAATTTTGCAGATTTTTTTGCCATATCGTTTGTGTTATGCGATGTCTAAGTAATAACGCGCTTGCTCATGAGTGAATTGTACAGGTTTTGCCTGTGAAACCTGATTTGAGCCTACAATTGTGCCACACATTTGCATGCTGCATGGTGTCCCATTTGAGCAATTTTCTAGCATCTTTTAATCTGTGGTTTCTTTGGGAATTTGCCAGAATACCATGGCGGTAATGATGTTCATACAGCCAAGCGTAATCAAAGTGGCGTGGAAGGCGGTGCTAATCGAAGCACTGGAAAAATGTTGCCCAAACAGATTGATTAACGTTCCAGCCAAGGCCACCCCGATACTCATTGAAAGCATCATAATCATCGACAAGAAGCTATTGCCGCTACTGGCATCCTGTTGTGCTAAGTCTTTCAAAGTCAGCGTATTCATGCCTACGAATTGCAGTGAATTGAGCGTACCAAAGATAAACAGGTGCAGGACTTTTAACCACAATGGCGTTGTTGCGGTCATCAGAGAAAAACTGGCAATACATAAACCGACTAAAACGGTATTGGTGAGTAAGAAACGACGATAACCAACCCGCTGAATCAAGGGACGAATAATCGGTTTGGAAAATAATGAACCGAGTACCATTGGAATCATCATTAAACCGGTATAGAAAGGTTCAAAGCCAAAGGCGACTTGCAGCATCAGCGGTAAAATAAAGGGAATCGCATTGCTGCCGAGGCGGGCAAAGAAATTGCCCAATACGCCGATTGAAAAGATTTTGTAGCGAAATAAACGACCATGAAACAGGGCATTTTGATGCGTATGCGCATGGTAGGCATACGCGCCAGCTGCCAACAGCCCCGCAATCAATAAAACCACACTGATCCCGCGGGAATATTGCGATGCCGCAATATTTTCAATCCCGAGAGACAGGCCGACCATGGCGACCATTAACAGGATAAAGCCACTTAAATCGAAGGATTTGACGCTTGGTTCTTTCTGGTTGGGCATGACTTTGAAGGTCATGATCATTCCCAAAATTCCCATCGGCAGATTGATTAAGAATATCCAGTGCCAAGTTGTGACTTCAACCAGCCAACCACCCAAAGTCGGCCCCATTAACGGGCCAATCAAGCCTGCAAGACTCATCAGGCTCATCGCGGAAAGGAATTGTGAGCGTGGAATCAGTTTTAACAGTGCCAAGCGCCCCACGGGCATCAGCAAGGCACCACCAACGCCTTGAATGACGCGGAAAAATAATAATTGTTCTAGGTTTTGCGACAAGCCACAGCCTAGCGAGGCCAAGCTGAAAATCACCATGGAGCTGAGATAAATATTGCGGATGCCAAAACGATCGGCCAACCAGCCACTTAAAGGGATACAGGCCGCAACCGACAGTACATAGGCCACAATGACGCCATGCATTTGCAGGGGATTTTCATTGAGTTGTACTGCCATGGCAGGAATCGCCGTGTTGACGATGGTGGTGTCCAAGGCTTGCATAAAAAAGCCAATCGAGACCAAGAGCACCAACATTCGGAATTCAGGCTGTACCGCTTGATGTGTTGTCGTTGTCATGAGCCATGATGCATAAAAAGGCAGTTTTAGTTTAATGCAACTGTGCGTGAAATAAAGCCTAAAATTGTCAAAGAGTGGTCATGAAACTGACATTAAAGTGTCATCGAATTTGCATCACCAATGACTAGATTAGCCATACAGAATAAATTGTATGGAATTTGATCATGAAATTTAAGATTTCAGTATTACTGACAGCGTTATTGTCGGTGGGATTAGTGGCGTGTAATGATGACAACGACAATAACAAAACAGATACTCCGGCAGAAGTAGTTGAAGCAACACCTGAAACGATTAAGTTAAGTTTATTAGGACGTTATGAAACCAATGTCTTTGCCAAAAGTGCTGCTGAAATTCCTGCCTATGATGCTGCCAGCAAACGACTATTTGTGGTCAATGCCCAGAAAGGTTTAGTTGATGTTTTAGATGCCTCTAAACCTGAAAAACCTGTCCATCTTGCAGAACTTTCTGCCCGTACCTATTTAGCCAATTCGGAAGTGAACAGTGTTGCAGTGAAAAATGGCATTGTTGCAATCGCCGTTCAAGCTGAAAACAAAACTGATACAGGTATTGTGGTGTTTTTTAATGCCAAAGATTTAAGTTTTATCAGCAAGGTCGCGGTGGGTTCATTGCCAGATATGTTGAGTTTTAGTCCCGATGGCAAAACTGTTTTGGTGGCCAATGAAGGCGAGCCAAACGATGACTACTCGGTTGATCCGGAAGGTTCAGTCAGCATTATTGATATCAGCAATATTCAACAACCGAAAGCCAGCGTAGCGGACTTTAAGGCATGGAATACGCAAAAGGCGGATTTAATCGCCAAAGGGGTGCGTATTTTTGGGCCAAAAGCGAGTGTGGCTCAGGATCTAGAGCCTGAATACATTACTATTTCTGCAGACAGCAAAACGGCTTGGGTGACATTGCAGGAAAATAATGCCATTGCTCGAATTGATATCACACAGCAGAAAGTGACGGATATTTATCCATTGGGCTATAAAGATCATGGGCAAATTGGCAATGAGCTGGATGTCAGTGATAAAGACAAAAAGATTGATATCAAGACTTGGGCAGGCTTGGTCGGGATGTATCAACCTGATTCGATTGCCAATTATCAAGCCAATGGTCAAACCTATCTAGTCACTGCCAATGAAGGCGATAGCCGTGAATGGTTGAAGGATTCCAAAGCCTATTATGCGGGCGATACCAGTAAAGGCTTTGTTGAAAATATTCGCATGAAGCATCTGTTTAACAGCAAAGGCTTTAATAAAGATGGTGATTATCCAGCGCATTTACAACAATTGGCAGCAGGGGTGAAAGGGGCGAAACTCAATCCAGTGACCTTTGCATATTGTGGCGCCACTGCGACAACTGCGGGTGCATGCCGTGATGATGCAGAATTGGGTCGTCTTAATATTGCGTGGAACATGGGTTATCAAACCAATGCCGATGGTTCAGCCAAACTGGATGCCAATGGTTTGCTCACTTATGACAAGCTCTATGCTTATGGCGCGCGTTCATTCAGTATTTGGAATACCCAAGGTCAGTTAGTTTGGGACTCAGGCAGCGAGTTTGAAAAGAAAACCGCTGAATTGTTCCCGAACTATTTTAATAGTGACCACGAAGCGGTGGCCTTTGATGACCGTAGTGATAATAAAGGTCCTGAGCCTGAGGGTGTTGCTATCGGTACGATTGGCAAGAAAACCTTTGCTTTTATTGGCTTAGAGCGAATGAGTGGAGTGATGGTCTATGACATCAGTACACCGAATAAACCAAAGTTTATTGAATATTTTACGACACGTAATTTTGTTGAAACCGATGCGGCAAAACAGGGTGATTTAGGACCTGAAGGCTTGATCTTTATTGCTGCAAAAGACTCACCAAACGGCAAGCCTTTATTGGTGGTGGGGAATGAAGTCAGTGGTTCAACTGTGGTATATCAAGTGAATGTACAATAAGTTCTCAATATAAAAAAGCGGATCTTCTTGATCCGCTTTTTTATGGGTATGTTTTAGACTTCGATATGGCTGGGTGTGTTTAAGTTTTTAATCACACTTGAAATCTGTTCCAGTGTTTCGCAAATAATCACTTTGGCGCGGTGCTGTGGTGGTAAAAAGCCTTCTTCAACCGCATGATCCAGTTGAGCAATCAGGGCATCATAAAAGCGATTGACGTTATAGATGATCATGGGTTTCTGGTGCTGATTGAGCTGTCCCCATGTGGCAATTTCCAGAATTTCTTCAAAAGTTCCTAAACCACCAGGTAGGGCAATAAAGGCACTGGCACGTTCGGCCATCAGTGCCTTACGTTCATGCATGCTGTTGACGATATGTAGTTCTGTCAGTTTATGGTGGGCAATTTCATAATCCAGCATAAATTCTGGAATCACACCAACCACTTCGCCACTATGTTCCAGTACAGTATCCGCAACTTGCCCCATCAGACCAATACTGGCACCGCCGTAGACAATACCAAAGCCTTGATTGGCAATATGCTGGGCAAGCTCAATGGCTTTGTCTCGGTAAATTGGCTTGTTGCCTGTACGCGAACCGCAATATAACGCAATAAGAGATTGAGTGGTTTTTATAGGGGGAGAGCTTATGGTTTTCTTTTCAGTCATTATCAGAACACTATTCATTCGTTTATTTTTACCTTATCATTTTCGCTGTGCTTGTCTAGGCTAAATCAGGTTTGTGACAGTTTTATGCACATTTTACATACAATGTACTTTTGTTGCGCCTCGAAAGAATTTGAAAACATCCTCAACATAAAAAAAGATGAATTTCACTGAAATCTTGCCTATACTGAAAATCCTTTTATTAATCTTTGTCCCTCTATGAGTAGTGGTTGTTGTCGCTCCGCATTGTTTTTATTTCATAAAAAAAATGTTTTGGCTGTTTGTGCCGACCTTTTAAAATCTCAACTTCATAACAATATTGCTGATTTTGCAGAGGAGTCACCTCAATGATTCTGGAATGGATGTCAGATCCAGCTGCATGGGTTGGTTTAGCCACATTGGTGGTGCTTGAAATTGTACTAGGTATTGATAACCTTGTTTTTATTGCAATTTTGGCAGAAAAATTACCACCAGAACAACGTAATGCTGCGCGTAAAATTGGTCTGATTCTCGCCTTGTTAATGCGTTTGATCTTGCTTGCTTCGATCGCATGGGTGGTGACATTAACTACACCGCTGTTCCATATTTTTGATCATCCGTTCTCTGGACGTGATTTGATTCTGCTGTTTGGTGGTGTGTTCTTATTGTTTAAGGGCACCATGGAACTGCATGAGCGGATTGAAGGTACACAAGCACATAAAGAAGAAAATCCAGTGCATGCCGTGTTCTGGATGGTGGTGGTGCAGATCGTGGTCCTTGATGCGGTATTCTCGCTTGACAGTGTGATCACTGCAGTGGGGATGGTGAAAGAGCTTTCAGTGATGATGATCGCGGTAACGATTGCGATTGGTATCATGTTGCTGGCTTCACGCCCATTGATGGATTTCGTGAATAAGCATCCAACCGTGGTGATCTTGTGTCTTGGCTTCCTGATGATGATTGGTTTCTCATTGGTGGTTGAAGGCTTCGGTTTCCATATTCCAAAAGGTTATTTATACGCTGCGATTGGTTTCTCGGTGTTGGTGGAAATGGTCAACCAAACCATGCGCCGTAACCAAGAGAAATTGGTCACCACCACTGATTTACGTTACCGCACTGCTTCTGCGGTACTGCGTATGCTCGGTAATAAGAGCAATGGTAACGAAGGTCAAAACAAAGAAGCTGAAGATGTGTTAGCGACACAGGCCTATGCCAAAGAAGTCTTTGATGAAGACAATGGGGTATATCATAGTGTTTTGGTTCAAGGGGTCTTGGGTTTATCTGAGCGTCCAGTTAAGTCGGTGATGACACCACGTCCAGAGTTGGAATGGTTAGACTTGGATGACGATCCTGCTGAGTTAAAAGAACGTTTAATGGCAATGACCCATTCGCGTTTGATCATTGCGCGTGGTGAGTTAGACAATATCGAAGGGATTGTGTTAACCCATAAAGTATTAAATGAATACATCGAAACAGGTGCCATTGATTTCAGTAAACACTTACGCGAACCCGTGATTGTGCATGAAAATGCACAAGTATTGATGGTGATGGAACAGTTACGTCAAGCACCATTACAAATGGCGATTGTCCTGAACGAATATGGTTCGATTGAAGGGATTGCCACACCGATTGATATGCTAGAAGCAATTGCGGGTGAATTCCCTGATGAAGATGAATTGGAAGCAACCGCAGAAAGTCTAGATGATGGTTCAATGTTGTTAGAAGGTTCAACCGATATTCGTCATGTTTCTTTGTTATTGGGCAAAGATTTGGTCGATGAAAGCGAAGAATACTCCACCTTGTCGGGCTATATCTTATTCCATCTAGGTCGTTTACCTGAAAATGGTGACATGATTGAAGTGGATGGTTATCGTTTTGAGGTGGTGACAATGGATGGGCACAAAATTGAAAAAGTGCGCATTATTGCGAAAGAGAAGACGACCGAGAAATAATTAAGTTTGAGCAAATAGCCTTTGAGTTTGGCCTTGTGATACAAGGTTTTTCTCAGGGCTATTTTTATTTGAGAATTGGAAATGGCATCATCACAAAATTGTCCATGTGGACAGGGGCAATATGCTGCATGCTGTCAGCCTTTGCACTTAAAACAGCAAGTTGCTCAAACTGCAGAGCAATTGATGCGTTCACGTTATAGTGCCTTTGCCTTGCAGCAGATCGACTATATTTTGCAAACGACAGCCTTAGGGCAACAAAGCGCTTTAGATCGAGCTGCGATTGCCGACTGGAGTCAATCGAACCAATGGCTCAAACTGGACGTGGTGCAGCATCAGCCCAAGCTAGACAAAACCCATGCGCTGGTTGAGTTCAAGGCACATTATCATGATGGCACGCAAGCACATATTCATCATGAAATTTCACATTTTGTATTGCATCAACAGCAGTGGTATTTCCTTGACCCGACTTTGGAGATGCAAACCACCATGAAACAACCCTGCATTTGTGGCTCGGGGAAAAAATTTAAGCAATGTTGTGCGCAATTTATCTAAGTTTGTCTTAGAATAGCGCACACTTTTACGCCTGATTTAGGGATGTAGGCAGATGTTACTCACCGTGATTTATATTATTGCCATTACTGCGGAAGCGATGACGGGCGCATTGTCCGCAGGTCGACGCAGTATGGACTGGTTTGGTGTGGTACTGATTGCCTGTGTCACGGCATTGGGCGGTGGCTCGGTACGTGATGTGCTACTCGGACATTATCCTTTAACCTGGGTCAAACATCCTGAATATTTGGTGCTGACCTGTATTGCAGCCTTCGTCACCATTATTATTGCCAAATGGATGCGCCATCTGCGCAATATCTTCTTGGTTCTAGATGCCTTGGGCTTAATCGGCTTTACCATTATTGGCTGTCAGATTGCTTTGTCGATGGGACATGGTTTTGTGGTGTCTGCGGTAGCAGGGGTGCTCACTGGGGTGTCGGGCGGTATTCTGCGTGATATCTTGTGTAATGATGTACCGTTGGTGTTCCGCCGTGAGCTGTATGCCAGTATTTCCTTTGTCGCCGTGATTTGTTATTGGGTCTGTTTGGAAGTCGGTTTGCCACACGATCTTACTGTAATTTTGACTTTGGTCTTTGGCTTTACGCTACGTTTGATTGCGATTTATTTTGGTCTGGAAATGCCGAAATTTATTTATAAAGAAGATGATGCCGAGTCTGCGTCCTCCACAGATGAGCATTGAGATTAAAATGGATAGAGAGAAAATTGAGCAGATAAGAAAAGAACTCTCTATCCCACTTACATACGCGATAAAACTTTTAAAAGAAAACCAAAATGATGTATCTGCCGCAATAATTAATTTTCATCAAGATAATATTGAAAAAGTGATTCAAGCCACTGAATGTCAAATCTCGGTCGCCCAAGATTTCTATCAATGTTGTAATTTCGATGTTGAAAAGGCGATTAAAAAAATCCAGTCACAAGTGATGCTCCTTACAACACGTGAAAATCAACAAAAAACCAAGAATGAAATAGGTTTTATTCTTTGGGCTGAATCTGAAGGTCATAAAACCAGTTCAAATGACATTTTTATCCCAGTGCATGATTTTGATTATATTTTAGATGCTTTTAGAGTTGCTTGTTCTGTAGACCAATTGAGCAATACTTTGTCGGGAAACAATTTTGATGTATGTGGATACAACTATCTAGATCATCATACATGTACCCTTATCTTCAATGAGATGCTAAAAATTCCTGCAAATAATTTAGCGATAGAAAAATTTTTAAAAGCTTTAATCAGTTGGTGGCGTGACCAGTTAAAGCGTGCTAAATATATCGTAGTTTATGGCAATTTATGATACATCTCATTCACTCTGGTTTATGAAGTCTTAGATGTCAAAAAGAATTACTATAGGTATTTATCAGTCTCATTCGATCGAAATTGATGGTTACGTACCTATTGATATTCATTTCAATGAAAAATCTCCAGAGTTGTATTGGAGAGGTGGTAATGCCCAATTACCACGCTTTTGAATTTATAGATTTCAAAAAATAAATTATTAATTAATTTTTTTTATTTCTAGTTAATTTTATTCTAAGAATAAGGATAGGCAGAGTAAAACTTGAAGTGCGACATAAACCACCTAATTAATTTAAAGGGTTTATGGAGTATATAAAATTGTCATACCATCA
>NZ_JALGBR010000029.1:0-14920 GCF_022808535.1 Acinetobacter sp. NIPH1876
AACGGGAATAGTATCTATTTTTTGCTTTCATATAAGGAAGTTACCATACTTTTTAATATGCTTAACTTCCTAAGCCCCTAAATTATTACGCGCGGAGTCACGTTTCCAAAACCAGTGGAACCATATGAACGAAGTGTCTGCTGATATCAGTATGCAGCAACGTAAGATTGTGGGGGTACTGACTGCGTGGACGCAAAAGATTCAGGGGCTAACTTATGCAGCTGTGATTCTAGTGGGTTGTTTTGCGGTGATGAAAGGCGATATGACCACAGGTGCTTTGGTGGCGTGTTCGATTTTATCTTCACGGATGTTGGCACCAATTTCACAAATCACGGGTATTTTGGGACGTTTGCAACAGGCAAAAGTGGCGAAGAAAAGCTTAGATGAGTTAATGCAGAAACCTGTCGATCAACCAGATCAAGCACATTTGGTACATAAAGAAGTGTTGCATGGCGATTATGAGTTGAAAAAAGTGGTGTTCCAATATACGGAAGATGACCCACGCCCAAGTTTGGTTATTCCACAACTTAAGATTCGTGCAGGTGAGCGTATTGCAATTCTAGGACGCAATGGTGCAGGTAAATCGACCTTATTACAGATTTTATCTGCGATGCAGTTTCCGAATTCTGGCTCAGTGTATTTAGATGATCTGGATATTAGTTTGATTGATCCTGCCGATGTGCGTCGTGATATGGGCTTACTTAATCAAAATGCACATCTATTTTATGGCACCATCCGTGAAAACTTAACCCTTGGCGCACCTCTAGCGCGTGACGAGGATATATTAAAGGTACTAAAAGTGACTGGTGCACTGAGTTTTGTGCATGAAAAGAAAGAAGGCCTAGATCATTTGGTATTAGAAGGTGGCGTTGGTTTCTCTGGGGGACAACGACAAGCCTTATTGTTGGCGCGTTTATTGATTCGTCAGCCGAATATCTTATTGCTAGATGAACCAACTGCTGCCATTGATGATGTGGCCGAAAAGCAATTGATTGATCACTTAAAAACTTGGCTTGGTTATCGAACTTTAGTTGTTGCAACGCATCGACGTGCAGTTTTGGAATTGGTTGACCGAATTATTGTCATGAATGAAGGCAAGATCGTCATGGATGGACCTGTAGATCAAGTTTTACAACAATCATCAATAAAACAAAAAATAGTTTAATACTTTGAGGAAATTTTATGAGTGAACAACAACAGAACAGCAGTCGTCCCATGAACGTAACTTATAATGAACCAAAGTTACCTCGTTCGACGCTTGTTGTTTGGATGATTGGGATTGGTTTACTTTCACTCTTAATCTGGGCATGGTTATTTAATCTAGAAGAGGTTTCAACGGGTACGGGGAAAGTGATTCCCTCTTCAAAAGAGCAGATTATTCAATCACTTGAAGGGGGAATTCTCACTAAACTTGATGTCAATGAAGGTGATGTGGTTGAAAAGGGGCAAATTCTTGCACAACTTGATCCAACCCGATTTGCATCGAATGTTGGAGAGTCAAAGTCTTTACTGACTTCAGCACAGGCAACTGCAGCACGTTTACGTGCTGAAGTGACGGGTTCACCATTAAGTTTTCCTGAAGACGTGCAAAAGAGTCCTAAATTGGTGCAAGAAGAAACAGCGCTATATTTGTCACGACGTGCTAATTTGGAACAGTCAATTGAAGGTTACGAGCAAGCAGCTAAGTTGGTAAGACAAGAACTGGCAATGACAGAACCATTGGTGGCAAAAGGGGCGGCCAGTGAGGTTGAAGTATTACGTTTAAAGCGTGAAGCCAATGATTTAAACAATAAAATCAATGATACGCGCAACCAGTACTATGTCAAAGCACGAGAAGAATTGTCTAAGGCGAATACCGATATTCAAACTCAGCAGCAGATTGTGAATGGTCGAAATGACAGTTTAGAACGTGCGGTATTTAAAGCACCTGTACGTGGCGTAGTGAAAGAAATTGATGTTACGACCCTAGGTGGTGTTATTCCTCAGAATGGTAAGTTGATGACCATTGTTCCTTTAGAGGATAAATTGCTGATTGAAGCGCGTATCTCACCGCGTGATATTGCGTTTATTCGCCCGGGGCAAGAAGCTTTAGTCAAAATTACCGCCTATGATTACTCAATTTATGGCGGGTTAGACGGTAAAGTGACTGTGATATCCCCAGATACCATTCGTGATGAGGTCAAGCAAGATCAGTTCTATTATCGTGTATACATTCGTACTGATTCTGACCGTTTATATAACAAAGCGGGTAAGGCATTCAGTATTACTCCAGGGATGGTAGCGACAGTGGATATTCGTACTGGACAAAAAACCATTATGGATTACTTGTTGAAACCGTTTAATAAAGCCAAAGAAGCATTGCGTGAACGCTAACTTGTGCTGATTGAAAACCTCGCTTGATGCGAGGTTTTTTATTTGTGCTGTAAAAAGCTATAATCGCGTTTTAAATTTTTAATCATGTTCTATGCCATTCACCCTTGCCAGTTCGGTAACTTTTGAAGAAGACATTAAAAAAAGTCGTTTCCAAGCGATTGCAGCAGTTGTTGAAAATGAACAACAAGTGAAAATTTTTTTAGAACAAAACAAAGACTTATCCACCACGCATCAATGCTGGGCATGGAAGATCGGCCATCATGTTCGTTTTAATGATGATGGCGAACCTTCAGGAACAGCAGGGCGGCCAATACTTGCCACCATTGAAGGTAATGATTTAACCAATGTGATTGTATTAGTGAATCGTTGGTATGGTGGAATTAAACTGGGTACAGGTGGTTTGGTTCGTGCCTACGGTGGTTGCGCAGGACAATGTTTGCTCTTGGCAGAAAAAATCGAATTGATTGAAAAGCAAGAAATTCGTTTTGCGTGTTTGTTCAATGAATGGGCGATTATGCAATATGAGCTGATGCAGCAGCAGATCGAGTATCAAGAACAATATACCGAAACAGGTGTCGTGATTGAGGCACGAGTTCAAGTGCATCAAATTGAACCATTAAGGTTAAAACTGCAAGATGTGAGTAGAGGACGTGAGCAGCTGAAAGTCCTAGAGGAACACGCACATGATGAATGATCCTTTATTAAAATACCGAGAGCAGCATAAGCATCGTTTGAACTATATGCCATGGTTATATTGGACTTTAAAACCCAAACATCGCGAATGGGCTGAAGCATGGCAAGCCGAGTACCAAGCCTATTTGATGGATATGGAAACGGTTGAAATTGGTCAAAACTGCTTTATTTCACCCTTGGCCCATATCTTTGCTGAACGTGGTCGCAAGATCAGTATCGGAGATAATACCTTTATTGCTGCAGATTGTACTTTGCATGGCCCTTTAGAAATTGGCAATGAAGTGGCAATTAACCATCATTGTATTTTAGATGGCGGTCGTACAGGGATTAAGTTGCATGATCAAGTTCGAATTGCGGCTTATAGTCATCTATATGCATTTGATCATGGCATGGAAATGGATCGTCCGATCTATCAACAACCTGTTACGTCTAAAGGCATTGAGATTGGTCGAGATGTCTGGCTAGGAGCGCACGTCGGAATTAAAGATGGAGTCAAAATTGGCGATCATGCTGTGGTTGGAATGAACAGTATGGTGACCAAAAATGTTGAGGATTATGCAGTGGTTGCAGGGAACCCCGCAAAATTAATTCGTTACCGAAGCGAATAAAAAAGTGTATGAGATTCGATACATAAATTTAACCCACCATGCTTTTATCTATGTTAAGTTAAAAATAAGTAGAAGACCTAAGGTACATACCTAGAGAGAGGCGAAAATGAACCGTGTAATTGCATGTATTGATTCTTCACCCTGCATTGATGCTGTTGCAGAAGCAGCAGTATGGGTTGCGAAACAAACGCAAAGAGAGTTGGTATTGTTGCAAATCCTGGACTATTACCCAGCTAGCTACCATTTAGGTGAAATCAGTGGCGTGATTGGCTTTGAAAGTAATGCCATGCTACTTAAAGAACTCGCAGAGTTGGAACAAAAACAGAGTGAGTTAGCACTCGATTATAGTAATAATTTGCTGAATCACATTTCTGAGTTGATCGAAAAACAGTACGGTCTAAGCAGTACCAAAATTCAGGAAAAAGGCGATTTTCTTGAGCAAAGCTTTAATCTTCTCAATGAAAATGATGTGGTGATTATCGGTCGAGTGGGTGAGCGAGCTGCTGAGAAGAACAAGCCGATTGGAAGTAATGTTGAAAACTTTATTCGTGGTGCAAATTGTACGGTTATTACCGTTGGGGAACATTTCCAGCCACCGAAACGCTTTATCTTTGCTTATGAATATTCACCGACCTGCCAAAAGATGTTGCAACGCATTGCTCAAAGTGACTTGTTGAAAACATTACAATGCCATTTGCTCTATGTAGGTGATCATCCGGAAATGTTGGCCGAACCTGAAAAGTATCTCACTGATGCAGGTCTGGAAGTGGTTTCAGTCTATCGTTATGGTGATGTAGCACAAAATATTCTTGAATATCAAAGAGAACATGATATTCAATTGATTGTATTAGGTGCATTTAGTCACAGTAAAATTCATCAATTCTTCTTGGGCAGTATCACGACGACGATCTTCCGAAATGCCAATGTTCCACTATTAGTTGCTAAGTGATTCATTTTATTCCATATAGTTATCCGCAATTCCTGTGGATAACTGTATGGAAAAGCACTGGAGATAAATATAATTTATTGATATTGCACAACTAAATTAAATAGGTTGTTTTTTAATCTCTATTTTACGATTGCAATGGCAAAACCATCATGGCCTTTTGAACCAACCGTTTGCAAAGCTGTGCAAGAAAGCAGCTGAGGATGATCTTTCAAAGCGGTGAATGCTTCACGGATTCCTTCAATACTTGGTTTCTTGTTATTTTCATCAATGATCGCACCTGCACGAATCACATTATCTAATACAATGATTGTGCCTGGATGAGACAGTTTTAGACTGAGTTCAAAATACTCTCGGTAGCTTTGCTTATCGGCATCAATAAAGATCAAATCAAATGCTTCGCTGTCTTCAGCAATCAGCTGATTCATAATATCGGCACCACGACCTTTTTTGAGTTCGATATTGGTCGGCATATTGGCATAATCAATATTTTCTTGAGCGATAACCACGTGAGTATCGCGTCCTTCAACCGTCAGTAGATAGCCATCTTCAGGAAGGGCCTTGGCTAGCCAAATGGTACTATAGGCACCGAATGTACCGAGTTCTAATACGCGTTTGCATTGATTCATTTGAATCAACATTTGCAAAAACATACCTTGATTAGGTGCAACAGCCAAATGATTAGAAAAGCCTTGAGTATCAGTATTATCTAATGCATGTTGAAGTCTAGGGTCTGTGGGAATTAAATGTGAATTGATATAGTCATCAATCTCGGTCCACATCTGTTGCATAATCAAGTTTACCTACCAATTTGTTAGCTCTGCATTTTAAACGTTTATGCTCAGAGTGCAATTTTATTGCGGCATGAATCCGCATGATTGAAACAAAAAAAGAGATCATTTTGATCTCTTTTTATTCAGATATCTGTTTTAGAAATTACACATTGAACTATTACGGGTCAAGTCAGGTCCCCATGTCCGATAGCCTTGAGTATCGATATGGATTTGACCAGAACTATATAAACCAATGCCTAAATCTAGGCTTTGACCATGCTGGGCCCAGAACTGACATAGCTTAAACTTGGTTTGTTCAATATAGGCATAGTCTTGCGGTTGAGGATATTCAGGTCCAATACGAAAATCGATGGCTGAATTGAATAAGTGTTTCGACGAGCCAGCACCACCTGCACATTGATTGAGTGGCAAGTCTCGATAGACAGAAGTCACCTCAAAATCGGTCAAGATTTTGGCTGCAATTAAGTATTTAAAGACACGTAAGGTCGAAAGGGAGTTGTTCCACAATTCACGGTTAGGCACCATATATTCAGTACGACCGCATTTTTGCCAGTCCCGAGCAGTACGTAATAATTCAAAACTTGGAATAATATGTGCCACATTATTACGGGTTAGAAATTGTTCATATTCTCGAACACGTGCATAGTTTTCACCTTGATTCAGCCATTGGCGATAAGAGGCAGGTTCAACTTTGTTTGGGATGGGGCGGGTAAAAGTGACTTGTTCTTGGGGAATGTAAATTCTTTTACCTTGCTGCTGATTTACTTTTGTCGTTGAGCTGGTACAGCCCGCCATCATCACAGGGATGATAAATAATGATAATAGACCCTGTAATTTATTTCGCATCATAAAAAGGCAGTTCAAAATCTGTAGGCGTACTATTTTAATGCAAAATAGCGCATGAATAATGATGTAATTGCAAAGAAATGTGTGGTTCAGGTATAAAAAAGACCAGTAAAACTGGCCTTTTGAATTATTTTTCTAAATATTGTAGCTTGTCTGGCTTACCATTCCATTCTTCACGGTCTGCTGGCTGTTCACCAATTTGCGTGATGTTATTACCCGCCCATTTTTCTGATAATTCAGCATTGAGTTCGATAAAGACTTCTTGACCTTCTGGTAATTCATCTTCAGAGAAAATTGCATTTGCTGGGCATTCTGGTTCACATAGAGCACAGTCGATACATTCATCTGGATTGATAACAAGGAAGTTAGGACCTTCGTAGAAACAGTCTACAGGGCAAACTTCAACACAATCTTGATATTTACATTTAATACAATTTTCAGTGACAACAAAGGTCATGGCGACAGCTACCTAAAAATACGGTTTTTTGTTTGGAATGAGGTATTGTAGGCAAAAAAGGGGTAAACAAACAATTGCTTTTATTGATATTGTTTATTTATACATATGAAAAATGAATTAATATATTGATAATAAAGAAAATATTATCGGGTGCTAAGATTTTTTGACTAAAAAATAAAGTGATGGTCAGCTCAATTGACCTAATCATTGCAACTGAATCTTATTTTTATTCTCAGTTAAAACAGCTAATTAACGAGGTTGAGCCATCTTCATGCTTTCATTTCTGCTTGGTTAGCACTTAAAGCGTGTAGAGCAAGTGAATGTCTTCTGGTTCTCGTTCAAACAACTGCTGATCAGGTTGTGCTAAAAGTTGGGCACTTTGTTTAAGATAAAAGTCTACAGTGCGCTTACTTGGGGTAGCCGAAATATAGAGTTGTTTTGCATTGAGTTGCTTTGCAGATGCGATAGCAGCTTGCATCAACTGAGTACCGATACCTAAACCTTGGTGATCGGCATCCACATAAAAATATTGCAGTAACTTTGCTTCAGGATAATCAGCAATGTGCTGATTGGAAACGACCTGTACAGCAATCAGTCGATTAGATTCGTCAAATCCACCTACGCATAAAGCTCCTTGTTGATGTAAATTTTTGAGTAAAGGGGGATCATTTTCCAAATGATAGGCATCCCAATTTTGCTCATCATAAAAACAATCAATTAATTGTAAATTTAAACTCTGCTGTATATACATTTGAGTGATCAGTTCACGCCGACTAATCTGTTGCCAGATTAAATCAATTTCTGAGTGTTCGAGTGGCTTAAACAGAATATTAATTGTGCTTTCCCTTAGTTGGATACTGAACAAAAATCTATTCAGTCTTTTTAGGTTGAGTGATATCAGTCAAAAATAAACAGAAAATGGTTCTGGAACAAGCTGTAATGATCAACTTGTTCCAGAAAGTACATTTAAGATTTCAGAGCAGCTTTTAGAGAATAAAGCTGCTCTAATGCCTGACGTGGTGTTAAATCATCGACATCGATTTGATGTAATAATTCTAAAGCAGGTGATGGTTTTTCAACCTCAATAACTCGCTCAATGACTTGAGTTTCGATCTCATGTTCAACTGCACTAAACAAATCATTCTGCACGCTACTTTGCAAATGTTGATGCTGTTGTTTTTCCAAGATCTTCAAACGTTTTTGTGCTTCTTTAATCACGTTGGCAGGGATACCAGCTAATTTGGCAACCTGTAAACCATGACTTTGGCTAGCCGGGCCATGTTGAACTTTATGCAGCAAAATCAAATTGCCATTGAGTTCTTGTGCGGTAACATGATAGTTATCAATGCCCGCTTCACCACCTAATTCTGTTAATTCAAAATAATGTGTTGCGAATAGGCACAGGCATTTCACCCGTTTGGTTAAATCAACCACACATGCCCAGGCCAAAGAAAGACCGTCATAAGTACTGGTACCACGACCAACCTCATCCATCAGCACTAAAGACTGACTGGTGGCATGGTGCAGGATCTGAGAGGTTTCGGTCATTTCCACCATGAAGGTCGATTTACCTGTCGATAAATCATCAGCAGAACCAATACGAGTAAAGATACGGTCAATCGAACCCAGTTTTGCTGATTTAGCTGGTACAAAACTACCGCAATAGGCAAGCAGACTAATCAAGGCGGTCTGACGCATAAAGGTCGATTTCCCCCCCATGTTTGGTCCTGTAATAATCGCCATACGATGTTGGCTATCTAGGAAGGTGTCATTTGGGGTGAATGGGGCTTTATTTAAAGCTTCAACAACAGGGTGGCGACCTGCCTGAATTTTGATACTGGTTTCAGGCGTATATTCAGGTCTAGCCCAATTGTTGAGTCGAGCTTGATGTGCAAAGTTTGCTAGCACATCAATATAGGCAATTGCAGCACTCATCATCTGTAAATGTGCAATATTTTGACGCAATTCATCGAGTAATGATTCAAACAAAAGCTTTTCACGAGCGAGGGCACGTGATTCGCTAGAAAGAACCTTATCTTCAAAACCTTTCAGTTCAGGTGTGATATAACGCTCTGCATTTTTGAGGGTTTGACGACGAATATAGTCCGCTGGAGCTTGTTCTGCCTGCGCACGGGTGAGTTCAATATAATAACCGCTGACACGATTGTATCCGATTTTAAGGGTATTGATCCCAGTACGTTCGCGCTCTTTTATTTCCAAGTCAATCAGGAATTGTCCAGCATGATCACGGATTTTACGTAACTCATCCAGTTCATCATCATAACCTTCTGCAATTACATTGCCATCACGTAGTAATACGGGTGGACTTTCAACAATTGCAGCCATCAAATGTTGATGCAGACTCTTAAAGTCACCAAGCTCTTCATCTAATTGAATTAATAACTTAGATTGCTGGGTCTTTAAAACAGGATCTAAGGCGTGGCGTAGGTAAGGGATTTGTGCACAAGCTTGACGCAGTTGTACTAAATCTCGTGGACGAGCACTGCCGAGTGCAACACGACTTAGCACACGTTCAATATCGCCAATCTCTTTTAAAACTAGACGAAGTGGCGATTCATGATAGCCCTTTAACAGTTGTTCGGTTGCATCAAGACGTGCATCTAAAACTGCCGTGTCACGAATAGGCTGCATTAACGTGCGGCTTAGTAAGCGTCCACCCATGGCAGTTTGGCAGTCATTAATCAATTGGAACAGCGATGTACCATGATCAAACAACGGTTCAATAATTTCTAAATTACGACGCGTGATTGGATCAAGTGCAATGAAGTCTGTGCTTTGTTCAATTTGAATTGAACGAATATGGGGTAAAGCTGTTTTTTGGGTTTCTTTCGCATAGTGAATCAACGCTGCGGCAGCAGCTTTCGCGAGTGGAATCGGATCTAATCCAAACCCAGATAACGTTGAAACACTCAACTGATCGCACAATGTTTTTTGTGCATTATTCAAATTAAAATCAACGTTTGGACGTTTGGTGATTGGACAGTCCAGATTTTTTTTAATCTGTTCAATAATATTCTTATCAATAAGATCTTCGTCAATGAGGATTTCGCTTGGCATTAAACGCGCCAGCTCAATTGCAAGTTGCTCTGGTTTATAGTCTTGTTGCTGAACTTTAAAAATACCTGCGCTCAAGTCGAGCAAAGCAAAACCAATTTGATTTTGTTGAATACACAGTGCGACTAGATTTGACGATTGATAGCTGCCAAGTAAGGCATCATCGGTTAAGGTTCCTGGCGTTAAAATACGGACAACTTTACGTTCTACAGGACCTTTGCCTGTGACTTCACCGACTTGTTCACAGATCGCGACAGTTCGCCCAGCTTTGACTAAACGCGCGAGATAACCTTCTGCTGCATGATAAGGAACGCCAGCCATAGGAATAGGTTGACCACTGGCTTTGCCACGATGAGTCAGGGTAATACCTAAAAGTTTGGCTGCTAGATGCGCATCTTCAAAGAATAGCTCGTAAAAGTCACCCATACGGTAGAACAGCAATGCATGCTGATAGTCTGTTTTGACTTTGAGATACTGCTGCATCATCGGCGTATGAGATGAAAGGTCAGCCATGATTTCAGCGCTATTCATGTATGTTAAATCCTTAAATTTAAATAATAAATAAGTTTAGTTTGAACGTTTGGCTGTCTCGCCAATTCTAACAACCACTGTAAAATTCGACTTAATTGCCAAGAAAGTATACCTTTGAAAGGCCTTCTTTTCTGTCAAAATTAAGTCAACAGGGTATGAGAAATTAAATGACTTCCTCAGTCGCTCATCTTAACAAATTGAGAAAGATTCACAAAAAGGAATCCGCGATGTGTGAAGAAATAAACAGCAAAAGAATGGTACTCGATGAACTAGAGCAATCGGCCAAGTGTCGCTATAGCATTAAAATTGGTAAGCAAAAATAGCTTAGATTATTTGCTTAGGTCTCTTTTAAATCTGAAAAATAATGTCCTTAATTGTTTGGTTTAATGGGTTTTATTGTGAATCTCATTGCTTAAAATATGTAACAAATTATTCAAAATATAATTAAAATATGAGCTTTAATTCTATATATCATATTGATATTTAATTGATTTGTTCATATTTGTTTAGCTTGTATATGATTTTTAAAAAAATAAACTCAATTCTGAAAGATTAGGCATAATCAGAGCAACTATTGTCAAAAAGGTTAACATAAATGGATCCCTCGCCGGGTACAAAGTTAAAATACAATTTCATGACTCCTTGTTTTTATGTAAGGAGTAAATAATGGAATTTTTATTAGATCCAGGGATTTGGGTAGGTTTGCTTACTCTGATCGTTTTAGAGATTGTTTTAGGGATTGATAATCTCGTCTTTATTGCCATTTTGGCAGATAAACTTCCTCCTTCCCAACGTGATAAAGCCAGAGTCATTGGTTTATCGCTCGCCTTGATTATGCGCTTGGGCTTACTGTTCGCCATTTCTTGGTTAGTCACCTTAACCAAACCGCTTATTTTTATTTTTGACTGGTCTTTTTCGGGCCGAGATCTGATTCTTTTATTCGGTGGTTTATTCTTACTGTATAAAGCGGTAAGTGAATTACATGAACGGATGGAAGGCAAAGCAGAAGTCAAAATTACCACCAATGTGGTCTATGCAAGCTTTACTGCAGTTGTCGCCCAGATTGTGGTATTGGATGCCGTATTCTCATTAGACTCGGTGATTACCGCCATTGGTATGGTGGATAATATCTACGTCATGATGGTGGCAATGGTTGTGGCCATGTTGGTGATGTTGCTGGCTTCTAAACCCTTAACAGAGTTCGTCAATCGACATCCAACCGTTATCATTCTCTGCTTAAGTTTCTTACTGTTAATTGGTATTAGCTTGATTGCTGAAGGCTTTGGTTTCCATATTCCTAAAGGCTATATCTACTCGGGTATTGGTGTTGCGATTGTGATTGAGGCATTCAACCAGTTTACGCAACGTAACCGTTCAAAGCATGAGTCGAAGATTCCGCTACGTAATCGAACTGCGGATACGATTTTAAAGCTTATGGGTGGCAAGGCCGAAACCACTGCGACCAATCCGCTGCAACATTTGCAAGCACAACAAACATTTGATGACCAAGAACGTTATATGATCGGGGGCGTATTAACACTGGCAGAACGATCTGTGGCTTCAATTATGACGCCACGTAGTCAAATTTCTTGGATTAACATCAACGAAACGCCTGAAAAAATACGCGAACAGATTTTATCTGTACCGCATAGTTTATTTCCTGTATGTCGTGGCAGTTTGGATAAAGTATTAAGTGTGGTTCGCGCCAAGGAAATCTTGGATGTACTGGATGATGAAGCGCAATTAAAATCTTTGATCAAAGCACAACGTCCGATCTTTATTTTTGAAAAAATGAAAGTGATTGATGTGATCAATACATTGCGGACTTCTAAAGGCTCATTGGTACTGGTTAATGATGAATTTGGAAATGTGCAGGGATTAATTTCACCGTTGGATGTTTTTGAAGCCATTGCCGGTGAGTTTCCAGATGCAGATGAGCAGCTTGATTTGATTCAAGTTGATCAACGTACTTGGAAAGCTGCAGGCACGTTAGATTTGTATCAACTTGAATTACAGTTAGGCGTCGATTTAGTCGATGAAGAGACCGCTTATATTACCGTGTCGGGACTTATTCTCGATAAAAGTAACGGCCTAGTGGAAGTTGGCTCAATGCTGGACTATCAAGACTTACAATTTGAAGTGGTCGAGATGGAGAGCAATCGGATTAAAACGGTAATGATTCGATTAAAGTAAATCATCTTGCTAAAAGCAGCGTTCAGGGTTTGATAAAATTTTGAACTTGAATATAAAAGTTTGAATCAGGGGAGTAGTTTGTGATCAACAGACTGCTCCTTTTTTAAATGTACAATAAGTAAAAAAGTAAACATATGCGCCTTTAAGCCGCTATGATTGATCCTGATAATGACAGTCTTAAATTGGACACTTAAAAATGAAAAAAATCATCTTGGCATGTTCTATTTTGCTGCAAATACCGACCTATAGCCTAGCTAATGATTCAACAGGCTATGTGGGAACGGGCGGAGTGGCCTATCTTAAAAATGAGCATGTTGCGATGCAAAGTGAAGACTTATTTATTAGCAAAAAACTGATTAAAGTGAATTATCTTTATAAAAACTTAAGCAATAAAGATGTGACGGAAACCATTTTGTTTCCCTTACCACGTATCGATAACTTCTTTGAAGCGGATTTTGCCCATACCGAAGCATTGCTAAAAAGCTTTAAAATTATTGTTGATGGTCAAAATATTCAGCCAGAAATGCATGTGCGTACTTTTATCCAAAAGGATGAAAAGTCGCCGTTGATTGATGCAACAGATCTATTTAAACAATGTGGTTTTAGTCAAACCGACATGCTTAATCCTTGGATGCGTAACAATGATGACGATCGCTATTTTGTCGATAAATTAAAGCAATGTAAGCAGCCACAAATGCAGAAGATATTGGCGAACTTTAAAAAAGATGATGAAATTCCATGGTCGTCTCAAGTGATTTATAGTTGGAAGCAAACCTTTAAAGCCAATGCTCTGACCAAAATTCAGCATCAATATCAACCTTTGGTGGGTGGCGCGGTTGCTCTATATCCTGATGAATATAATCAAAACTTTTGTATGGATGCGCAATTTAAACAGGGCTTAAAAAAAGCCAAAGCAGAGAATTCACCGTTTAATGCTTTAAGCTATATTCTGACCACGGGGGCAAACTGGGCTAAACCGATTGAAAATTTTAAATTGACGATTGAGCGTGATAAGAATGAATTGGTCTCATTTTGTTGGAATGGCAAAGTCGAAAAAATTAGTCCAACGCAATTTCAGATGACCAAGCGCAACTTCGTTCCCAAACAGGATTTAGATATCATCTTTGTGAGTGTGAAATAAGTCGGTTTGCAAATGACTGCAACAAAAATCAATAAATAGGTAGCTTAATCAGGCGGATCACTCCCATACTATATAGTGAGAAAAGGATAGCGAGCTTTGGTTTAAAGTGAATTTAAAGAATCTAGAAGCATTTTACTGGGTGGTGACGCTGAATAGTTTTAATAAGGCAGCGACAAAATTACAAACTACTCAGCCAGCGGTATCACAGAAAATCACCGCGATTGAAAATGACCTTGGATTTAAAGTTTTAGATCGAAGTTTTCGCCAACTGAAACCGACGCACAAGGGGATGACCTTATTTAAATATGCTGAAAAGTTGATGCGTTTAGAAACAGAACTGATCGCAGAATTAACTGAAAATCAGCATTTGACTGGCACAATTCGTTTGGGCGTTTCGGAAACCATTGTCTACACATGGTTGGTGGAATATATCGAGAAAGTTCAGCAAGAATTCCCTAAAGTTTCTGTAGAAATCGTGGTTGATCTAACCCCAAATTTACAAGAAGGCGTCCGCACAGGTGATCTCGATATGGCCTTTTTACTCGGACCAACGCTGGCTTTTGAATGTATTGAACAGGCACTGTGTGATTTTGAACTTAGCTTCTTGGCTTCACCTTCATTTAAAGGAGGGATTGCTCAAATGTCATTTAAGACATTAATGTCTCATACCATTTTGACCTATCCAAAAATTACCTACCCCTATAAAGAGCTGAAAGCCAAAATGAAGGAACAAGGACTGGATGAGCCGCTTTCGATCACCAGTTATTCTTTGGCAACCTTATTACGTCTTGCCGAGCAAGGCTTGGGGATCGCTGTGGTGCCGACTTTAACCGCTTTAAAAGAAATTACCGATGGCCGATTAGAAATATTAAATACGCCAATCAAGTTAAAGACCTTTCACTTTACCTCGATTTATATTCAAGGCAATGATGCTGCATTGAAAGAAAAATTAACCGATGTCGCCGTGATGGTTTCTGAGAGCGCGATGAAAAGCTTGAATGAGAAAATAAAAATTTGAGGTACTTAAAGTAAGCTTCTGTAAGAGCCGTGTATGTGGGAATCCAACAGCTGCTGAGTTAAAAAATTATAAAAGCAGCTTATCAGGAGTGATAAGTAAAATTTATCTTCGAACTAATCATAAATAAAAAGTAATTAAATTCAATGGATTGGTTATAATTTTGGGGCTTAGGAAGTTAAAGAGGATCATTGCGGAGTAGTTTCAGCAAATCGAGGTATAAATTACTATGCCGATGATTGAAGCGA
>NZ_JALGBR010000030.1:0-13999 GCF_022808535.1 Acinetobacter sp. NIPH1876
AATTTGGTCACACCGACCACATTGGGTGCATTGGGAACCACGGTCGCAAAGTCTTTCAATCTGCCACCGATTGTCGGTGGAATAGCAGGAACGGTACTCGGCAGTGTGTTGAATTCATTTACCGAACAAAGCACACCACCACAGCAGAATTTATGCTTCTGCCACAACTGCTACCAAAAGTTTCCAGCGCACCTTTTGCATTAAAGATCGTTAGTAACCACACAAATTCAAATTTCATTTTCAAATTAAAAGGAATAAAACTATGGCACATCAACTTGAACAAATGGCGTATGTCGGAGAAACCCCTTGGCACGGACTAGGGAATCAACTGACACAAAACCAACCGATTGAAGTCTGGGCACAGCAGGCAGGTATGGATTGGCGGATTGAATCTTCTAATGTCAGTTATATGGCGCAGAATGACCGTGGGCAAAGCATCATCATGCCTTATGAAGAACAACGAGTTTTATATCGCTCTGATACCCATGCTCCACTGTCAGTCGTCAGTCAACGCTTTCAGGAAGTGCAACCGAGAGAGATTTTAGAATTCTATCGTGACCTCACCGAGCAATCAGGTTTTGAACTTGAAACCGCAGGTGTACTCAAAGGTGGCAAGAAATTCTGGGCACTAGCACGTACAGGGCAAACATCCATGTTGAAGGGCAAAGATGTCAGTAATGGCTATATGCTCTTGGCAACAGCATGTGACGGAACCCTTGCCACCACCGCACAATTTACCTCGATCCGAGTAGTGTGCAACAATACTTTAGCGATTGCCTTAAAAGGACAGAACAGCAGTGCAGGTGTGGTCAAAGTTCCACACAGTACTAAATTTGATGCTGATAAGGTCAAACAGCAACTCGGTATTTCAGTACGTGCATGGGATGAACACATGTATGAAATGAAGCAACTGACACAACGTAAAGTGAGTCAGATGGAAGCATCCGCTTACTTTGATGCCGTGTTCAATAACAGCACAATGAACAACGTGGTGGATCAGGAGGACAACATCATCCAGTTCTACCGTGATGTAGCCTTACAAGCCCAAGCCAATGGCAAGGACAAAGCTGAACCAAATGCCAAATCGATGAGTCGAGCTATGGAAATGTTTAATGGTCAAGGACGAGGTGCGGAGCTAAGTTCAGCCAAAGGAACAGCCTATGGATTACTGTGTTCAATCACAGAATTTATAGACCACGAACGTCGTGCCATGAGTACCGATCACCGGCTTGATTCAGCTTGGTTTGGTGCTGGCGCATCGATCAAACAACGAGGATTGGAACAGGCACTTAACATGCTTGCATAGTGCGGAATATACATTTTTCAATCATGGAAAGTTAGACCTAACTAAGCATTTTTAAATGGAATTTCGAATTTTAAAAATTATTAAAACCATAGCTTCGGCTGTGGTTTTTTTATGCCCATTTTTTGTGATCCCCATCATTTTACATAGCAAAATAATCAGGACTTCAATATGAATACCGCAATTTTAAATCCATCTATGCAACAGGCAAGTACCCCATTTATTGCCCCAAAATTATTCACAGCCAAACGCTTGGTCAATACAAAGAATATGACTCAAGCAGAATGGCTTGAAGTCAGACGCCAAGGTATTGGCAGTAGTGACTGTGCCGCAGCCTGTGGACTTAATCCCTATATGTCGATGCTAGAACTGTGGATGATCAAGACAGGTCGAGTTAAACAATCCATTGAAGATGAAAGCACAGGTCATGCCCCTTTATATTGGGGTAAACAACTTGAACCTTTGGTCGCTGAATACTACAGCATGCATACCAACAACAAAGTTCGTCGTATCAATGCCGTACTACAACATCCTGATGAGGATAAGCATTTTATGCTGGCTAACTTAGATTACTCGGTGGTAGGTAGTGAGGAAGTACAGATTTTAGAATGCAAAACCGCAGGGGAATATGGAGCAAAGTTATGGCGAGATGGTGTGCCTTTATACGTATTGTGTCAGGTGCAACATCAACTCGCTGTAACAGGCAAAAAGGCAGCGCATATTTGTGTGCTGATCTGTGGTCATGAAACTCGTATCTATAAAGTGGCACGCAGTGAATCAGTCATTCAACATATTGTGAATGCAGAGCGATACTTTTGGGAGTGTGTGGAAAATGACACGCCACCTTCAGTCGATGCCAGTGAATCGGCAGCTAAAGCCATTCAGCAACTCTATCCTCAACATATTCCACTCAGTGTCGAAGATCTCAGTCAAAATGAACAAGCCAATCAGTTGTTTGCTCAACTGATTCAAGAAAAGCATCATATTGAAAAACACCAAAACAGCTTTGATGAAACTAAGCATCAAATTCAGATGTTAATGAAAGATGCTGAACGAGCAACTTTTGCCAATGGTTCAGTGACGTGGAAACGATCTAAAGACTCCATTGCTTTAGATAATAAGGCTGTATTGAAAATGCATCCTGAACTAATCAATGAGTTTCCACAAAACAAGGTGGGGACACGACGTTTTCAAATCTATAGCAATGATGACTGACCCGATCAAAACCATGCATCTATATCGCTAACTATATATGCATGAAATATCCATTCTTCCCAAAAGCGCAAAAAAACCACCCCCGATCTACCGACTCCCGAAGGAGCGGTAGACCAACAATGGCGGTTTTTGCGAAGTCGTAGCTTTTCATATTTCTGTTTACTTACATAGCAAGGGGTAATCAGTAAAATTTTACTTATAGGACAAACAACATGATCAAAGGTTTAGCGATTACACCGCCAATACTCGGCAGAATTAGTATCGGTAAAGTGGTCGAAAAGAATGGTAAACGTCTGCCTGAAAAAGATGATCAATTTACGATTACTAGCCAAATTCAGAATAAGGATGGCTGGGTGAAACACCCACTGGATGAGCAGCTAAGAGCCAAGGCACAAAACCAGAAACTCAGAACCATTCCTGTCCGGATGATTTTTAATGATCCTGAACTCAACTTGCGAGCTGAGTACACTCTATTCGACCGACAAACTGGTCGGCCCATCTGTACTGGTAATGGTGAAACCTGTCAGCGACTTGGACAAAACGGGGTTGAACAGCATCCATGTCCATCACCTGATTTATGCCCCTTGGCCCAAGGTGGACACTGCAAGCCTTATGGGCGGCTTTACGTCAATCTAGATGAGTCGGATGAGTTGGGTACATTCATTTTTAGGACTACAGGTTTCAATAGCATTCGTACCTTAGCTGCACGGCTTCGTTATTACCATGCGGCTTCAGGTGATTTACTTTCATGTTTGCCATTGCAACTGACCTTACGAGGAAAAAGCACAACGCAAAGTTACCGTACCCCAATTTATTACGTGGACTTAACCTTACGTGATGGAATCAATCTACAAGAAGCCATTACTTCAGCCAAACAGATCGATGGACAAAGCAAGACAGCAGGGTTTTATCAGGAGGCTTTAGATCATGTGGCAAGGCTAGGTTATGGTAATGCCAGATTTGAGGTAGGAGGTGAGGAGGGACTGGATATTGTTGAGGAGTTTTATATCAATGAACCAAAACCAGAGCAGGGTCAGCAGCTTAGTGATTTAACTCATGTTCAAGACATTCAGAAAGGGTTGCAGCATTCTGTGCAGGCTCTCAATTGAAATGGACCTAGTTAGAAAAGAGTACTTGTACTCTTTTTTTTGCAGATTTTGGACTGTAGATAAGAAAATACTCACTCCTAGAATTTTTGAGAGATGGATTTACTTTAATAACGCTTTTTAGTATTTTGGTAGCAAATCAGAAGTATGTTCATGACTATGCGTTCAAGTAGGTTTTCTAAGCTTATACTCGCATTTGTCCTGTTTTTGTTTACCATAACAATTACGGGAGTTCATGCGTGGGCGCCTGTTCTACTTGAAAATATTGAACATCAGCATGAGTTGAGTATCATTGTAGAGGATGATGCTTCTAGTCATTGGTCTTTACAGCACTCAGATGATTCTCTAAAAAGTTCTGCTGATCATGATGCAGAAGCACATACGTGGAAGAATTTTGATGAGCCGATCTATCATCATTCAGTAAAGCCAATTTCTTCTGATAGTGATTTCAGCATAGATCCAATCTTTATTCTTAGTTTCGCACTTCCACTAGTTTTATTCTTTTTCCAGCTTTTTGAAAAGCCCGTTTATCGAGTCTTTTTAAAGCGGCGATCCCCTCTAGTATTTAGTAATTCTTATACTTTCTCTAAAGATTTAATCGTCCTACGTAATTGATCTTTCTATACAAAAAATAGTTTTTAATTTTTTTGTATAGGTAAAGTCATGTCTAAAAAATATCAGATATTTCTTACCTGTGGATTTGTAGCAACAGCAGCAAATGTATTCGCAGAAACGAATTATGCAGAACTACAAAAGCAGGTAATCGCAAATGATGCTGTACTCAATAGCTTACAGCAGTCCGAGCAAGCTTATGAAATCAATCAAAAGTTTGCTGGCAGATTAATTAATCCGACTTTCAATATGGAGTTGGATAATCTCGGTAATTCAAAATTGAAAGATTTGGATGGCCCAACAACCTTGCTGGGGCTATCACAAGAGATCCCCCTCAGTAATAAACTTTCCTTGAGAAAACAGATTGCGAGTTTTCAAGGTGATCGTAATCAGTTCGAAATAGCAAAGCGTCAGGCTGAACTCAAAGCAGATTTAAGAATCTGTATGGCGAACTGGTATGTAGCTACTCAGCGTGCTGAAATTTATTCTTCTGAGAGTAAATTGAATGCCAGACAAGCTAACGTTCTTTCCGAACGTCTTAAGTACGGGCGAGTAATTCCTTCCGATGCTCAACTAAGCATAGCACTTTCATCTGAGTCGAAATTGCGCCATCAAAATGAAGTGAAGAAGATTCAGTTCCAGAAAAATCTATGTTCTAAGTTCACTTCCAACCTGCCCAGTAGTGCATTGGAGGTTCCGCTAAGCTTTAATTTCACAGACAAAATAAGTTTGTCTGAGCAAGAAGCAACTTTAAGTTCAAAGCTGAAAAAAGCTCAGTTTGAGTTGGCTCGTAAAGAAGCAATACCAGATATTACTTTGGGAGTAGGGGTTAGAAACTACCAAGAAACCAATGACAAAGTCTTTCAGGTTTCGACATCAATACCCCTCAATATTTTTAGTCGAAATAAAGGCAATATTGCGATCGCTCAAGCAGAGCATACGAAAGCAGAAACACAGTCGGTGCTTGTGAATCGTAATTCTAAAATTGAATTGGAAAACAAGGCTATTGAGGTTTCCAACTTGATTGATGCGATTAAGCAATATGATCAAACGGTTTTGCCCGCAACAAATGAGAGTCTCCGAATTGCTGAAATGGGATACCAAGCAGGGAAAAACTCTTTACTTGAATTCAATAATATTAAGCAAATTTGGTTAGACAAACATCTTGCTCGATTCGATATGTGGTTGGCTTTGCAAACTGAAATTGCAGATGTCGAACGTAACTACATTACTCATTTAGATCAAGAATAAGGGCAAGAATATGAATAAACAAACCAATACATTGATTGCAACTGGTGTCGTTGCCTTACTTATCGTCTTATGTGCAATTGCTTGGTATAAATCGGGCAATAAAACACAAGCGAGCGCACATGGTGAGGTCGCCGAAGAAAAAGTAGCTGTGGCTGGAGATGAGAAAGGGCCTCACGGTGGTCGTTTATATCGAGATGGAGATTTCTCTGCTGAGGTCAAGATATTTGAGGAAGGAGTGGAACCACACCTCCGTGTTTATGGGTATTTGAAAGATAAACTACTTAAACCTGAAGACTTAACAGCAAATATCTACATCAAACGTTTGGATGCCGAGCAAAATATTCAATTTCAACCTGAGAGTGATTACTTAATTGGGAATGAAATTGTTTACGAGCCACATTCCTTTTTAATGATGATAAACGTTGATTATCAAGGGAAAAAGCATACTTGGAAATGGGATACGAAGGAAGGCCGTGTCACCATGTTGGACAGTAGTATTAAGAGCAGTGGATTAGAGCTTTTAAAAGTTGAATCAAAGATGTTTGAAAATGCTTTGGAGTTAAAAGGCGAACTGAAGTTTCCTGATAATTTTGAAAGCTTTATTACGCCTAAAGCCAGTGGGACATTGATCAAAACTTACCGTAATCTAGGTGATAAGGTGAGTCAGGGAGACTTACTTGCTGTAGTTCAAAGCCAAGATGTAATTCGTTTGAATGCCGATCGTAAAGTTGCTTTGGACAGCCTACAGTTTGCTCGTCAAAAAATGGAACAGGAACGAGCGCTATGGCAAAAGCGTGTATCACCTGAAATTGATTATATTTCAGCAAAACGAGACTTTGACGCAGCACAAACTCGTGCAAATGAGTTGAATAACTTAATCAACTCTTATGGTGGTTCTAGTAATGGTACTGTTGAAGTTCGTGCTGCAATGTCTGGAACAATATTAGAAGTCCTTGGTGCTGTTGGATCAAATGTAAGTTCTTCAACACCTATTTTTAAAATCGCAAATACTTCTCAACTTTTAGCAGTTGTTAATGTTCCCGCTGACAGGCTAAATGCTATAAATCCTAACAATAAGGTTAAAGTTAAACCTCAAAGCCCTGTGGATACAGAAGAAGCTTTAGGACGAATTAAATATATCAGTGATGTCATTGATCCAAAGACACGTACAGCACAGGTCTTTATTGAAGTACCAAACCAGTTTAAGTGGCGCTCAGGACAGTTAATCACGGCCCAAATTTTTGAAAATCAAAGTTTGAAGCCGATGGTTGTGCGTGAAGATGCTCTACAGAGCTTCCGTGATTGGGATGTTGTATTCATTCGTGTTGGCAATGATTTTGAAGCTAGGCCTCTGGAGCTTGGTGAAAAGTACAATGGGTATGTGGAAGTTAAATCTGGATTACGCGTAGGACAGGTTTATGCCGCTGGAAATTCATATCTTTTAAAAGCAGAGCTAGGGAAATCTGGCGCTACTCATGACCACTAAGGGGAGTAGCGACTATGTTTGACCAGATTGTTAAGCTCTCGATTAAGAATCGTTGGCTTGTACTTATCGTATTTTTATTTGTTGGTGCATTAGGGGTTTATAACTATTTCAAGTTACCGATTGATGCAGTCCCTGATATTACGAATGTACAAGTCCAGATTAATAGTGAAGCTCAAGGACTCTCTCCAATGGAGATGGAGTCTCAAGTGACCTATCCCATTGAAACTGCTTTGGCAGGTATTCCAAATTTAGACTATACACGCTCCGTATCTCGATATGGTCTATCTCAAGTAACGGCAATTTTCAAAGAAGGGACGGATATTTATTTTGCCCGACAATTAGTCAATGAGAAGCTACAAGGAGTGACACCAAATCTTCCCGTTGGAATTGCAACTTCTATGGGGCCTGTTTCTACAGGACTTGGCGAAATCTTCATGTATACCGTTGAAAATGCCAAGAACAATCCTAATCCACTTTCACCAACGGAATTACGCACCTTACAAGACTGGGTGATTAAACCTCAGCTTCGAAATGTAGAGGGTGTTAATGAAATCAATACCATTGGTGGTTATCTCAAACAATTTGTAGTTCAACCTGATTATGCTTATTTACGTAGCATAGGGCTGGATCAGAAGACAATTTTAGAGGCTATCTCTAAGAACAGCATGAATAAAGGCTCGGGGTATATTGAGAAAAATGGTGAACAGTATTTAATTCGTTCTGATTCTCAAATTAACTCGATTGAGCAAGTCCAGAATATCCCGATTACGACGAGCAATGGTTATATCCTCAGATTGAAAGATGTTGCCAAAATATCTATTGGTCACGAATTACGTACAGGTGCTGCAACTAAAGATGGGCAAGAAATTGTACTGGGTACAGCATTCATGCTTATTGGTGAGAACTCACGAAATGTTGCTCACGCTGTTGATCAAAAGCTACAACAGGTTCAAAAATCATTACCAGAAGGTGTGGAAGCAAAAGCTGTCTATAACCGTACAACTTTGGTTGATGCAACGATACAGACGGTGAAAAAGAATCTTTTAGAAGGTACGATTCTGGTAATCGTTGTTCTGTTTGTATTTCTTGGTCACTTCCGTGCTGCGCTGATTACCGCTTTGGTCATTCCTTTATCCATGCTGATGACAATCACAGGTATGGTGAACCAGAAAATTAGTGCAAACCTTATGAGTCTTGGGGCACTAGATTTCGGGATTATTGTAGATGGTGCTGTTGTAATTGTTGAGGCCTCCTTAGCAAAGTTGGCAATTAAACAAAAAGAGCTTGGGCGAGTTTTAACAAGGCAAGAACGCTTTACGACTGTGTTTGAGGCGACTAAAGAATCCCGCAAAGCGATTCTCTATGGTCAATTGATCATTATCTTGGTGTATCTACCTGTAATGACTCTGACTGGTGTTGAAGGAAAGATGTTTACACCAATGGCTGCAACAGTGGTTATGGCTTTAGTGGCAGCAATGATTCTTTCAATTACGTTTGTCCCTGCAATGGTGGCATTGGTCACTACTGGTGAAATTAAAGAAGAAGAGTCAAAAATCGTCCATGGCATCAAAAGATTTTATAACCCAATTCTAGATTGGTCTTTAAATCACAGATATTTGCTAATCGCTTTTGTCTCTATTTTCTTTGTTTTTAGTGCAAGTCTTTCGACTCGTTTAGGCTCAGAGTTTATACCTTCCTTGGATGAGGGAGATGTAGCACTACATGCCTTGCGTATCCCTGGTACGTCGTTGACTCAAGCAATTGAAATGCAATACACGTTAGAAAAAGAGATTAAGAAAATTCCAGAAGTTCAGACTATTTTTGCCAAAGTGGGGACTGCTGAAATTGCGACTGATCCTGTTCCACCTAACGTAGCAGATAACTTTGTCATGCTGAAACCTCGTAGTCAGTGGCCTAATCCTGATAAGGAAAAGTCTGCGGTTGTTGCTGAAATTGAACGCGTATCTAAAGGCGTATATGGAAACAATTATGAGTTTACACAGCCGATTCAAATGCGTTTTAACGAACTTATTTCAGGTGTCCGAACAGATGTTGCCGTAAAAATTTATGGTGATGATTTAGAGCAGTTGCTTGAATCAGCAAACGCTGCCGCTAAGATTTTAGAGGGAG
Source organism: Acinetobacter sp. NIPH1876 (assembly GCF_022808535.1). Classification (NCBI taxonomy): domain Bacteria; kingdom Pseudomonadati; phylum Pseudomonadota; class Gammaproteobacteria; order Moraxellales; family Moraxellaceae; genus Acinetobacter; species Acinetobacter sp. NIPH1876. The sequence continues at coordinate 9,104 of NZ_JALGBR010000030.1, forward strand.
TCAAAGGTACTGCTGATCTTAAAGTCGAACAGATGTCTGGTTTACCCATGGTTTCTGTTGAGCTGAAAAAAGACATGATTGCCAACTATGGGCTTGATGCAGAGGATGTACAAAAACAGGTTTCTAGCCTAATCACAGGTGAGACAGTAGGTAAGGTGTTTGAAGGAGATCGAAAGTTCGACATTGTGGTACGTATGGATCAAAACTCGGTAACAGATCTAGAAAAGCTGTATCAGATTCCTGTGAGCTTAGCTGATGGTTCGAGTGTTCTTTTATCAGAATTGATCGAGTTAAAAAACGTTCAAGGACCAAACCAGATTTCTCGCGAAAATGGTAAACGGCGTATCGTCATTACAGCAAATGTTCGTGGAACTGATATTGGTAGTTACATTTCAGAAGCACAATCTAAGCTGAATGCTGATTTTAAATTACCAGATGGTTATTGGCTGACTTGGGGCGGTACGTTTGAGCAAATGGAATCTGCTTCAAATCGTCTTATGGTTGTAGTACCGATTGCTTTAATTCTGATCTTTGCCATGATCTATATGGCTTTAGGTAATGTTAGAAACAGTATCTTGGTATTCACAGGTGTGCCATTTGCACTAACAGGTGGTGTGATTGCTTTAGCACTACGTGATATTCCATTCTCAATTTCTGCGGCTGTGGGTTTCATTGCCTTATCGGGTGTTGCTGTGCTGAATGGTTTGGTTCTTGTTTCAGCCATTCAGCGACTTAGAGTTCAAGGTGAAAGTGTCATTGATGCAGTGAAACATGGTGCAATGGAAAGACTCCGTCCCGTGTTGATTACAGCTTTAGTCGCTTCATTAGGTTTTATTCCGATGGCCTTAAACGTAGGCATTGGCTCTGAAGTTCAGCGCCCAATTGCAACTGTTGTTATTGGTGGGATTATTTCATCAACCTTACTGACTTTGATTATTTTGCCAACCTTATATGTGTGGTTTAACCAAGGTAGGTCAAGAAAATCAAACGAAGCTGCTAAACAGGTTGTTTAGGGGCATCTTTAATGACAAATATATTGCGAGATAAACAAAACAAATTTGTGATGATGTTGCTAGTCTGCATGATCAGTCTCGCTTTATGTTTGCACTTTAAAGAGCATGTAACTGAAAATGAATTTCAGAGACACGTTTCAATTGATGCAATTAACTCTCACCATCATGAGATAAGCCAACAACATTCACATAGTCACCAAGATAATTACTATGAACATTTTGTTGGCTATGACGTACTTAAATCGGCCGCTTTAGCTCATCTCTTAAAAGGGATTTCGATTTTAGATTGGTCAAAAGAATATGTTTATCTGATGGTGAGTCGTATTTTTAAACCGCCCAAAAAGTTAATGGATTTTCAATTCATTTTAAATTTTGGAGTTTGATATACATGCAAATTATTGCTTCACACATTGTGAAATTAAGTGCTTACATAAAGCTATTACTTGCTTTATTCATTACATTGGTAAGCCCTACACTTTTTGCTCATGGAGTAGCGGAAGGTGATAAGGGCTATATTCAAGAAATTTATGGCATTCATGTGATTCCATTCATCTATTTGGGTGCGAAGCATATGGTCACTGGATATGACCATTTACTATTTCTTGTTGGCATTATCTTCTTCTTATACCGAATGAAAGATATCGGCTTGTACGTCAGCCTATTTGCACTTGGGCATTCGATTACGATGCTGGTGGGTGTTTATTACAATATCTCGATAAACGCCTACATCATTGATGCAATCATTGGTTTTTCGATTGTTTATAAGGCTCTAGATAACTTGGGGGCTTATCAGCGTTGGTTTGGTTTTCAACCAAACACGAAAATCGCGACTTTAATTTTTGGTCTGATTCATGGTTTTGGACTCGCAGTAAAAATTCAGGAATATGAAGTTCCGAGTGATGGACTGTTGGCAAATTTAATCTCATTCAATATTGGGGTTGAATTAGGCCAGTTTATGGCTCTGTGCATCATCTTGTTATTAATGACGTTTTGGAGAAAGACACCTTATTTCTTTAAAACAGCTTATCAAAGCAATGTCTTCCTCATGTTCCTCGGTTTTTTACTTGTTGGCTATCAACTTACTGGCTTCATTACTCAATAAGGATCTAAATTATGTATAACGCTGAAATTCCAAAAGATATCGAATTACCTTCATCAAAAAAGTTAATTAAATCAACAGCAATTGCTGCCGTAAGTGCCGTTATTGTGCTAGTTACCTGTGTCATGCCTGCGGAGTATGCAATTGATCCGACAGGTATGGGTAAAGTGCTTGGTTTAACGAAAATGGGAGAAATCAAACAATCACTAACTGAAGAGTCAGAAAATGGTATCAATGCTGCACAGGCAGTGAATAGTGTTGAACAAATATCAGTAGAAACTTCGACTCAAACGGCAACTGATAATGCTCAAATGATTATGCCTGCTATTAATAAAGAGAGCATTAGTATTGAGCTTAAACCGGGCCAAGCAACCGAAGTGAAACTGACGATGCCACAAAGTGCAAGTGTCAACTTTGACTGGAAAGCTGTTGGAGGTGGTCTTAATTATGATACCCATGGTGATCCAGTGAACGCTCCTAAAGGGTTCTATCATGGCTATGGAAAAGGAAAGAATGAAACAACTCAGCAGGGTGTCTTAAAGGCAGCTTTTGATGGCAAGCATGGTTGGTTCTGGCGTAACCGTACGGAAAATCCAGTGACTGTAACTCTACTTGTAGAAGGGCAGTTTAGTGAAATGAAGAAAGTCTTTTAAGTTTTGATCAATCTCCTTGGAATAATATTCCAAGGAGATTCAATTGCTAAAGAAGTCAGGTTCTAAAAGGAATCCATAAGATGCTAGAAGTACTAAAAAACACAACATATCGGCATTTGTTTTTGGCCCAAGTAATAGCGCTAATCGGAACGGGGTTAATCACAATCGCCCTAGCTTTACAGGCGTACGATATTGCAAAGGGGGAAGCAGCCCAAGTTCTTGGTATTGCATTGGCAATTAAGATGATTGCTTATATCGGTGTAGCGCCTATAGCATCTGCATTTGCTGAGCGATTACCAAGAAAAAAAGTATTGGTTGGGCTAGATGTTATTCGAGCATTAACAGCATTGTGTCTACCGTTTGTGACACAAATTTGGCAAATTTATATTCTCATTTTTATTTTGCAATCTGCTTCTGCTGCATTTACACCAACATTTCAGGCAATGATTCCAGATGTTTTACCTGAAGAAAAAGACTATACCAATGCGCTATCATTATCACGATTGGCCTATGATTTAGAAAATATTATTAGTCCGATGCTCGCGGCATTTTTATTAACTTTGATGAGTTATCACAACTTATTTTTGGGAACGGTATTAGGTTTTATCGGTTCTGCTTTGTTTGTGGTAAGTGCGAAATTACCAGTTGCCAAAGTACCTGCGTTTAGAGGTGTTTATAGCCGTATTAAGCAGGGAGCTAAAATTTATTTTAATACGCCTAGACTTAAAGCATTGCTTGCTCTCAATTTAGCAATTGCGTCAGCAAGCGCTGTAGTGATTGTAAATACCGTGGTATTGGTTCAATCGACATTTAAGCTAACTGAAAATGCGACTACTTGGGCTTTTGGTTTATTTGGATTTGGTTCAATGCTTTCGGCTTTCATTTTGCCTAAGATATTGGATAAGTTCCCAGATCGATCAGTGATGTTGACGGGAACAACAATTCTTGTAATTGGGCTGTTAAGTGGTTATTTCATTACATCTTATAATGGTTTGCTTGTACTTTGGTTTGTGCTTGGTATTGGATATTCTGTTTCACAAACACCTACAGGCCGTTTGATTCGAAAATCTGCATCGAGTGAGAGTAGGACCTCTCTATTCGCAGCGCAATTTGCGTTTTCACATGCTTGCTGGTTAGTGACTTATCCCTTGGTTGGATGGCTCACTACTAACATAGGAACATTACAAACTTTTATACCGATGGCAGTGATTGCAACGATTTCTTTATTACTTGCAATGCGTTTGTGGCCATCACAGGATGAGGCTCTTTTACCCCACAGTCATGATGATTTACCTCCAGATCATGAGCATTTGCAGCAGCATCGAATCAATGGAGTACACGTCCATGAATATATTATTGATGACTATCATGAAAAGTGGCCTAAATAACTCTTTTTCGACTAATGACTTAGAAAGATTCCGTTTGTTTGTTGTACAATTATAAGCTTATTTTATTGTTCAATAAAAAAAGGGGAACAACATGAAAAAACTAATCTTGGTATGTTTAATGGGGCTTGCGGTAACAAATGCTTTTGCTCATTCAGGTGGTACTGATTCTTCAGGCTGCCACACGAATAGCAAGACAGGGGATCGTCACTGCCATTAATAATAAAAATGAGTAGAACATTTTGTTCTACTCATTTTGAATAACGATCTAATAATAATAAGTACTGTTTCATTTCTTCTTCATCAAAATTTTGATCCCCTTTCAATACATGTTCTCTTAAATGTTGTTCAAGAAGTTGCTGCATTAACCCATTAACAGCACCTTTAATTGCTGCAACTTGTTGTAATACTTCAAGACAAGAGCTTTCAGGTGTTAATAATGACTTTTCAACAGAAGTAACCTGTCCTTGAATCCGCTTGATGCGATTAAGTATTTTTTTATCTTGATGCAAATGAGACATGATTTTTCCTAAAAAAAATATATACTGGGGGGAGTATCTTGGAAAGATAAAATTTATGCAACTTCATAGTAACTTAGATCGTCGTCATTCTCATCAATTCGATGAAGGAAATCCTTTAGCACAAAAGAAAATACTGATTGCGACGGCTTTGTTGCATAAATAAATTTCATCCCCATACATGTTAGATGAATACAGAATCAAAAAGCCGATACAAAACAACGAACT
>NZ_JALGBR010000004.1:0-252981 GCF_022808535.1 Acinetobacter sp. NIPH1876
TATGAAAAATGGTTTCAAATGGTGAAACTATTATTTATTCGATTTATCTCAAAATTCTGCGTAAATTATCTCGGCGCGCATCAAAAAATGTCTGCTTTGCATTATACATAAATGAAAATAATTATCATTCAATTATTGTGTTTTTATATAGTACCGCCCCCAAACCAATTGAGATAAAAATTGTGTTCTATTTCACCTTTCCCAAAGCGAGTCGAATATAATACGGCGGTACTTTTAGACTCGAGATATTATGTCCTCGTCAAGCTCTCCCTTGCACTCATCTCCCTCACCCAACTATTCCTTATTCCTGGTTATTTTCTCCCTTGCAGTGGGTAGTTTCTGTATTGGTACTACTGAATTTGTGGCAATGGGATTGATTCAGGAAATCGCTACCGATTTAAACGTTAGTGTGCCACATGCAGGCTATTTCATCAGCGCTTATGCACTCGGTGTCATGGTGGGTGCACCGATTATTGCGATCTTAGGCGCAAAAGTACCCCGTAAGACACTATTGCTTAGCTTGATGCTTTTTTATGGCTTGGCCAATGCAGCAACCGCTTTTGCCACTACACCTGAAGCCATGTTACTGTCTCGCTTTATTGCAGGATTTCCACACGGTGCTTATTTTGGTGTAGCCGCATTGGTTGCGGCTGAACTGGCAGGCAAACAACGCCGTGCCACCGCGATTGCACAAGTGATGATGGGACTCACCATTGCCAATGTCATTGGCGTGCCGATTGCCACATGGTTGGGTCAACAATTTGGCTGGAAATCAGGTTTTGAGTTTTCTGCGGTGATCGCGTTTATTACCCTGATCGGTGTCAGTCTATTTGTTCCCAATATCCCATTGCAGAAAACGGCCAGTATCAAAGCAGAGTTGGCGGGTTTAAAAAATATCAATATGTGGCTGACTCTTGCCGTTGGTGCAATTGGCTTTGGTGGCATGTTCTCGGTGTATAGTTATGTTTCACCGATTCTAACCGAATATACCCATGCCGATATTCGTGTGGTGCCTGTGGCCCTTGCAATTTGGGGTGTAGGTATGGTGATTGGTGGTCTAGTTGCTGGCTGGTTGGCAGATAAAAATCTGTTTAAAACTATTATTGGGATCTTGATCAGTTCGGCACTGGCCTTTGTTGCCGCCAGTTTTATGATGTCCAATCTTTATACAGCAATTGCGGCCCTATTCTTAATTGGTTTTACCGTAATCGGTCTAGGCGGTGCTTTACAAACCCATTTGATGGACATTGCGGGTGATGCACAAACTTTGGCGGCCTCACTGAATCATTCAGCTTTCAACTTGGCCAATGCGCTCGGTGCTTTCTTGGGTGGTTGGGTCCTCAGTCATAATATGGGCTGGTTAGCACCGATTTGGGTCGGTTTTGTATTAAGTTTAGGTGGTCTAGCGATTCTATTGATTGCGCTAGCGTACGCCAAATATTCACAAAAAAATGAATCTGCCGTGTCTTAACGGTAGATTCATTGCATTGGCAGTGACTAGATTAACTCTGCTATTTGTCGATCATGCCATCGAGAGAATAACAATAAGGCTGTGATCGACCCAATCAAGGCAAAAAACATATCTGACTGTGTATCCCACTCATCCCCTTGTGTCCCCAAAAACTCTTCTGCCCCTTGTCCCAAAGACAATGCAGCCGCCCATTCAATCAATTCATAACTGGCACTGATGGCCAATACAATACAGATCACAATAAAGCTCAGCATTTTGCCTTTGCTTAAAATATGGTTGCGAATTAGGATTTCACGCGCAGCTATGGCTGGGACAAAGCCCTGCATAAAATGTCCAATTTTGTCATAAGGATTACGTTCTAAACCAAACCATTGTGCCATTTCAAAACCCAACGGCACACGCGCATAGCTATATGCCCCGCCCACAATCAGCACAATGGCATGCAAGAAAATCAGTCCATATAACAGAGGAGTGAGTGGAAAAGCTTTATAAGTGGCAAATAATAACGGGACCACAATCAATACGGGTATCACTTCAAGCCACCATGTGGTTCGATCAAAAGGCTGAATTCCAGAAATCAGCAGCAAAATGGCTAAAATCGCCGTGCCCAAATACAATAAAGAAATACGCATGATGTTATAAAAGTAGTGATTTATTAAATCCCATCATATAAAAAACCCAAAGGAAGTCCTTCGGGTTTTTGTTATAAAATCAGCAGATTGAATTTTTATTTTACGGCATCTGCCACTTCTTTCAACATGTCCTTCATGCCATCCAAACCATTGTTCATTAAATACCAGTTACTTGAATCTAGATAAACAATATTGCCATTTTGCGCGGCTTTAGTTTGGTTGATAATCTTATTATTCAAGACCTGTTTTGCACCTTGCTGATTTTCAGTAATTGCAGCACCGCGGTCAATCACGAATAGATAATCTGGATTTTTCTGAGCGATAAATTCATGCGACACCGCCATACCATGCAAGCCCACTTTGATTGAAGGATCTGAAGGAGTAAAACCATATAGATCATGGATATTACCGAAACGTGAGCCTGGCCCATAAGCTGCAATTTTGCTGTTATTGACCAAGATCACTAACGCTGTTTTACCCTTAGTCTTGGCTTTTAATGCGTTAATGTCTTTTTCTAAAGTTTGCAACTGTTGCTCTGCTTCTGGCTTTTTACCCACCATTTCAGCGATATTTAGGGTTTGCTGTTTAAAGGAATTAAACTGATCGTTGTAATCCACATCAACAAAATAAGTCGGCGCAATCTGTTTAATCTGCCCCATCAGATTTTCCATACGGCCACTCATGAGAATCAGCTCAGGCTGACTGGCTGCAATTTTTTCCAGATTCGGTTCTTTGGCTGTTCCAATATCCAGATACTTCCCATCATTAAAATCTTGCAGTACTTTCGGTAAGGGCGTGCCTTTGGGTAAGGCCACCACTTTATCACTCGCACCCAAGGCATGAATGGTATTTAGGGCATTGGTATCCAGTACCGCAATACGAGACAAGTTTGCAGGAATCGTGATCTGACCAGCCTTACTATTAAAGCTCAAACTATCCTGTGTCGCAGTAGCATTTACGTCCTGTTTTGCCGAAGGTGCTTCGGAATTACCACATGCAGCCAAGACCACACTCAGCATCATGACTGGCAATGTTTTTTTGAAAAGCATAACGAACTCCTAACTAATAAAATACAAACCTAATTTGTGCTGTTGAACCTGTTGAATCGGGATATGAAAATCAAAAATATCATTGAGAATGCGTTCATCCATCATCTGCTGTGGATGACCTTGATAGACCAGTTGCCCTTCTTTCATGGCAATGATGTGATCGGCATAGACCGAGGCAAAATTGATGTCATGAATTACCACAATGATGGATTTGCCATGATTTTCAGCCAGATCTTTTAACACCTTCATAATCTGTGAAGAGTGCTTCATATCCAGATTATTCAAAGGTTCGTCCAGCAAAATATAATCGGTGTCTTGTGACAGAATCATGGCGATATAAGCACGCTGACGTTGACCACCTGACAGCTCACTCAATTGGCGATGGCGTAATGCTTCTAAATCCATATAGGCAATGGAACGATCAATCACCTCACGGTCTTCCTGCGTTAGGCGGCCTTGCGAATAGGGAAAACGACCAAATGACACCAAATCTTCAATACTCAGTCGTAACTCGGTGTGGTTGGACTGTTTTAAGATGGCCAGTTTTTTTGCAATCTCGGCACTTTTCATTTGGCGTAGATCCTGTCCATCCAGCAAAACTTGTCCTTGATCAGCCTCGATTAGACGGCTCATAATCGAAAGCACGGTACTTTTTCCCGCGCCATTCGGGCCAATAAAAGCCGTAAACTGACCTTTGGCAATACTGAGTGAAAGCTCTTGTACCACCTGCTGTTGCTGATAGCTTTTGCTTAAATTCTTTAGCTCTATTGCCATTTTTTATTTTCCTTCAGTAATATCCAGAAGAAATAAATTCCACCGACAAAATTAATGATCACACTGAGCGTGGTTTTAAGATTCAATAGATGTAATACGATGAATTGCCCAATCATCAGACACAGGATGCTGACCAAAATAATGCCGACTAATAAGATGTGATGTTGATGGGTCTTGAACAGCTCAAGGCTAATGTTGAGGACCAGCAAACCAAGGAACATCATCGGGCCTGCCAAGGCTGTCGCAGAAGCCAATGCCAATACCACCAGAATCAATAGCGAGCGGCTGGTCTTGTCATAATACAGACCCAAATTCAGAGCATGATCGCGTCCCAACGCCATCACATCCAACTTGTGATAATGCTTTAAGCTGTAAAATAGAATCGGCACAATGGTCAGTAAAGACAGTCCAACAGTTTCCATTTTCACCACATTAAAACTGGCAAAACCGGCATAGGCTGCAATCTGAAATTCATCAGGATCGAGCAAGACTTGAAAGAAAGTGGTCATGTTGTCGAATAAAGTCGAACAGATCAGCCCGACCAACAACAGGAAGTAAATATTTTGCTGTGCAACTTTCTTGAAAATAAAGCGATACAACAATAAGGCAAAGCTCAGCATTAACACCAAGCTGATCAAATAATCCAAGACAAAGTTAAATGACAGCAAGGTGCTGGCACCAAAGAAATAAATAATCTTGGTCTTGGATAGTTCATATAATTTATCCAATCCTAATGCCTGCGGTGTCACGACCCGATTATTGACAATGGTATGAAATACCAAAGTCGACACCCCTACAGCAACGCCAGCGACAATGATTGCGGTAACTGTTTTTAAACGCAGACCGAGTGCATATTGCCATGTCACACCTAAGCCCCAACCCAAATACAAGGCAATGCTGAGGATAGTTAAAAAGGCTAAAACAATGAGCTTGGTTTTATGTGGCATAGCGGTATCTCCTGAGCAATAACCACAGGAAAATCACACTACCAACGATGCCCATAATCAGGCTCACCGACACCTCATAGGGATAGATCACTACCCTACCAAAAACATCACACAGCAGAACTAGCAAAGCACCCAGGAGCGCCGTATGTGATAAGGTTCGGCGGATATTGTCACCTAGATATAAGCTGACCAAATTCGGTACGATCAGCCCAAGAAACGGAATCGCACCCACGGTCACAATCACCACACCGGTAATCACCGAGACCAGAAGCAAACCCAGAAATAAGGTCTGTTTATAATTCAGTCCAAGATTGGTGGCAAAATCCTGTCCCAAGCCTGCCAAGACAAAACGATTGGCAAAGATATAAATCAGAATCAAGACAGGAATACTAAGATAAATCAGCTCATATTGACCATTTAAAATGGTGGAAAAGTCACCTTGCAACCACCCCGCCAAGTTCTGCAATAAATCCATTTGCAAGGCGATAAAGGTGGTAAAGGCTGAGATAATACTGCCAAAAATCATCCCCACCAGAGGAACAAAGACGGTATCTCGATGCTTGAGGGTTGCCAGAATGCTCATAAAGGCCATTGCCCCGATCAGTGTCACAGTTATGGCAAAACCTGTTTTTACAAAAATTGAAGCACTCGGTAGCAAGATAATCGAAACCAATACACCTAAACGGGCACAGTCATATAAACCTGCGGTGGTTGGAGAAACGAAACGGTTGCGACTGAGTGATTGCATAATCAAACCGCAGACGCTCAGGCCCGCGCCAGCCACAACAATTGCCATAAGACGCGGCAAACGACTGGTCCAGAACAATTGCCAATCCTGTGGATTGCCTGCCCACAAACCAGCAAGACTCATCTCGCCTACACCGACAAATAGGGAAATCAATGCCAGTGGAAGCAATAATAAAATTAGATAACGCCGCTTAATCATGTTGGGAGAACTTCATAGTATGCTTAAACTTAAAAGAAGCTTAAAAATTACAAAACATTTAACAAGAAACTATCACAAATGATAAAGATTATTGTTAACTTTTTTAAATGAAATGATATCTGCGTGAAGTAACGCTTAATGAACTGAACTTTTAATTTTTAATAAAAAGCCCTAAGTCTCAGTATTACCGAGCTTTAGAGCCAAATCGAGTGTCGCCTCATCCGAATAAATAGCTAAGCATTACCAACTTATACTGAAGCCTTAGGCTACATTTTTATAATAAATTTCAAATTATTCAGGAAGCTTTTCACCACAGTGTGGGCAGTAACGGCACAGTTTCTTTTCCTGCTCCTGATCTTCTAGCAACTTTTCTCTGACCAGTTGCATAATAATTTCATGGGTCTGCTCTTTGGGTAAACCGACCTTTTTGCGAATCCGTTCAATTTCCACTTGATCATGCAACAGATCCAAACCTTTGGCCTGTAATACTTCCCTAAACTCCTGTTCCAATCGCTGATTACGCATATTTAATTCATTGGCAAGGCCAGAAGCCAAAATACCCGCAGGTAAAGCGGCAATACCGACGCCAAGAATGGTAATGAATGCACCAAGTATCCGACCCAAGTTAGTTACTGGTGTTACATCGCCATAACCAACCGTGGTTAAGGTAACTACTGCCCACCACATCGATTGTGGTATTGAACTAAACGCCTCAGGCTGGGCTTTATTTTCCACCACATAAATCGCTGATGCCGTCATCACGATCATAATCACCAAGATAAAAATGACCGCTTGGAATGAGCCTTTTTCGCGTTGAATCACGCGCAATAGAATTTGCAGGGAAACAAAATATCGGGTCAGTTTTAGTAAGCGAACCAAGCGTAAGACCCGTAAGAAACGCAAATCGATCGGAACAATGAAATTGAGATAAGCAGGTAAAATCGCCAATAAGTCGATAATTGCCCCACCACTTTTCATCCAGCGAATCCGCTGTTTCCATGCATCCTCTTGTGGTTCTTCCTCAACAATACTCCAGAGCCTGAGCAGATATTCCCCACTAAAAATCATGATCGAGAGATTTTCAAAGATATCGAAATAAGGCTTGTACAGTTGATAAAATTCGTTGACGGACTCCAACAAAACCGCAGCAACGTTGCCAATAATCAAGGCAATCAATAGATAGTTTACGCAGGTGCTGACCGTACTTTTATAGTCATCATTGTGCAAGTTGTCATAAACAAAGCGTCTTAATTGCTGCCATGAAAATTGAGTCATACCATACTTATTGTTTGATCAAGTAAGCTGAAAATGTAGCATGATGCTTTCATATTTAATAAGGGATTTTAACCTTAAGCCTTATTTTCTCGTTTAAAAAAAATCATTCTTCACTTCATTGCGCTATATAACGCTGTTTCAACAAAACTTTCTTTGCAGTTTATTGCTCGCTTCAACGATAATAAAAGCTTAGTGGTTATTTTCTTTAACGATTCATTCATAAAGAACTATAAATTTTATTAAACCCGTACAACAAGGGGAAATTACATGGGATTTAAAGCTCTCCCGACGCTGATCTCTTTATTTATTGCATTAATTATCTGGTTCGTCATTCCTGTGCCTACAGGTGTTGATCCTGATGCATGGCATTTACTCGCAATGTTTGTCGGTGTGATTGCCGCCATTATTGGTAAAGCCATGCCGATTGGTGCGATTGCGATTATTGCCATTACATTGGTCGCCGTGACAGGTGTTACCAACGATAGCCCAAGTGGTGCCATTCAAGATGCGCTCAGCAGTTTTGCTAACCCGCTGATCTGGTTGATTGGTATTTCAATCATGATTTCTAAAGGCTTGCAAAAAACTGGATTGGGTGCACGCTTAGGCTATTTATTTATCGCAGTTTGGGGCAAGAAAACCATTGGTATCGGTTATAGCATGGTACTGTCTGAACTGATTCTTGCACCAGTTACCCCAAGTAATACTGCACGTGGTGGTGGGATTATTCACCCGATTGTACGTGCAATTTCTACCAGTTATGACTCTGACCCTGCCAAAGGCACCGAAGGTCGTATGGGGAAATTCTTAGCTTTGGTCAACTATCAAGCCAACCCAATTACTTCTGCCATGTTTATTACCGCAACCGCTCCTAACCCTTTGGTGGTTGATCTTGTAGCGAAAGCAACCAACAGTCAGATTTCCTTGAGTTGGAGTACTTGGGCACTGGCGATGTTATTACCAGGTTTAATTGCCTTGATCGTCATGCCGTTGATTATGTACTGGATGTATCCACCTGAAGTCAAAGAAACTCCGAATGCGGCTCAGTTTGCCAAAACCAAGTTAAAAGAAATGGGGCCTGTCAGCAAAAATGAAATCATTATGCTTGGCGTATTTGGGATTTTACTGCTGTTATGGGCAGGTATCCCTGCCATGATCTTCGGTTCAGCTTGGGCGGTTGATCCCACCACGACTGCCTTTATTGGTTTGGGCTTGCTACTGATTACGGGCGTATTGACTTGGGAAGATATCCTGACGCAAAAAAGCGCATGGGATACCATCACTTGGTTTGCTGCCTTGGTGATGATGGCGACTTATTTAAATAAGCTCGGTTTAATCACATGGTTCTCAGGTGTGTTAGAAACAGGGATTGGTCATTTAGGTCTTAGTTGGATGCCTGCCTGTTTATTATTGATGCTTGCTTATCTGTATGCACACTATATGTTTGCCAGTACCACGGCCCATATCACTGCCATGTTTGCGGCCTTCTATACGGCTGGACTGGCGCTGGGTGCACCACCGATGTTATTTGCCTTAATGATGGCAGCAGCTTCGAGTATCATGATGACCTTAACCCATTATGCAACGGGTACATCGCCTGTGGTGTTTGGTTCGGGTTACACCACTCTGGGTGAATGGTGGAAAGCTGGCTTTGTCATGAGTGTGGTCAATATCATCATCTTTGTGGTGATTGGCGGACTTTGGTGGAAAATGCTGGGTTATTGGTAGGATGATTTAGTTTAAAAAAAGCCCCTATCAAAGGGGCTTTTTTATGTATGTATTTAAAGAATACTAGGATTATAAGCCCAGACACCGAATAAAATGATAGCAGCTTCATTAATTAGGCTTGATGTCATAAACCCAGTTTCGTGCTTGTTGATCCGTCGTCGTTTCGCAGACGTAGTAATCTTGATGCCATGAGTCTTGATGGAAAATTTCCTTTTTGTGGTAGCTTACTTGTTTGCCATTTTCAATACAGATAAAACTGTCACCTTGATCTTTCACAGCTGAACCATTAAGAAATCCACCAATACATAAGAAGCGGGATTGTTTCGCCATTGAGTTGAATCTACTTTTAAATCATTCATTTTCGATGATTAAACGATGGATTATTTGAACTGTAAAGACAAAATTGCTAGACCATCTCAATTTAAATTACTGGATTCCTATATCACAGGATATCACTACAATTTTTTTGATGTATATCTTGGTTTTCAAATTTAGATTAATTAAAAATTATATAAAAAAATAAGGGCTGATTACTCAGCCCTTATTTTTAGCTCACTAAGGTATTAGGTTAATTGAGCTGCTTGGATTTTCTTGGTATCAACTTGATCAGCTTCTTTTGTATATTCGCTCATCTTGTCGAAGTTTAAGTATTTGTAGATGTCAGCAGAAGCGCTGTCGATTTGCGAAGCGTACTGTTGATATTCTTCTGGGCTTGGTAATTTACCAAGAACCGCAGCTACAGATGCAAGCTCAGCAGAAGCCAAGTAAACGTTCGCACCTTGACCTAAACGGTTCGGGAAGTTACGTGTAGAAGTCGATACACATGTTGTGTTCGGTGCTACACGTGCTTGGTTACCCATACACAATGAACAGCCTGGCATCTCTGTACGTGCACCAGCACGGCCATAGATGTTATACAAACCTTCTTCCATCAATTGATGCTCGTCCATACGCGTTGGTGGAGCCAACCATAAACGAGTAGACAATGAACCACCAGGTACTTTGTCAAGTAGCTGACCCGCTGCACGGAAGTGACCGATGTTAGTCATACAAGAACCGATGAATACTTCATCAATCTTGTCGCCTTGAACGTCGGAAAGAAGTTTTGCGTCATCTGGATCGTTCGGGCAGCAAAGAATTGGTTCTTTGATGTCAGCAAGATCGATTTCGTAAACTTTTAAGTATTCTGCATCAGCATCAGCTTTTAACAAGCTTGGGTTATCTAACCACTTCTGCATGTTTTCAGCACGACGCGCCATAGTACGCGCATCGCCATAACCTTCAGCAATCATCCACTTCAACATGGTGATGTTAGAACGTAAGTATTCAGCAACTTTCTCTTCAGAAAGTGTGATTGAACAGCCAGCAGCAGAACGCTCAGCAGATGCATCAGAAAGTTCGAATGCTTGCTCAACAGTCAAGTCATTTTCCATTTCTGATAAGTCAATCTCAAGGATACGACCCGAGAAGATGTTTTTCTTACCTTTCTTCTCTACAGTTAAGTCACCCGCTTGAATCGCGTAGTAAGGAATTGCATGTACAAGGTCACGTAAAGTGATACCAGGCTGCATTTTACCTTTGAACTTAACAAGTACAGACTCAGGCATATCAAGTGGCATAACGCCAGTTGCAGCTGCGAACGCAACAAGACCAGAACCCGCTGGGAATGAAATACCAATTGGGAAACGTGTGTGTGAGTCACCACCAGTACCAACAGTATCTGGAAGTAACATACGGTTTAACCAAGAGTGGATAATACCGTCACCTGGACGTAAAGATACACCACCACGGTTCATGATGAAGTCAGGTAATGTATGGTGAGTTGTTACGTCAACTGGTTTTGGATACGCAGCAGTGTGACAGAAAGACTGCATCACTAAGTCAGCTGAGAAGCCCAAGCATGCCAAGTCTTTTAACTCATCACGCGTCATCGGACCTGTTGTATCTTGAGAACCAACAGTCGTCATTTTAGGTTCACAGTAAGTACCCGGACGGATACCTTGACCTTCTGCTAAACCACATGCACGGCCAACCATCTTCTGTGCTTGGGTGAAACCTTTACCAGTGTCAGCAGGTTGTACTGGAGTACGGAACAATGTAGAAGGTGCAAGACCTAATTCTTCACGCGCTTTCGCAGTCAAACCACGACCAATGATCAAGTTAATACGACCACCAGCACGTACTTCGTCTAAAAGTACAGGGGTTTTAAGCTCAGCTTCTGCAATTTGTGCACCGTCTTTAAATGCAGTTACTTTTGCAGCAGCGTGATCAATTTTCAATACAACTTCGTCACCCATGTTCATGTTGGCAACGTCGATTTCTACAGGTAATGCACCTGCATCTTCCATTGTGTTAAAGAAAATTGGCGCGATTTTAGAACCTAAGCACACACCACCATCTTTTTTGTTTGGAATGTGTGGAAGTTCGTCACCGAAGAACCAAAGTACAGAGTTCGTTGCGGATTTACGAGAAGAACCTGTACCAACAACGTCACCTACGTAAGCAACTTGGTTGCCTTTCGCGATCAATTCTTTGATTTGGTTTAATGGACCAACTTCACCTGGTTTTTCAGGGTTAATACCGTCACGCTCGTTTTTCAACATTGCGTTTGCATGTAATGGGATGTCTGGACGGCTCCAAGCGTCTTGAGCTGGAGACAAGTCATCCGTATTGGTCTCACCTGTTACTTTGAACACAGTGATTTTGATTTCTTCTGGAACGTCAGCACGGCTTGTGAACCATTCTGCATCAGCCCAAGATTGTAATACTGCTTTAGCAGCAGCATTGCCTGCTTTTGCTTTGTCAGCTACATCATGGAATGCATCAAATACAAGAAGTGTTTTCTTTAACGCTTCAGCCGCTAATTCAGCAAGCTCAGCATTGTCTAGAAGTTCAACAAGTGGTGCTACGTTATAACCACCAAGCATTGTACCTAGTAAGTAAACTGCACGTTCTTTAGATACGAGTGGAGAGGTTGCTTCGCCTTTTGCAACAGCAGCTAAGAAAGCAGCTTTTACATATGCAGCTTGGTCAACACCTGCTGGAACACGATTTTCTAGTAAATCTACTAAATAAGCTTCTTCACCTGCTGGTGGATTTTTTAATAAGGCTACGAGTTCAGCAGTTTGAGCATCATCAAGCGGCTTCGGTGGGACTCCGAGTGCGGCACGTTCTTCAACGTGTTGGCGGTAAGCTTCTAGCACAGTGTTATTCCTCTTTTTTAAAAAATTACTTGTAAGTTCCAGCTTGCTACAAGCTTTACAAGTAATGTGGACAGCAAAATTTTACTAGACTTCGCGTTAAATGTTAATGCAACTACCGTATTTCTACGTGATGCCCATTATTTTATAGCGAAATGTTCATCCCTTGGAAATACCGCTTTGGTCTTAGGTTAAAGTCTAATAAAACAATAAATTACACCCATAAAAAAAGACAAACGGTGTTGTCTTTTTTATATACACATTAAAAAAGTTTATAGTTAGGCAGCTTGTCATGTGGGGTAACCAAGCATTCTTCCATAAACTGTTTCTTTAAATTCTCACGTAATGCTTCTGGATCTTTTTTCAGTTGATCGGCAGGAAGTGCATAAACTGTGTCCAAAATTTTAAAGATAAACTTACGTGTGGTCTCATCTTCAATCTTTGCCGCATATTCCGTTGCTTGTTTTTGCTCAATTCCATTTTGACGATCTAGTGTAATCGAACGTGCAGCGTTACCCACACTGACACAATAGCCATGCCATTGTTCTTCAGGGGTTAACGGCTTTTTCTCAGCACAACCAGCCAAAACTAAACCTATTGCAATAAACAAAACTTTTTTCATCATCATACTGCGGCTAATTTGATGCACACATCATACTGAAACTTGTTTATTTTGCAAAAGGAAGCCTTTAAAACCATGCTTTCCGTAATAAAAACATACAAATCATTTGCTACAGCGCATGTTATTGCCTAACTTTTGACACTTTCCTCCATTGGCAGACAGATATGTCGTTCCTGCGACGAGATTATAGGACTTACCTTTCATATCCCAACATCTGACCCCATTGCAGTTTTTGACGGCGATAAGCACGTCACTTGTCGCAGTAAGATTACTTGTGGCTGTTGTGGTCGTCGTTACAGGTTTGGTTGGTGTTGTTGCTGTAGTTGCAATCACTGTTGTGATTTTTGGCTCTTTCGGTGCCGTTCCAGTTTGAGCAGTCGGCTGTTGTACTGTGGTAGCGCTATTCTTTTTAACTGGATCGAGCTGAGGTTCTTGTCTCTGTACAGGTTGGGGCGTTGCTGAATAAGTGGTGACGCCTTTGGCATCGACCCACTTATAATATTCCTTGGCATTGACTTGGAGTGTCGAACTGAAGAGCACTAAGCCAAGCACTGCCCAAAGCTGACCAAAAGTGACAGATTTCATTTATTTCCTCCAAAAAATGTCATAAAATCGTTTATTTTCAATAGTTTATATTAATTCTATCACAATTCTTGTTTTCTAAAACCATCCGCTATGAAATCTGTTTAAAAATTCGCTCAGACCATTAACACATCTGTCCTCATTAATTTTTATGTGGATGCTTTTTTGGGAGGTTCAAGTAGTGTTACAACCATAAAAAAGAGGAACTATTTCAGCGAAATAATTCCTCTTTCTGATTCTAAACTAAACGTACAGTTAGAACCTCCAATTGTAGAATACGTCAATTGCACGTTCTAAGGACTGGCTTGCTTCCAGATATAAACGACGGTTCATCTGATAACGCAAGGTCAACTTATTCACTGGGGTAAATACACCAATACCATAACGAATAAAAAGATCAGGCGTAATATAACCTGTCAGACTCACCTGCGTATCATCACCTGTACCCTGTGCGTCCAATGCCAAACCACTCAAACCAAAGGTTCGACCAATCTGGTTGGTCAAGGCACGCGTACCGCCTAAGCCCATACTGATACCCGCAGCAGCAATGGTGTTATTCACGTCAGACTTAAAGCCTTCAGTATTACTTAAACCACTGTTACCTTCATTAATACGACCTGTGAGTAAGGCATTCAAGGCTTCTTGCTCAGACAAACCTGCATCGTTATAAATCTGAATATTCGGCACAGTGGCTGTACCTGTGACACGTACGCCGACCATACTACCTTGAACCGGTTTATTGGCATCAATATCCAACGTCGGGTTGGCCAATGGTCCATTGAAACGTGCAATCGCTCGATTCAAATCAAGACTTTGACCATAGGCTTCAATCTTCACTTTTTGACTGACACCAATCGCACCATTGGCACGCATTGCAGTTTCTAAACCACGTTGCGATAAGTGCAAACGACCGACCAATGGAATGGTACTTTCAAAACCTTGGAAAATAACTTGGTTGCCTAAAGTCACAGTCATATCGGCACGGATATCCCACGGTTTAGCCGCTTTTAAAGTCGCCAGCAAGTCTTGGCCTTGTTGAACCACACGTACATCAGGTGACAAGTTCACCACCGTTGCAGAACTTTCTGGCATCGAAATACGTGCACGTGGTACATCAATTTTCCCTTTCAGGCTTAATCGCTGATCAAAAGGATAAACATCCAAACTTAAATCAGGTTCTACAATCGCCGTGATCATCGGGGCTTGGCGTACCAATAGGTTGTCGCCTTTCAGGGTCAGATTTAAATGTGGGTCATTCTTCCAATCAAAATTACCCTTCAAACGCCCAACACCCTGACCACTATTAAATGCACCATCAATACTGGCAGATTGTTGACGTATTGAGGAATAAAGCTGGATATTGCTTAAATTCACAGGCAGAGAGATCATCGAAATTGCGCCATTTTTCAAGCGCATCTCACCGACAAACTCAGGTTGAGTCAAGGTTCCATTCATTTTACCAGCCAAAGCCAAAGTCCCTGACATTGAACGTACGTCTTTAATAAACGGCTTAAAGACTTTCAACTGCACATCATTAAATGCAACTTCACCGCGCATTGGCATATTGGCTTGATATGGGTTGACAATCACATTGGCATAACCGGTACCAATGTCAGGTGTTTTCATATCAACACGTAACAACAAACCTTCACTGATGCTTTTTGCAATCAGACTCAACTCATCATAAGTGACCGTTGTAGCAGGATCTTGTGGATCATCCGCCGCCAATCCGATTTCACCTTTCTGAGTGACTAAACGAGCATCTAGTTTCGGATGACTACCCTGAGCCCAAGATGCTTTGGCATAACCATTAAGCTGACCTGTGACCGCCAAACCTTCAGGCATAAATGCGGTAAAGTCTTTTAAGTCCAGATTTTTGGTAATAAAGGAGAAGCTACCTTTGGCTTTGCTAAGGCGTGCAGGCTGATCCAGACATAACTGACTGCTCGAACTCTGCCAGCAATGTTGACCAACATACAATTCCTGTTGCGCCGTGGTATAGATAATCGGCGCACTTTGGTTTTGTACCAAACTGATATTACGCGAAGTAAAGTTACCTTTTTGCAATTGGCCTAACCAGTCGTTCTTCGGATTAAAACCACCCGCAAGTTGCAGATAGAAATTCGATTGACGGTTTTTGCTCTCCACCTTCAACACATGTGCCTTGCGTGTTCCTGCCAAGTTTACTGTTGCTTGTTCAATTTCACGATTGCCATTACGCAAACGATCTAAAGTTGCAGTCAGTTGTGTTGGAGTGGTTTCAGAAGTCGGTAATTCACCTTGCACTTTTAATGAACGAATCGTCACCAAATCATTAAAGGCAAAATTATCAACCATCATATTCGCAGTTGCTTTTAGGCGTGGCTGCGACTGCACATTTAAGCTACCGTATGCACGACCACGTAAGCCTGGGTAAAGCTCATATAAGGCAGGTGCATTCAACTTAATACGTAAGTTTTGCGCATTGCCTGTGGCTTGCAACTGGTTCTGTGCATAAGCAAAGAATAAGTCGTTGGCTTCGAATTGTTGTGGCAAGAAACCTTCTTGGTTCGAATCAAGCAATAAACTCAGATTACCGCGACCACGAATTGGTTTGTTATTCAGGAAACCTGCAACATTGAGCTGACGGATATCAATACGTTTCAATTTATCGGACCAAACACCAAGTGTTTTAACTCGTCCAGAGACTTCACCTTTGACACTAGAAACAAAATACTGCGGCTTAAAACGTACCAGCGAGGCATCAATATCCCAGCCAAGTTTATCTTTGAGATTAACAGCACCCGTTGCATAGATTTTGCCTGCCACACCATCATGATTAAGTTCATTGATCTTGATGTAATCAGGCGTACCTGCAACCTTAATCTTTAATACGCCGTTACCTTGGTTTAATGCATTTAAAGAGCCATCATAATTGACTGCAAAACTCTTAAATCCACCACCTGCTTTTTCGTCATTAAACATCAAGGCAGCCGTACTTTTCCCTTTGAGGGCAATCGTTTCTGTTTTATTGTCTTGTGGTAATTGCCCTATTAAATCAATCTGTTCAAGCTGAATAATTTGTTGATTCGGTTTGGCAAAACCAGTTGCTTTTATTTCACCATTTAATAAGTTAATCGGTGCAGCAGCGGCAATTGTTTGCGGATTAAAATCCTGAGCTTTAAGCTGAGCTTGCCATGAAAGCTGTTGCTTTTCGTTAGGCAACTTAACTTTAGCCTGTCCCGACAAGCTGCCTTTTTCCGCCTCATAGCGGAAGCTTTCCACATCTAATAGATCGCCTTTTACATCTAAACGCGCATCATATTTTCCTGTTGGTAACAAAGCTTGTTCATGAGGACGAATCGTGGTTGTCAGATAGATGTCTTGCCGACCTTCATTTAAGGTCAGGTTAGTATGACCTTCTTCACTACTGAGCCAGCCAATATATGGCATAGCACGATCAATCCCTTTCCATGAAACATCCAGCAACATTGGTTGTGCTTTATTATCTTTTTCTTCCGCTTGGTCTAGCTTAACCGCCCAAGTTTCAAATTTATCAAATGCAAGTTGTGCGTTCAGCACCAAGCCTTTTTCCATTGAACCTGTAGAACTTAAATTCGCATCCAAGTTTGGTGGCAAGAAATCTTGTGCAATTTGCGGTACGGTTTTGTCTTTCGGATCCAAACGTTCTAAACGACCTTTAACATCCCAAGACACATGATCATGCCAGTTTACAAAACCCAGTAAGCTGACCACACCGCCCATCAACTGGCCATTAAACTCACGGATATTCAATTGGTGAGTTAAATCAGTATCCATCTGTGCTGTATATTGACCCTCCGGCACTTGCTCGCCTTTTAGGTCTGTATCCAACGTTAAAATCAGTTTTTGGATATCCCCATTAAATTTCGCAATACCATCCTTAACAAACAACTTTTGATCTTTCAGTAATGGCAAATGATAGTTTTTAAAGAATAACTCACCATTCATCGGTACATGATCACGAACTGGATGGACGACTGCCCAACCTGTGAGCAGGTCTGGGGTACGTGTTGCAACTCCTACTTTTAAGGTATCTAAAGAACCTCTAGCAGCAACTTTAATGACATCAATATCTAGGCTTTTGAGTGATGGAATAATCAGATCTGCTTTGGCATTGATTGGATATTTTCCACTAAAGTCCATTTCTCCCGTTGCATTTTGGACGGCCAAATACTCCATTTTCATGCGAGAGTCTTTGAACTTTAATTTTGTTTCTGACCATAAAGCATCTTTTAGATAGATATCGCTAAAATCGACTTTAGATGTTGTGGTTTGAAGTTGCAAATGGTCTAGGCTGGCTTCATCAACACGCAATACAAAAGGAAGTTTGATTGGATCAAATCCAAAAGGTTTACCTGATGGTGGTTTCTTATCAAGAATTTTTAGATTACGAACATCGGCATGGCTAAGGTGTACTTCTTTCTTAAGAATTGCTCTCCACCCTAAAGACACATCGGCACGGTCTAAAGAAACGTCAATTCCTTCCAGTCGTACCAACACATTTTTTAAGATAATGCCTGAAAGCAGATTACCGCTTTCATATTCGTATTTAATGGTTTTCTGGCTTTGAAGTACACGGTCTAATAGAAAACGGCTCCCCTTATCCGTTGACATCATCACAACCAAAGAGCTGACCAATAATAAAAGAATGATCAGCACAATCAGCACAACATTTCGAGCAATGCGCCGCGGTGGTCTTGGTTTTGTTGGAGGGGTAAGTTGCTGTTCTACTTCCGTCATAATCAACCCGAGATTGTTTGCCCTGATCAAACACAGGGCTAAAAAGTTTTAAAGCTGTGGACCAATAAAGAAATGCAATCGAATTGGATTGTTATCATTAGAAATACCAGATGCGATATCTAATCGAATTGGTCCAATTGGTGATCTCCAGCGGATACCTACACCCACACTATATTCTGTTGGGTTGCTAAATTGTTTGTCATACGCGTTACCGAAGTCCGAGAACACAGCAGCACGCCAGCCATCTTTAAATTGATAATTATATTCTATAGAGCCAACCCCTAAGGCTTGACCACCTATCTTATAGCCGTTTTCTTCAGGTGATAAGCTCTTATAGTCGAAACCACGCAAAGACTGATCACCACCAGTAAAGAAGCGCAAGTTATAAGGAACTTTATTAAAGTCATCGGTGAAAATATAACTTGCATCGCCACGACCGACAAATTGATGATTGTCATTTTCACCCAAGGAATAGATGAAGCGCCAACCTGCACTTACAATTGCCATATTGGCATCGGAGAGTAAAGATTCAGTCCCCAATTCGACTTTATAAGTCTGTTTAAATCCACGGGTTGGATTTAAACGGGTATTGGTATTGGTTTTTGATGCTTCATAACCCAATAGCAAAGATTCTTGCTCAGAATCAATTCCTGAAACTTTAAAAGCATCAGGTAATTCATCAACATTGACATCACCTTTTTTGGTGAGGCGGTCTAAACGATAACGTAAACCAAAAGTATGTTGCCAATCACCCAATGGATTCTTAATTACACGCTCACCACCCAGTACCGCTGATTCAACCAATAAGTTGACATCTGGACCAATATCGTCACGGGTTTCACGTTCATAACCGCCGACAAGGTTAAAGTAGTCATTTAATGGATGCTTATAAGGAATGCTATAACGACCATCAATCGATTGACGGATTTCTGAAACCTCAACGTTGGCATCGAAAGAATGCCCATATTTATTGACGATGGCACGGCGGTACTGAGTACGAATACGTGCACCCGTATCTGTCCCATAACCAATACCTGTTTCAAGACTATTTAAACGGTCGGCATTCAGCGTCACCACGACAGGAATTTTGCGTTCTACCCGTGCTTGCTCTTCGAGTTTTTGACGTTCTTCATCGTCATCATCATGTACAGGCGGCATTGGCATTGAACGAGCCAAAGCAGGTTGTGCAGGTTCAGCACCTGAAAATTGCGATTCATCCACGACATCCTGCGTCACTTCTTGCGCAGAGGTAATTTTTGCACGCGCAATATCTGCTTTTTGTTGACTGCTCATCAATTGTGATTCTTGCACACGTTGCTGATCAACCAAAGCTTGCAAGTCAGGTGGTAAATCAAGAGGCGGTTGAATGGCATCCGGCTTGATCGTATCAACCAAGGTATAGTTAAAATAACGCGAGTTGGTTAAGTTGTTCGCCAATGCATTGACACGCCAGAAGGCATAATCATCACCTTCTTTCCATGGTGCCAAACTATCTAAAACCTTCTGAGTGAGTGGCAAAGGCTTGCTCGGATCACTCATCCGATATTCAACTTGCTTTAATTTATAACGCTCACCTGTTTCATAATTTAAATTAATCTCGGCCGTTTTTTCAGGCTGACTAATTTTGACATCATGCAATCGCCAAAATGCATCAAAATAACCATTGTCTGAAGCCACCGTGGTGATTTTAGTTTTGGTTGCTTCATATGAACCATGATTAAAAATATCGCCTACATCTTGCTCTGGAATTAAGCGAATCACTTGGAATTGTGGTGTATTGGCGCCTGCACCAGTGAATTCAATATTTTGTTCTTTAATTTTAACGGGTTCATTTGGAACCACAATCACCTTAACTTTGCTGTCGCTCTCTTTTACAAAAGTATAAGTTGCATTGTAATAACCGACTGCCTGTGCTGCCTGATTAGTGAGTGCACGAAGTTGTGGTAAAGCGACATTAAATTCCTCAAATGATTCTTGAGTAAAACTTGAGAGCTTTGCCTTAATATTGAGGGCAAGAATAGGCGGTGCACCGCTCACATCCGCTGTAATACGTGGAATTTTATCGGTATTTAATAAGTTTTCTGGTCGGAAGCGATTTACAATTCGCTTAAAGAATCCAACTTTTTCCTGTGGTTGATCAGACTTAGGCTGCAAATCAGCTAATGTTTTACCTGTTTCATTGGCCTCAACCACAATTTTACTGTCTGCTTGAATCTCACCCATCAATTGGTCAATATTCAGCGGCGCTTGCTTGATTTCAGTCAGCTCCGTCTGTGATGCATCAGCAATGATAGGTTCAGGATTTCTTGCCGTATTTTCGCGATATGCTTGTGCTTCATTTTTCGCATCTTCAGCAACACGGAAGATTTCATTTGCCATACCTTGATCCACTGGAATCACAGGCAAATTTTCTAAATTGTCATCCAACTGAATCGGTTTCAATTCGTTAATTTGGTTAGTGGATTGTTCTTGTTCTTTTAATGCAGCCAAACTGTCTTGCCCAGGCAATACCCCTTGATCAGCAAGATTGATTGCTGGAACCGTTGGCGCTGCCGCTGCAACGGCTAATTCGACCGGTTGTTCCGTCTGTTCAGCTGCCTGATTTTCAGGCACAGTTGAATTTTGTTCTTGAGCATAAGCAACTGATATACAAGAACTAATTAAGAAACCACTACAAATAAGTTTAGGAAAACCCTGCATTTTAAAAATTAAATGCATAGAATGAACCAGTGTCGACTGTTTAAACTTCGTTTTAGATGACATGTAAAACTCTAAATTTGTTTTTTAATTTATCGTTTTTGATGGGTGAAATAACTTCAAATCTTTGATTTTTCATCCAATCAGACATAGGTATCATACATGCATTTCATCACATTTTTACAGTTCGTCACATTTTTTTATAAATCACAATGAAGTGAACACACGATGAAACAAGACGAGCACTTAATGACTTCGCGTCGGTTCGCCCCGATGTTTTTCACTCAGTTCTTTGGCGCACTTAATGATAATGTTTATAAGCAAGCGCTGCTGTTAGTTATTACCTATGGCTGGATTCAACAACAAAGTGCCCCTGTCAGTACCCTCAATAATTTAGCTGCCTTATTATTTATTTTGCCCTACTTTTTCTTTTCAGCGACTGCTGGTCAAATTGCAGATAAATACGAACGCTCGCAACTAATTCGCTTCATTAAAATATTAGAAATCGTGATCATGTTAATTGGTACTGCTGGCTTCCTGCTTGGAAACTTGTGGTTACTGCTGTTTGCCTTGTTTTTAATGGGCACTCATTCCACCTGTTTTGGCCCAATCAAATATGCGATTTTGCCTGAAATACTAAAACCACAAGAACTCATGTCAGGCAATGCCTTGTTTCAGTCAGGTACATCGATTGCGATTTTACTGGGGATGATTTTAGGTGGTGCCGTGATTGCCACGTCTGAAGGTAATTTACTCTGGATTAGTCTCACCGTCGTTACAATTGCTTGCTTAGGCTATTTATGCAGTCGATTTATTCTCCCACAGAAAGTCGCCGCACCTGATTTAAAAATTGACTGGAACTTTATTCGTACCAGTTTTCAAACCATTAAATATGCCAAAAGCATCCCTGTCGTATTTGTAATTTTGTTGGGTAACTCTTGGTATTGGTTCTATGGCGCAACCTACCTAACCCAGATTCCGCAACTAACTCAACAAAACCTGCATGCTTCGGAAAATGTGGTGAGCCTATTACTCACCTTTTTCTCGGTCGGTATTGGTGTCGGTTCTTTACTTTGCCGAAAAATTGGTGGGTCAGACATTAATATTAAGATGGTGCCCTATGGCGCAATTGGTTTAACCGTTTTCGCGCTATATCTGGCAGCAAGTCTAGCCTTTGTGCCTGAGCGTACGGGTGACTTACTCAGCTTAAAAGATATGTTTACGCTCGGTGCAGTCTATTATCATGTGATGTTGGCAGTGACTTTACTGGGCATTAGTGGTGGATTTTATATTGTGCCACTCTATGCCATGATGCAGGCCTATTCACCACGCTCACATCGAGCACGAGTTGTGGCAGCAAATAATATTTTAAATGCTGTATTTATGGTCTCTTCCGCAATTTTTTCAATTTTAATCTTAAGCATTTTAAAAATTGATATTAAAATCTTATTTACCATTACCGCTGTTTTAAGTGCAATTTTTTCATTTTGGTTATTAAAACGCCTAAAACCTTTATTGGAAAATGCTCCCAATACTTTAGAGGATTAATCTATGCGTCATTACACAGGTCTCGATAAAGTAATTCATTCTTTTGATCAAGCCTTACGTAGTTTGGTACCAGGCGCGACCAGTGCACAACGGACGAATCCCGCCAGTGATGAACCATCACAACTTTGTGTCAGTGATGCCCGTCATGTTGCAGGCTTGATGCGAGTTAATCATAGTGGTGAAGTCTGTGCTCAAGCGCTTTACCACGGTCAGGCATTAACAGCAAAACTACCGCATGTCCGTGAAGAAATGCAGCAAGCCGCGATTGAAGAACAAGACCATTTGGCTTGGTGTGAAGATCGCTTAAAAGAATTAGATAGCCACACCAGTGTATTAAATCCAATTTGGTATGGCCTGTCTTATGGTATGGGGGCAATTGCAGGAATTGCAGGCGACAAATATAGTTTGGGGTTTGTGGCAGAAACTGAACGTCAAGTTAGCCAACACTTACAGGAACACATTCAACAACTTCCTGCACATGATGAACGTTCACGTAAAATTTTAGTCCAGATGAATGAAGATGAATTGCATCATCGCGATACCGCCTTAGAAGCAGGTGGTGTGGACTTACCAGCACCTGTACGGATTACCATGACTGCCATTTCAAAACTCATGACTAAAACCAGTTATTATCTTTAAGTTATCCAAGGGAATTATTACGAGGTAATTCCCTTTTCTTTTAACTGACACGATCAAAATTAACGAAATACAATTTTACCTTTATCAGTTGAATAACGGTCATTCCAAAAGCTCTGCGACTGCTTGTCTAAATCTGTAAAAATCGTGTAGTCGATTTTACCTTGTCTAAAACTTAGCTGATCATTCTTCTTTACTGCAATAACACGTGTGTCATTCACCCAAACCCGCTGCTGTTGATCAATTTTAATCAGAGCCAATATTGAACCATCCGATCTCTCAGCAATCCACTGTGGTTGCTGCGTTGTTGCTGATGCACTCGGGCTTGATACCTCTACCGTCTGCTCGACAAATCCCGCCTTGCTATTTTCTTCTTTGCTTTTGCTAATATCACAACCCTGTGCTTCACTGACTTGGGTACAACCCGATTGTTCTAATTGTTGTCGATATTTGGCATCAATTGCATAGGCTGAGTTCATGCTGCCACAGAGGATAATCCCTAGAGCAATAAGTAACTTGGCTTGCATAAATAATTCCTTCATTATTCGCTTGTTATCTATTTAACCATCCCTGTATACATGCGTATGTAACTCAAGTGTGTTTCGTCACAAACAAAAATCCATGGGCTTAGCCATGGATTTTTAAATCATCACTCAAACATCACTGCTTAATACAAACCATGTTCGGCCTTAAAGCGTTCTAGATCTCTGACAGCCTGATGATAACGTGACTGTACCCAACTACTATTGATACGTAGATCATATAAACGTTTTTGATAATCATCCCGAACTTTGCTTGAGAGATCTTTTCGTTCTAGCTCTTTCAAATAACGGTTCATATCATTTTGGGAGCGATTAAACTCTGAATCTGCTTGATAATATTCATTGGCAACTTGGTAGTAACTGCGCAAGGATTCACGTTTTTCGATTGGACAAACACGAATATCGCCACGACCTTCGAGCGCTTCACTAAAGATAATTTCGGGTCGGCAATAATAGCCTAGACCTTTTTGATAGCCTTGTTCATATAGCTTTTGATTGGGCACAATATTGGCTTTTTGACAGGAAGAATAGTATTTATCTAAACGGGATTCATGCCCATCGGAGCCATCTCTTTCGCCCACATTAAACCAATTTGCTGTTTTGCATTGCTCGACACTCATGGCCGCACAACCCGAAAGTAAAACCGTTAAAGTCGATAAAATTAAAATAAGTTTCATAAAAAACTTCCTATTATTATAGTGTTACTTTATCAAAGTATTACATTGTAATGACAGGATAATGTATGCTTTGAAGATAGGCTAAATCTGCATGCTGCCATAAATCATATAAAGGAATTTTTACATCCAAAGCCAATGGTAACTTTTTGGGATTAAATTGCATATGATCTAAAGTTTCACCCCACGCAATCACATCAATATCCAAACTGATGTGATGTGACGGGCGAACTCGACCAGACTGCATTTCTAATTGTTTAAGGATTTCTGTCACTTCATCGACACAAAGGCGACTATTTAATAGGCAGGCAGAATTCCAATAATCAGCCCCAATCCCGTCTCGACATGGAATTTCATAAATCGGAGAAAATTCCACTGTACCCAAACTTGCGAGCTGCTCATAGGCAAAAGTGAAATTTTGTTGCTGCTGGACATTACTCGCCAGTGCGAGCGCAAAAATTGTTTCTGTTGCGTTCAAGGCGAATTCCTACTGCATTGGCTTGTGCAATGATGGCGGGTTTGCGAATGGTGATACTGATCGATTCGATCGAGGGGAAAGTCCTAAATAGACATTCAAGTACCAATTGTGCAGCGTGCTCAATCAGTTTCGGTTTCGCCTCTTGTATAACTTGGGCTGCAAGCTCACAAAGCTGCGCATAGTTGAGCGTATCTTCTAGCTCATCCGAATGGGCAGCGTGTGATAGATCATTATGAATGGTGAGATCTAGCATTAAAGGTTGAATAATCTGGCGTTCCCAATTGAAACAGCCAACCACAGTATCAACCTTCAACCCTTCAATTATAATGGCATCCATAATGACCTAATGAACCGATAAATAAATTAATGCTTTAAAAACGAAGCAGGTTCAATATTGTGAACCATTTTTAAACGTTGGTCAGCATAAATATCGGTATATGGTGCGAGAACACGCATGAAACGATCAAAATATAGCATTTGCTTAAATAACAAGGCGAAGTCACGCGGGAATTTGATACCGTGACGCTCACCGACAGCCACCATATCCATCATGATGTCATTCAAATCTGCAGGATTGGAACTGAGAATTTCTTGCGGATCTGCCAATAACACACCACTAAATAAGCGCTCTAAATCATCAGCCAAGACTTGGGTATCAATTTTCTGATGAGTCATGCCCATTTTCAGCATGTTTTCAGCCATTGCGTTGTAATTGGTATGCTGTAAAGCATCCATAAACGCCATACATGCCGTCCATACTTCAGGATTTAGCTGTCCAACAATACCGAAATCAATAAAACCAATACGGCCATCTTCAAGCAACATCAGGTTGCCTGCATGTAAATCCGCATGGAAGCTCTTACATAACATTAAACTGCCAAACCAAGTATTCATCGCAGTAATCAAGACCTGTGTTGGGTCTTTGGCATATTGTTTCACCACATCAAAGTCAGTCAATGACACACCATACAAACGCTGCATAGTGAGCACACGGCGAGTCGAAAACTGGTGATAAACTTTTGGCGCAGTTGCCGCTTGATTACCAGACACATTCAAGTACTGAATAAAGTCATCTAGGTTCTGAGCTTCTTCAATAAAATCGACTTCACGAACCATACGTGTTTTGATCTCATCTACGATTTCAGAAAGCGATGCAAACTTGATTTTTGGTACAGCTTTTTCTAAAAGTTTTGTCGCCCAATGCACTACATTTAAGTCGGTATATAAAATGGTTTCGACACCAGGTTTTTGAACCTTTAACACCACATCTTCACCCGTGACTAGTCGAGCGGCATGGACTTGTGCTATTGAGGCTGAAGCCAAAGGTTTTTCATCAATAAAACTGAAAATTTCATTGAGATTGCGGCCTTCAAATTCCTCGGCCAATACTTTTTGAATATAGCTAAATGGTAAAGTCGGGGTTTGATCTAAACAGCCTTGGAATTCCTGAACATATTCGCGGGGAAATAAAGACGGCGTACTGGCAATAAATTGCCCCAGTTTGATATAAGTCGAACCAAGCGATTCAAAGGTCTCACGCATAAGTTTGGCGTTACTTGGTTTTTCAGTTGCATATTTCACACCTGCTTGTGCTGCAACCACCACTGTTTCACCAATACGTGCAACAGATCGTAATCCATCGAATAAAATATTTCTTTTCATAATCTTTCTTGCCTCACAGATGGCATTAGTTTAGCAAATTTTGCTCAATTTACCGATCAAGTTGCCTGACAAACTGGACAATTTACATCTTTTTCAAATTTAAGAATGCGTTGCGATAGATTTAAGCCGTTCCAAAGCAACAATTTTTGCTTAAGTGGGGTCAAACCCAAGCCTAAAAACAGCAAAGTGTGATGTGCTTGTAATGACGCTATCATTACAGGTGTGGTTGCCAATACGCCTGACTCTGCACAGCGTAGCCCTTCATTGGCATGCTCTTCTTTCGGAAACAAACATTCATAACAGGCTGAATCCGATTCCACCATAAACATCTGCCCTTCAAAACCAATGGCTGACGCACTGATCAGTGGGACTTGATGTTTTTTACACACCGCATTGACCAGATAACGGGTTGTAAAATTATCACAACCATCTAAGACTACATCTTGATGCTGTACGAGTTCATCAGCATTCGTTTCATCAAATCGTATATTTTGATAGCTGACCTGTATATGCGGATTAATGTCTTGTAGATGTTTAGCCAATATTTCGGCTTTGTACCGACCTAAATCATTTGCTGTAAATGCGATTTGTCTTTGTAGATTACTTATTTCAATGGTATCGGCATCGACAATGGTAATCTTGCCCACACCTGCGCGTGCCAATAGCTCGGCACTGGTACAACCTATCCCACCTGCTCCGATAATCAGCACATTCGCGAGTTTGAGTTTTTCTTGTGCTTCGATATCCCAACCATCTAATAAAATCTGACGACTATAGAGATGCATTTCCTCATTGCTTAGCTCAAATTCGTTTTCTAAATGGTCTGACACGTGACTTGCTTCTTTATCATCAAAGGTAATGCTGATTTTAAGTCGATGTATGCTTAGAGGAAAGTAATAAATTGGAACGAACATGGTTTTCTTTTGACAAAAAGCTATTTTTACCCCAATATTTTTCTTACTCTTTAACAGCTTAATAAAATCAATAAGTTACTATATCAGTTAAAAACTTTGGGTATTTCTGCCTTTTTGGATATAACCTGATGTTTTAGCTTATATTATTTTCATTATTTTATAGTTCATGACGGCATACGTCATTTAGAAAAGACGGGACGGCATCACCGAACCGCGCTGATAGTTCATGACGGCATACGTCATTTAGAAATTAGTCAAGACCATTGTAAAATCCCACTTTTGAGTTCATGACGGCATACGTCATTTAGAAATATCGATTTGATGCTCAAAGCGCAATTAGGGCGTTCATGACGGCATACGTCATTTAGAAATTTGGCCACTCAACATATCTTCCTGAATGGTTGTTCATGACGGCATACGTCATTTAGAAACATGAAATGAAGAACGTGCTCTGGCAGTGGTTGTTCATGACGACATACGTCACATAAATTAATGTTCTAACTTGAAATAAGATTTAAACTGAAAACCACGATGTATCACAGCATTTAAAGAAATAGGAAATCGAAGTCTGGCTGTTTGTAATACTTGAAGAACCCATGTTTTTTCGGCTAAAAATTCAAATAAGATTTTATCATTGCATATTCTCGGGCCAGTAAAGATATCTGTCTGATAAGCCAGTCCTATCCATAATGACTCCAACAATATATTTTTATCCAGATCGACTAAGGCCAAAGTTAAAGTTTCCTCAAAGATACAATCATGGCTAAGGAAAAGAAGATAGCAGTGC
Organism: Acinetobacter sp. NIPH1876; assembly: GCF_022808535.1. Taxonomy (NCBI): domain Bacteria; kingdom Pseudomonadati; phylum Pseudomonadota; class Gammaproteobacteria; order Moraxellales; family Moraxellaceae; genus Acinetobacter; species Acinetobacter sp. NIPH1876. The sequence continues at coordinate 27,923 of NZ_JALGBR010000004.1, forward strand.
GAATATACACAGACCACACCTTCTAACACTTTACCCTCAACCATAACCCCTGTCTTTTTTCCCCTAACCATGACTTCAGACTGAGGCAAACTCTTATCTGTCATATCTTGGATTAATTCTAAACCGATATAATCAGCCACATACATATTCAACTTTGCCTAATAAAATGATTACCGATTATATTTCCATCTATTACTTTGACTCTACTTCCGATCATGCATCATTTCATATGACTGCGCTCTCAATAGATCTTCTTTAGTTCCAAATGATTGATTGCGTAACTGATTAATCGACTGTTGTTTACTGGCATCACTCGCATCACTTTTTAAAATTTGGTCACGTGCTGCCAAATATCCATTCACCTGCGTTTGCCATCCAGCTTCTTCTTGATCAACCTTTTCCAAACGATCAGCCGCTTCAGGCCCTAATAGACTTTCACGCATATTGCGCAGCTCTTGTGCGGAACCACCTTTTTCCCGTACCTCTTGAGTCAGTTGCTGCAATTCAGCAAATTGCATTGAAACCCGAACACCATCAGCCAAAGTTGTTGGAAGTTGATCAATCAATTTCGCCAACTCAGTCGCCTTTTGCTGAGCGGTCAGGGTTTTATTGGCATGAATACGCATTTGATCAATATTGAACTGGTTCAAATTACGTTCATTGCCAAATAAAGCATTGATCTCAGCCGCATTAAAAAATTGCTGTTGTACTTTGTACATCTGCTCAATTACTTTTTGATAGCCATCAATATCACCAGTTTTAAAATTGCCCGTCGGTTTTATATTTTTCAAGGCGTGAGTATAAGCAACATATTGATCTAGCAGATAACTGGCATAACTTGAAGCCGTGTCAGGTAAAGTCGCACTGAGATACTGTCGAATATCGGCAATCAATTCCGTTTCAGTTTTTTCACCTAAACTGGAAAAGAAATAATCAAAACAACTGCGAATTCCAACGGTTAAAATCAATTTACCATTGGCATCGACCTGAATCGGACAGTCAATTTCGGTGCCTCGCAATGAAGATGCCAATTCAGGCATTTTGCCTTTTAAATTATTTTGCGCACTCACCTCTAAGCCATTTTCGGAGACCTGTGATTGAGCCTGCTGATTTGGTGCTTGCTGGGTATTTTGAGGATCTGGTTTAAATATCCAATAGATTAAAGCCAACAAGAGCAATAAACATACGATTAAAACTATACTGATGGTTTTATTATTCAAAAATTTACCGTTCATCATCCCTTGCTCTATTTATCATTCTTTCTTTGTTTGAACCGTTAAAACCAAAGGAGCAACGGATTGCTCCTTTGGTAAATGAATTATAAACCTTGATTTTTTAAGCGATTTGCTTGAGTACGATAAGGTGTTACTGGGTTCTGTAAGAATCCAACTAAACCGAGAATCTGATTCACTTCATCCAAATGGTTAAATGCATAATTGTCACGAATCACGGTGCCCAAATGACTCGAACAACGTGGCACTAAACCATCATTTTCACCAGAAATCAGTAAAGAAGTTGCTGTTAATGCATAATCCATCGGGTCTAAAGCATTGGTAAATGGACTGGTTCCACTCCATGAATAATAACGTACACCATTGACCAGTTCTGTTCCTGAACCACAAGCTGTGGTTGGTACACCTGCTGGAAAACGTTGGTTAAAGTTTGCTGAACCGCTAGTGGTTAATGAATTTAAGCCCGCCAGTGCATCTTGATCATAATAATGTCCTGAACCAATCCCCACCAACGAGAAGAAGGCATTCACCCCTGCCGCAATAATCGGTGCAAGTGCTGGGCCCACAGGTGATTTAACCACTGAGTCAACCACATCTGCAACATCTGAGCCTTTGGTTGGACCACCCACTGCTGTGACTGAAGCAACTTTGTTAGGTAACAAACTTGCGACATAACGAACCGATTGAGAGCCATGACTATGGCCAATTAAGTTAATTTTCTCCGCACCTGTAATCGCTAATACTTGTTTCGCCTGTAGCAATAATTGCTCGCCGCGTACCTCCGATGAATTAAAAGAAGCTTGCTGTGCAACAAAGACATTCGCACCATTACCCACCAAGTCCTCAGTAATGCCATTCCAATATTGCAAAGGGCCAACAGCAGAGAAGCCTGCCATCCCGTGCGCAAGTAGAATTGGATACTTGGTTTTTGCATAGCTTGATGTAACACTGGTGCTACCGCCGACTGAACAAGAGTTCACATTACAGTTTTGCCATGATGCTTTTGGTGCAAAAAAATCGAACAAACCTGCATGTACCACAGATCCACTACTCACCAATATGCCCGCCATTAGCGTCATGACATTTAAATATTTTTTCTTCACGTTTTGCTCCTAGCATTTTTCATTTTTATTACAACGATTTAGTCTTTTTCTTCGTATCTGGAATCATTCCGAGCATACAAACGACTGGCAGAAATTATACTCCTTCGAAATATTGTGTGATTTTTAGACTAAAACAAACTGTGCCAAAATCATAACAATTCGTGCCAAAATTACGCTGGATTGAAAAAATTCCGATGAATGTACATTTTCAAATCCATCACTCTGCTTTAATTTCAGAATGAATTGGATCAGCTTTAAAATGGAATTTACTTCGCACTATGAGTATTCCCCGTCTTCATAATCAGCATTTTATTAGCAGCTCTTATGCACACCTACTGAGTGAGGTGGTATCACGATGGAATATTTCAGCTGAAACCTTATTTTGGGGCACTGGTGTTGAAATCGAAAAACTATCTGATCTCAATGATAAGATCAGTCTGAATGCTTTTAAAAAAGTGATTGCCCGAACCATTGAGTTAACACAAGAACAAGGCATCGGTTTTTATGCAGGTACACAATTAAAAATCAGTTCGCATGGCTTACTCGGTTTCACCGTTGCCATTTCAAAAAATGCCTTAGAAGCGATTGAAACCATTAATCAATTTGTCAGCTTGCAATGTTCATTTGTCGAATTAAATTTTAAAGTTGAAAATGAGCTCGCCTATTACAACATTGCCTATGATCGTTCCTTACTAAATTTTAATGATGAATCGGATACACAAGCCTACGAATTTAGCTGTATTTTCTTTCTGACCGGTTTTGTGCATTTAGTCCGTTTCTTTATTCCAGATTTCAAACCAAGTGTTGATCTACAATGTAAATATCCTGATTATTTTTCTCGTTTTACTGACATTTTGACATCAACTTTCGCAGAAATACGTTATGAACAGCCTTATACCCGCTTAATTGCCGCCGCAGCTTTTCTAGAGGCGCCACTCAGTATGGCCGATCCGCTCACCGCAGAAAAATTTAAATTACTGTGCCAAAAAGAATTGGATGAACTACTTACAACCCAAGATATTTTACAACGAGTCAAATATCTAATTGATGATAAAACAGAAGGCTTACTAAGTATTGATCAAGTTGCTCAAAAGCTAAACCTGACCAAAAGAACCCTACAACGGATGTTGCAAGAAAAAATGATCAGCTTTCAAACTTTGTATGATGAAGTCCGAAAGGAGAAAGCCAAGAAACTGATGCTGAATCCGTTTATAACCAAAGATGAGCTGGCTAAAAAGCTGGGGTATTCCTCTCTTTCAAGTTTTAATCGTGCCTATAAACGTTGGGAAATTGAATAAAGTTTTGCTGAAGTTTATGTAACAATGGAGCGATGTCTCAACCTTGTGGATGTTATATGAGTCAGTCAGAAATTACCGCTGTTGAACTTTCTAAAGCCTATCGCCTGCTCAATCATGGCCCGACAGTTTTGGTTTCTGCTCAGTATGGGCAAGAACGCAATGTCATGGCCGCAGCTTGGGCTTGTGCATTGGAACTTACTCCAGCCAAAGTCACAGTGGTCTTAGATAAAAGTACCAAGACTCGCCAATTGGTTGAGCAAAGTGGTTATTTTGCCTTACAAGTGCCCTGCTATGCGCAAATTGATATGGTGCATCAACTCGGAAGCATTAGCCAGTTTGATCATCCAAGCAAGTTAGAAGAATGCAAAACTGAATTGTTTTACCAAGATGATTTTCCTGTCCCACTGGTAGCAGGTAGTCTGGCTTGGCTGGTCTGTAAAGTGATTCCAGAACCACACAATCAACAAGCGCATGATTTATTTATCGGCTCGGTGGTGGGTGCTTGGGCTGATTCACGGGTATTCCGCGATGGACATTGGCACTTTCAAGAGGCCAGTAAAGCGTTGCGCAGCCTGCATTACATTGCAGGCGGTACATTTTATCTGATTGGGGATGAAGTTAAGGCCAAATAATCTTTGCCTCTTTTATTGACCATTGATTTTCATCAATTCCCGATACATAAGATCCAAGAACTGCTGCTGTTCTTGGTCATTTTTAAAGTAACGTTGATAGTTGGTACTACAGCTTTCAACATCCGCAATATTGGCTTTATTAAATGACCAATCCTTTCTGTCCTTAATGCTGATGCCTAGCTCATCATCACAACTCTGCCATAACTGAGAAAATCTGGTTCGCTTAGCTGCATCTAGTTTTTTAAAATTTGCATGGACAGAATAACCACGCATAGCTGAATTAAAAAACTGCGAAATCATGGTGACCGGCACACCACCCCAATCAATGCTTTGACCAATCGGCAATCGAATATCGGTCAGTTTATTTTCTGACATCATCTGGTCTTGTTTGCCTTGTTTGAAGTACTGTTCCTTATAGACCAAGGTCGTTCCTGCTGGAACATGAATTTTTTTAACCAGCATCGGTTGCTGTGTCACATAGTAAGGATAATTCGGTCTTGAGTTGCCACCCGTCGGGTTCATATTGCCCACACAACCTGCTAAAGACACAGTCATTGCTGCAGATAAAAAGATCAGTGCTTTCATCGTTGTTATTATCATCCAAATCAATATTCTGATTCGACCTTAAAACGAAATCGATTCGGACACAATATCAAATAACAAAGTAAAAACCGCTGTGAGATCCACAACGGTTTTAAACAAAATCAGAGCATAATCTTCGAATTAAAGTAAAACTTACTTGGCTGCCATACGGATTGCTCCATCCAAACGGATCACTTCACCATTCAAATAGGAGTTTTCAGCAATATGCGCCACTAAACGCGCGAACTCTTCTGGGCGACCTAAACGTGATGGATAAGGCACCATTTGTCCTAAGGCGTCTTGTACATTTTGAGGCAAGCCTTTCAACATTGGCGTTTCCATAATCCCTGGAGCAATGGTCATGACACGAATACCATGCCGTGCTAACTCTCGTGCTATCGGTAAAGTCATCGCCACCACAGCACCTTTTGATGCTGAATAAGCCGCTTGTCCAATCTGACCATCAAAGGCAGCCACTGACGCTGTATTCACAATCACGCCTCGATCTTCATCGCCTTCAGCAACAGTATTTTTGCTCATGGCCTCCGCTGCGAAACGCAACATATTGAATGTACCTGTCACGTTGATATGCAAGGTTTTAGAGAACATCGCCAAATCATGTACGCCTTCTTTACCGACGACTTTTGCAGATGGACCAATGCCGGCACAGTTGATCAAACCATAAACGCTGCCATGTTTCGCCAATACATCTTTAAAGAACTGTTCTGCTGCCGCTTCATCGGTCACATCCAGTTTTACAAATTCTGCTGCTGCACCCAAAGTCTGCGCTTGTTGCTCCCCAGCTTCGATATTCATATCAACCAAAGTGACGGAAGCCCCCTTTTCAACTAGATATTCCGCTGTTGCTGCGCCTAGGCCTGAACCGCCACCTGTAATAACAAAATGTTTTCCCTGAATTTTCATTTACGTTTCCTATCAAATTAAAGATATAAATTTTTATAACTAAGCCTAAAGGCAAGTTTTTTCCGATACAATTTCAAAAAGTAGCAAATTTGCTGCGGCTTTTGAGCATTCGATTTCATTCTTCTCCTGTATTTTATTGATATATGAACAAAAACCTCAACCTCGATCTTAATTCGGCTAAGGACACCATTTCAAATGCTTTAATCCGTGAAGCATTAAGTGTTGCTGCAAGTCGTGGGTTGAATATTGTCAATATCGCCAATCGCGCAGGTATTTCAGCTGAACTATTGACTTCCTCCAAGGCGCGAGTGCCTGTGACCCAATGTGCGCAGTTATGGGTCGAAGTTGCAGAAAGTATGAATGATGAATTTCTTGGTATGGATACTCATCCCATGCGCCGAGGCAGTTATAGCCTATTAGCAAAATTAGCTTTTAATGCCGAAACGCTGGAGCAAGCCATCCAAGAAATTTTAAAATTTTTAAGTTTGGTGCTGGATGATATTCGGGGTGAACTGATTCAAAAAGGCAGTAAAGCCTATCTGATCTTGCATGATCGTGAGCATCCGAAACGGATGTTTACCTATTCAACCTATTTAATGTTGGTGCATAGTTTGATGTGCTGGTTGAGTGATCAGCGCATTGGTTTCCAAAAAATGAGTTTTAGATGTCATCCACCTGTGGAAATACAAGATTATCGGGTACGGTTTTGCGAGAACATTCAATTTAATGCCGAGCAAAATCAAATCGAGTTTGACGCGCATTATCTCAAGCATAAAATCAAAAAAGATAAACAAGCACTCAAGGATTTTCTCAAACATACACCTTATAACCTGATTGTACGCTTTAAAAATGAGAACTCGTTAAGCTTGCAAATCCGCCGTCAACTGCTGCTACAGCCACCATCGCAATGGGATGAACTGAAAGAGATTGCACAGCAACTAAATATGTCAACCGCAACTATTCAACGTCGCCTTAAGCAAGAAGGTGTCAGCTATCAACAGCTTAAAAATGATATCCGCTGTGATATTGCCATTGAACGACTCAGTAAAAGCAATGATTCAATCCAGAACATCAGTGATGATTTGCATTTCCATGACCCAAGTGCGTTCCATCGTGCCTTTAAAAAATGGACGGGAGTCAGTCCGGGCAGCTATAGAAAGTCTTCACCCAATAAAAAGAAACGTTTGGGCCATTTAGAATAATCGAAGGAATAAGCAATGTATTTGCCTGAAATATTTGAAGAAACAGATCTTGAAAGATTATACCGACTGATTCAGGACTACCCTTTTGCCACACTGATAAGTCATAGTGCTGAAGGCTTAGAAGCCAATCATTTACCCTTTCATTTATTGCGTGATGAGCACAGCCAAACAGCGACACTGATTGCGCATATAGCCAAGAATAATCCACTACACACTCAAATTGAAAATGGCGCAGCGGTTTTAATTATTTTTCAGGGTGAACACGGTTATATCTCACCGAATTGGTATCCTAGCAAGCAACAACACCATCGACATGTACCCACCTGGAACTATCAAGTGGTTCATGTCAAAGGAAGCATCAATTTCTTACATGATGAAAAAGCACTACGCGGCATCTTGGCCAGACTGACACGTACCCATGAAGCCAAACAAGCAACGCCTTGGAAAATGTCGGAGGCACCAGATGACTATATTGCTCAAGAACTGCAAGGCATTGTCGGGATCGAAATTCCGATCTCACAGATCACGGGAAAGTATAAACTCAGCCAAAATCGGGAAAAGCCAGATGCTCTGGGCGTGGTGGATGGACTACAACAACAAGGTGAAAGTCGTTTAGCCAATGCAGTACAGCAATATATCGAAGATTAAGCTGAGGATATCACGATATTTTCAATAGCAGCCCAACGTAATAATCAACATTGTTCGTGAATAAAAACAGTGTTTTGAGACCAATTTGATTTTTATCTATTATCATGATTTCTAAATCAAAATAACTCAGTTGGGATGCGCTGTGATCCATGTAAAGATCGCTGATATTTCATTATACGGCGCTGATTTATCTCATGTCTTTCTTTTCTAAATTACCTCTCTCTCAGACTTTATTCGCTTTAGGCTTCTCTACGGTATTTATATCCTCCAGTTTTGCTGCCATTCCCACCACACTTAAACTTGACTATGCCTACTATGCGCCAACCAGCTTAGTGGTAAAAGATCAAAAACTGTTAGAAAAGGCCCTTCCCAATACCGAAATTAAATGGGTATTTAGCCAAGGTAGTAACCGTTCTCTAGAATATTTAAATAGCAATAGTATTGATTTCGCTTCAACCGCGGGTTTGGCTGCAGTGCTTAGTCGTGCAAATGGCAGCCCAATCAAGACGGTCTATATTCAAAGCCAACCTGAATGGACAGCATTGGTTGTTCCTGCAAACTCACCGATCAAAAACTTAAAAGATCTCAAAGGCAAAAAAATTGCTGCAACCAAAGGCACAGATCCTTTCCTGTTTACGCTCCAGGCATTGGATACAGTCGGATTGAATAAACGTGATGTTCAATTGGTTCATTTACAACACCCAGACGGCAAAACTGCATTAGAACGCGGTCAAGTAGATGCATGGGCGGGACTTGATCCCTTAATGGCATCTGCACAAATCCAATCTGGGGCTAAATTGCTTTATCGTAATGTTGCGTTTAATAGTTATAGCGTCTTGAACGTCAAAGAAGAGTTTAGTAAACAAAGCCCAGAAGCGATTGAGGCGGTAATTAAAGCCTACGAACAAGCACGAAAATGGGCCAAAGCCAATCCAGATAAAGTTGCAGCATTATTGGCACGTGAAGCTAAGCTCCCGTTACCAGTGGCACAATTACAATTGAGCCGTACCAACTTTGACCAAAACATTCCTTCAGTTACCCAAGCTCAAGCACTGAAACGATCAGGAAAAATCTTGACAGAAGAAGACTTGGTTAGAAAAGGAACTGATGTCAATCAAGTGATTGATCAGCTACTTGATCCACGCTTTGCTCAAAAAGTTGTGAAATAATCCATGAGCAATTCAAGTCACAAGGCTGAGCTAACCGATTTTCTCGCTCAGCAAAGCACACAAACTAATAAAAAGCGTTTTAGCCCAAACCTCATTCGTTGGCTAAAAGCATTGCTACTTCCTACTCTGCTGTTAATACTCTGTGAATTCTTAGTTAGAAATGGCGATATCGAAGCATATCTGCTTCCTGCGCCCAGTAGCTTGTGGCAATCTTTTTGGGATTTGGCTCAAACTGATTTACTCCAGCACATTTACATCAGTACTTGGCGAGTACTCATCGGTTTTGCAATCGGTAGTGGTTTAGCTTTAATTTTTGCGATTTGGGTTGGCTTAAGCAAAGAAGTAGAAGCCTATTTAGAACCCTCTTTTTCCGCACTCAAATCCATTCCAAGCCTGGCATGGATTCCATTATTATTACTTTGGTTAGGGATTGATGAATCTTCTAAAATCACACTGATTGCGATAGGTGCTTTTTTTCCGACCTATACCAATACGGTCGCAGCCATCCATAATGTAGATCGCAAACTGATTGAGGTTGGAAAAGTCTATCGCCTCAATGCATTGCAACGAGTTATCTCAATTGTGTTGCCTGCCGCGTCTTCTGGAATCCTGACAGGTTTACGCAATAGCTTGAGCTTATCATGGATGTTTATGATTGCAGCCGAACTGATTGCTGCAACTCAAGGAATTGGTTATCTACTCAGTGATGGACGAGAAACTTCACGCCCAGATATTGTAATTATTGCGATTATTTTATTGGCTTTGCTTGGAAAAATATCTGATAGTTTGATGAAACTACTGGAAAATAGATTATTAGGTTGGCGTGATACCATTCACAAACAGGCTTAAACCCAACGAGCCAAGGTCACTCGGTCATTGCCACCATAATCCTTGATGGTCTGAATTTGCTCAAAACCGTGTTGCTCAAAAATATCACGTACTGCTTGGCCTTGGTCATAACCATGTTCAAGCACAATCCAGCCATTCGGTTTAAGCCAGTCTTTACCTTGGGTGATGATAATCTCAATATCTGCCATACCCTGCTTATCTGCAATCAATGCACGCTCAGGTTCAGACTTGAGCTTTTGCATATGCACATCATCAGGATCAATATATGGCGGATTCGATACAATCAGATCAAACTGTTGCTGTTCTAAAGCCTCAAACCAAGCACCACAAGCAAACTTCACCTGCATGAGACCATGTCGAACGGCATTGTCCTGTGCCACTTCTAAAGTCGGTGCATAGATATCAGTTGCAGTCACTTGCCATTGTGGACGCTCACTCGCCAGTGCCAAAGCAATTGCACCCGTGCCTGTACCTAGATCAACAATATTGGCATGTGAACTTAATGGCAGTTTTAATACCGTTTCCACAAGGATTTCGGTATCGGGACGCGGCACCAAAGTGTCATGGGTAACTTTTAAATCAAGCGTCCAAAACGGTTGTGAACCTGTGACATAGGCCAACGGTTCACCTTGTTCGATACGAGCCAGCCCATCTAAATAAGCTTGCTCCTGCATTTCAGTCAGTTCTTGCTCAAGTCTTAATTTGAGTTCTAAAGCATTGATCCCCAAAATATGTTCGAGTAGCCACGCCGCCTCTTGACGTTCATAGCTATCAATTTCACCTTTGATCTCTAAGGCTTGAGCAATATTCATTAGCCGCCATTTTCCTGTGCAAGCATCGCCAACTGATCCGCTTGATATTCACGGTGTAAGCTATCCAGTAATTCAGTTAAATCACCTTCCATAATCGCATCCAACTTATATAAAGTCAGGTTAATACGGTGATCGGTCATACGACCTTGCGGGTAGTTATACGTACGAATACGTTCTGAACGGTCACCTGAACCGACCAAGTCACGGCGCATTTCTGAGGTGGCTGCATCCGCTGCTGCACGTTTCGCATTTTCTAAACGTGAGACTAACAAAGCCATCGCTTTGGCTTTGTTCTTATGTTGTGAACGTTCTTCCTGACATTCCACCACTACACCCGATGGGATATGAGTAATACGTACCGCTGAATCGGTTTTGTTAATGTGCTGACCACCCGCACCTGATGCACGGTAAGTATCAATACGCAAATCGGCAGGATTGATTTCAACGGTGGTATCTACATCGACTTCTGGCAGAATCGCAACGGTACAAGCCGAAGTGTGTACACGACCCTGTGATTCAGTCGCAGGGACACGTTGTACACGGTGTGCACCACTCTCAAATTTCAAACGACCATACACGCCTTCGCCATCGATACGGCAAATGATCTCTTTATAACCGCCATGCTCGCCTTCGTTTTCAGAAAGCACTTCAATACGCCAGCCTTGTGTTTCAGCGTATTTGCTATACATACGGAATAGATCACCCGAAAAAATCGCCGCTTCATCACCACCTGTACCCGCACGCACCTCAAGATAGGCTGCGTTGGCATCATTTGGATCTTTCGGAATCATCAACACGTTTAACTGCTCTTCAAGCGCAACCAAAAGTGCTTTATTTTCTTTGATTTCTTCCTCGGCCATGTCTTTGAAATCAGGATCTGATTTCATCATTTCAGCCGTTTCGATATCTTCTTCCGCTTGACGATATTTGCTCCAAACCTCGGTGATTTCAGTTAAATCATTGTGTTCACGGGACAGTTTACGAAAACGTTTATTGTCCGAAATTACTTCTACATCAGCGAGTAATGCAGTCAGCTCTTCGTGACGATCACAAAGTTGATCGAGTCTTAAACGGAGTGATGCTTTCATGGGCGGAATATCTCAAAATCTAAAGACTCAGTGCCAATGAAGCACGAGCAAAATCAAAAAATTGCGCATAGTTTACAGACTCTACTGCTTAAAAGACATAGAGAATCAGGGGAACTTACTATTCCTCACCCATTTCATCACAAATTGTTCAGTTTTAGTTTTCATTGCTTGTTCTCTGATCAAGGCTTATATATAAATAATGAAAGACAAATAGAAAGATAAAACAACAGGATAATCTATGAATAATTTTATAAACCGCCCCACCTCAGCCTTTATCGCTGCGAGTTGGGTGGCCTTACTCGCAGGTGGCGTTGGCTTTATGATTGGTCTATGGAATGCCAATATGCCCTTGCATGAAAAAGGCTATTATCTAGTGATCTTGCTTTATGGACTTTTCTCTGCTGCATCATTACAGAAAACTGTCCGTGACCAACTCGAAGAAATTCCCGTTACGACGATTTACTATGGGCTATGCTGGGCTTCGATGGCACTTTGTATCGGTCTTTTATTGGTGAGCTTATGGAATGCGGATCTGACCATGAGTGAAAAAGGCTTTTACATCATGTCCTTCTTATTAAGTCTGTTTGGCGTGGTCGCAACCCAAAAGAATATCCGTGACTTAAACTATCTACGTTTGCAAACTGAACTGAATCCTCGCCAGCTCAAAATTGAAGAACAAAGCAGCAAAGATGCTCCATTAGATTAATTCAAAAATGAATGGAACCTTAAAATAAGGTTTCATTTTTTTGTGCAGTGATTAACTATCTTATTGTTTAATCAAACTTAACCCTCATTCCTTACTATTCTCAGCAACAAAACACTACAATCCAGACACCAAAGAGTAATAATTCAGAAAAGCTTCTCCACACTTTCATACTCAAACTTTGTTACATTTGCAGCCATGAAAAAGAGGTCCGTCATGTTTCGGACACGGAGTCAAAAATGAAATTAAATGCTTGGTTATGTGCTGCTGTTTTTGCGAGCTCATCATTGGTTACTGCTGCTCATGCTGATAATGCAACCCGTGTTGCTGCAACTTCTGCGCTTGGTAGTGTTGTAGGTACTGCAATTGGTAAAGAAATGGGTGGAAACAGCGGCGCAATGATTGGCTCTGCACTCGGTGGTGCTGGTGGTGCAGCGGCTGCAAGTAGCAAACGTACCCGTACTGAAGCTGCCATTGGTGGTGGTTTAGGCGGCGTGGGTGGTTATACTGTAGGTAAAAACCTCGGTGGTACGACTGGCGGTTATATCGGTGCTGCTGCTGGTGCGGCAGGTGGTTCTGCTCTAGGCCGTAAAGTCGGTCAAGACCGTGACTATGACAATTACCAGTCTAAAAAATACAAGAAGAAAAGAAAGCACCGTCATCACTAATTCTAAAAAGCACCTTCGGGTGCTTTTTTATGGCCTAGATTTCCCCTAAACATCTATAAAATCCTGAGCAAAATGCTAGGTTGAATCCTTATGCTGAACTTTCTAAAATAATTCCTTATTTTTTATATGCCTTTTATTCCGCATCATGAATACTGAATTACTCTCTCCTGCTGGTTCACTTAAAAATATGCGTTATGCTTTTGCTTATGGTGCCGATGCGGTCTATGCAGGCCAGCCACGTTATAGCTTACGCGTACGCAACAATGAATTTGATCATGACAATTTAAAAATCGGGATTGATGAAGCCCACACCCTAGGCAAAAAATTTTATGTGGTGGTCAATATCCAGCCGCATAACAGTAAGCTCAAAAACTTTATCCGAGATATCGAACCTATTATTGCCATGCAACCCGATGCGCTGATTATGTCAGACCCTGGTTTGATTATGTTAGTACGTGAACATTTCCCTGAGATGCAGATTCATCTGTCGGTACAAGCCAATGCGATCAATTGGGCTACTGTAAAATTCTGGAAAGACTATGGTCTAAGTCGCGTGATCTTGTCACGAGAACTTTCGCTAGAAGAAATAGAAGAAATCCAGAAACATGTCCCTGAAATTGAACTGGAAGTGTTCGTACATGGTGCACTGTGTATGGCCTATTCAGGTCGTTGCTTGTTATCGGGCTATATGAATAAACGTGATGCCAATCAAGGCGCCTGTACCAATGCCTGTCGTTGGGACTATAAAATCCACTCAGCGCAAGAAGATGCCAATGGTGATGTCATTCCTGTTCAGCAAGTCGATACCCAACAGCAATGTTGCTCACAGACATCAAACAACACTAATACGGCGCAAACTGTTTTGGTGCAGCGTAATGATGAAGATATGTTTGCCGCTGAAGAAGATGAGCATGGCACCTATTTCATGAACTCCAAAGATCTACGCGCAGTACAGCATGTGGATCGTCTAACTCAAATGGGTGTCGCTTCTTTAAAGATTGAAGGTCGTACCAAATCTTATTTTTATTGTGCCCGTACTGCACAGATTTACCGCAAAGCCATTGATGATGCACTAGTGGGTAAAGAATTTGATCCTAGCTTGATGACACAACTGGAAGGATTGGCCAATCGTGGTTATACCGAGGGCTTCTTGCGACGCCATGTGCATAGCGATTATCAAAATTATACCGATGGTTCATCACATTTTGACTATCAACAATTTTGCGGTGAAGTGATTGGCCGTCATGGTGACTATATTCGCATTGAGGTTAAAAACCGCTTTGTGATTGGTGATTCACTTGAGTTAATGACACCCAAAGGCAATATCAACTTCAAATTAGAACAGATGCGTGATCTTAAGGGCAATGCCATTGAAAATGCCAAAGGTTCAGGTCATATCGTAGAAATTCCACTCTCCGCTGAGATCGATATTAAATATGCCCTATTGATTCGTAATTTGCCCCACGCCACAACCGAGTTGCAATCTGCAGCACTTGCCTATTCGGCAGATTGATATGGCACTCATCATTACCAATGCATGTATCAATTGTGATATGTGCTTGCCTGAATGCCCCAATCAAGCGATTAATGAAGGTGCAAAACTCTATGAAATCGACCCAGAACGTTGCACCGAATGCGTCGGTTTCTACACAGCACCCACCTGCCTCGCTGTCTGTCCCATCGATTGTATTCAGCCTGACCCAGCGTGGCTGGAATCTCCTGATCAACTGCTGATAAAATTCAATAACCTGAATCTATTCAAGCATTAAGGACTCACTTACAGATAGGTACAAACACATTAAAAGCATTACAAAGTGCCTATCTCTCTTTTCATTGACTGCACTTCACCCTTATTTTGCGATTCAGCATCTGCACTGGCATCAAAATTGCTAATTAGTATTACGTTTTATTCAATTAGTATTACTACGGGTGTGCACCTATGCATCATTCAGTATTGTCAAAAAGGAAAAAGCTTTTATTGAGTTTGGGATCTTTTCTGATTCCCATCTTAATCTGGAGCTGTGTCAGTTACTTACCATTTATCTGGCATCCACAAGTTCAAATTACCAATGCAGGCTCAGCCACTTATCTACAGGCAGGCACCCGAATAGATAAGCAGGCTTACTATGCAGAGGCTCAAGATGCCGTCAATCAAGGCAAAACACCGCCTACAGGTATTCTGGTCAATCCAATTTATTTGCCTGCACCACATCAAGTGGCGAAAGCACTTTTCACTTCGTTTACCACGCCTCCGCAACAGGCCGATGCCCCTTGGTTACATCAAAGCCTATGGCACAGTATCAAGATTGTGTTTACGGCGTTTTTTATCTCTTCATTGATCGGTGTGCCGCTTGGTATCCTCTGTGGCTTTTCCAATACTATTTCCAAGCTAACTGAACCCTTTGTCGAGTTCTTTCGCTACCTGCCCGCACCCGCTTTCGGGGCATTGGCGGTGGCGATTTTAGGCATTAATGATGCTCCGAAAATTGCCATTATCGTAATTGGAACCTTATTTCAGCAAATTCTGATCATTGCCAATACCACTCGAATGGTTGATCGCGGCTTGGTTGAAGCAGGTTATACCCTAGGTACCAATAAGCTTAAAAGCCTGTTCCATGTAGTGATTCCTGCAGCACTGCCTGATATTTATCGTGATCAACGTGTCCTATTGGGTTGGGCTTGGACCTATTTGATCGTGTCGGAACTGATTGGTGCGACCTCAGGAATTACCTGGTTCATTACGCAACAAGCGCGTTATCAAAATTTCGATAATGTTTATGCCGCCATCCTGATTATCGGGGTGATTGGACTGTTATGTGATTTGATTTTAATGAAACTCGGCAACTCCCTGTTTAAATGGAAAAAAGGAGTATAAATATGACAGATCATTTTGATGCCAAAGCCTATTTTGAGCATATTTATACGCGTCCCGTAATGTTGGAAACTAAGCAACTAACACAAATTTTTCAGCATGGTGATTCAGAACGAACCGTACTGAACCAGATTGATTTACGTATTCATAAGCGTGAGTTTGCCTGTGTGATTGGTCCTTCGGGCTGCGGAAAATCAACTTTAAGCCGTGTGGTTGCAGGTCTAGATGACTACCACAGTGGTGAGGTTCTGGTTGAAGGACAAAAAATTAAAGGCCCAAGTTCAGAACGTGGCATGGTGTTTCAAGGCTATACCTTATTTCCATGGAAAACCGTCAAAGAAAATGTGATGTTTGGGCCTTTGATGAAAGGCATCAGTCAAACCCGTGCCGAAGAAATGGCGCGTGAATGGATCAATATTATTGGCTTAGAAAAATATGAAAATCAGTTTCCACATGAACTTTCTGGTGGGATGAAACAGCGTGTCGCGATTGCCCGGGCCTTGGTCAATGAACCCAAGATTTTACTGATGGATGAGCCTTTTGGGGCACTTGATCCCTACACCCGACAAAAAATGCAAAAGCATCTCATGGACTTATGGCAAAACATTGATATTACTATTTTATTTGTCACGCATGACATGGATGAAGCCATTTTACTGGCAGATCGTATTGTGGCTTTAAAAGCCAATCCGGGTGAGGTCAAAGAGATTATTGAGGTCAATTTACCACGCCCACGAAGCATGGAATTGATGCAGTCGCCTGAATTTAAACGACTACGGGAACGTGTTGATCTGTTGGTACATCACCAAGAGGAAGCCCTAGATCCCGCGTTGCAGGATTTACCTAAAATTCCACGTATGACCCAAATGAGTACACAGAAATAAAATAGCGTTTGGGACGACCCAATACGCTTCATTTATTGCTGGACGACCAGCCAATGGTGAATCTCATGAACCATGATTATGTGTTGCCCTTAATTGATATTTCACTCCTCAACAGCACGAGTTTAGAAGATCGCAAACAGGTGGTGAAGCAACTTGATCAAGCCTGTAAAGACGTTGGCTTCTTATACATTCAGGGGGAGCAATTTCAACCCGAACTGTTCGATCAGTTAAAACAAACCGCGCAGCATTATTTTAGCCAAGACCAAGCCACTAAAATGCAACATTATATTGGTCTATCCGAAAATCATAGTGGTTATGTGCCAATCGGCGAAGAACAATTCAAAACCAATGTCTATGATCTAAAAGAATCTTATGACATTAATTATGACTATCTCGGTGAACGGCATCGTCGTCCTTTACTCGGCCCAACACTATGGCCTGAAGATGCTCACTTTAAACACACGGTCTTAAATTATTATCAACATATCAAAGCCATCGGCAATCAACTATTTAAAGCTTTTGCTTTGGCACTTGATTTGAATGAGGACTTTTTTGAACCGCATTCAAAGCATGCGCCAAGCCAATTGAGGTTGATTCACTACCCTTACAATCCCGAAGCACAAGATCAATCAGGTATTGGTGCACATACCGACTATGAATGTTTCACCCTTTTATTTCCAACGGCGGAAGGTTTACAAGTACTCAATAAACAAGGCGAATGGATCGATATTCCCTTAATTGAAAACACTATGGTGATGAATATTGGTGATATGATGGAAATCTTATCCAACGGTCGTTATCTGGCAACCAAGCATCGTGTAAGACGGGTACAGCAAGAGCGTTACTCATTTCCGCTGTTCTTCTCCTGTGATTATGACTATCTGATTCAACCACTGATTCCTAATGAAGCGCCGTTATATCCGCCAATGAAAGGTGGTGAGCATCTATTTAATCAAACCGCTCAAACTTTTATGTACCTCAAGCAACGCATTCAGTCGGGTGAGCTGGTACTTGAAAATGCCCGTCCGCTGTACTCCTTTGGTTTAAATGAACAAGGAGCAAGCGAATGAACCTATTTGACGTACTAGTGCAACTTCAGCCAACCCCAATGGATACTCACTTCCCCTTACCGCGCTATTTACTGGGATGCTTTAGACGTAAAAGTATCAGCTTCTTCAATGGCATGACCGATGAAAAAACCATTGTGTATTGGTTTCAGTCCAAATCTTTCAGCATTG
Source organism: Acinetobacter sp. NIPH1876 (assembly GCF_022808535.1). NCBI lineage: Bacteria > Pseudomonadati > Pseudomonadota > Gammaproteobacteria > Moraxellales > Moraxellaceae > Acinetobacter > Acinetobacter sp. NIPH1876. The sequence continues at coordinate 45,827 of NZ_JALGBR010000004.1, forward strand.
ACCTTCGACTGATCGATGCCAATCAAACCCCAGTATATGAACGACAAGGATGGATTGGCGATACTTTATGGGATGCAGATCGTGAATTACTCTCTTGGCAGGTTCATCAAAACTATCAAAATCATATTCAATGGCCTGAACCCGCCAAGCTTTACCCGATCGGCAATAGCATTTTAGAGTTCTCACCTTCCCATGCCTACGTAGAAGATTGGCGACAACAGGCTCAGCATGGCTTATTGCTTGGTTTACGTCTATTTCAAATGCAACATGTGGCAACACAAAAGATTGTACCTATGGATGGGGGCTTGATGATTTGCGATCAACACATGGCTTATGCACAATCACGCCTTCCTCAACAACAAATTCAACTGAGGAATGGTCTAATTGATCATCCTGATAATGATCTAAAAGCAATTGAAAGCTATGAAGTCTCGGTCACTTTAAATGGTTGTCATATTGGTTTTAGTACCATCACCAGTCGTTTGCAGCAATCAATTTCACTGGATGATTTTGAAATAGAAAATGCCAATACCCTGACCCAACTGAAACAGATTGAGGGTGAGCTGTATCGACTTTATTTTCACTTGGATATCTATCAACCTGATTTTGTATTTCATACCACAACCGCAACCACCACGGATACACAACAATGGCTGGCTGACGAGCAAAAGCATTTATTAAAAAATGCCACGCGAACTTACTAATCCTATTTCTATGTGATTGATCTAGACAAGGACGATTGTGATAAAGGGTTCTATTACAATCGTCCTGTTAATTTAGAATCTGAGAGTATAAAAAATCGTTCATTGAGAACGATTTTTTATACTAGAAAATATCTATTTCAACTCATCCACCAACGCTGGATAGATCAAGCCATCTACATCCACTTCAGTTTTATAAATCCCATTACTGACATTGAATTGATTGACGTGATAGGTCGAACCATAAATCGAATCAAAGCCTGTTCCCTTCTGGAACACTTTCTTATTCGCAGCAATATCCAGTAAATGCGTCCCCTTAATAAACTGCTCATATTGTTGAGGATCAACACCAACACGGTTGGCCATGATTTTTACCGCATCTGCATGGGTGGCAGGGTCTTGGATGTATTTCACCGTTTTATCCCACACTTGAATCAGCTTTTTCCAATCCTCTTTATGCGCAGATAAATGACTTGGATTTACCGCCAAGGTATCGTAGATCAAGCCTGGTTTATCTTTGGAACTATAAATAATCTTGGAACCCGCCACCGCTTTTAGGGCTTGATTGGCAACAGGTTGCCAAACTGCAATTGCAGCAACATCCTGACTGCCAAACACTTGAGGAAGTTCATTGGTTACCGAATTGACCAGTTTAATATCTGAGAATGGAATCTTGGCATCCGTTAAAGCGGTCGATAATAATAGGTGATCGACCAAGCCCTTTTCTGTAGCTATGGATTTGCCTTTTAAATCTTGAATGCTATTGATGCCATTCTTGGCAATAATCACATCATTACCCGCAGAATAATCTGTGACCATAATAATCATGCCCTTGCTTCCGCCCGAGGCATTCACCAAATTATCTCCATTGGTAATAAACACCGCATCCAGTTGATTGGCAGCAAAGGCAGAAATTGAGGCTGAATAATCAAACCATTTAAAGTCAACATTTAAGCCTGCGTCTTTGAGCCAACCTTTTTCAATCGCCACTTGCCAAGCCACCCAACCAGGCCAATCACTATAACCAATCGTCATTGGTGTCGTCGACATTGAGTCTTTGGCCTCGGTTGCTTTCTCCGCTGTTGGCACCTTGGCCGAATTATCACACGCTGTAAGGCTCAGTCCCAACAGCACTGAAACGGATAAAGTTGCTATTGCTTGCTTCATAATCACCCCATATCTTTTTTGAAATTTTGCCCAGAGAACATGTGAATCCCACGTTTTGCGACAATACCAATGCCGACGCTTCCTATTCATTTTGCTGTAAGGGTGGCATCACGGCATCCATGAGTTCCAGATGCCCTTTAATGACTCCTTTTAAGGCCGTAAATTGTTGACTAATTTGTTTAAGGTCATTACTGCCACCTTGTAATAGCATCACTTCCAATATTTTTTGTTGATCCAGTTGAATATGTAATGAACTGATCACCTGTTCTAAAAATTTCTGTTGTAAATCTAATAGCTGCATACGCAACGGCATACAACTGGCGTCATAGAGCAAGGTCAGCGTGCCAACCATGACTGCATTTTGCTGTGCCTGCTCAGCAATGAGATGCTTGTTGATCATGTCGACAATTGCCTGAGAGCGACTTTCATAATGCTCTTCGACAATAGTTTGATCTAAGGCCTCAACCGTTTTTTCAGGGACGGTAATACTGATTCGGGTTAGTTTAGGACGAGCATTCATAATGAAGACTACTGTTTAGGAAGCTGGGTTTGCTTTACATACAGACCTGCACGGACGCTCAGTAAATTGGCAAAACAGCGCGCTGCAACTTTGAAATACTGAATTAGGATTGATTGCGTTTTCATAACCACCTCAGCCTTAGTAATACCAAATTTATAATTCGTAATATTTAATGCAGTATCTATGCCAGTTTTTTAGCCAAATAAAGTAGAAAAAAACGTGTGCATTGCTGAATAAATGCACATAAAAAAAGCCCTATGTTTCATCATAGGGCCTTTTCTGCATCATGAATTTAATCGCTATACGGCAGGTGCAAGCGTGAATAATGCCTGTCCTGTTTTTACCGTTTGTGCTTTATCAATCAAGATACTGTCAACTTTCATTTTTGCAGGCGCCAGGATTGGGATTTCAATTTTCATTGCTTCAATTACCGCCAAGGTTTCACCTTCTTCGATAATATCCCCCACGGTACATTCAATTTTCCAGACTGAGCCTGGCATATGTGACTCCACGATCATGCCACCACTCGGAACAATTATTTCTGAATCATCCAGTACTACATCCATGTTTTCGGAAACATATTCAGCCAAGCCTGCTTCGTGCCAGCGACGGCGTTCTTCTTCAAAATTACTTTGTTGAACCTGTTTAAAAGCCTGAATACTGCTTTCATTGTCTTTTAGAAAAGCATTGTAGTCTTTGAGATTCAGCACCCCCTCTTCAATCCGTAATTGCAAACGTCCTGCTTTAAAGTCTTCACGCATTTCCAACAGCTCAGATTCGGACACTTCATAGAAACGGATCTGGTCAAAGAATCTAAGCAACCACGGCTTGTGCGGTTCAAAATTCGGATTTTGACGATAACGGCTCCACACCTGTGTGGTACGTCCAACAAACTGATAGCCACCTGGCCCTTCCATGCCATAAACACACATATAGGCGCCGCCAATTCCGACCGCATTTTCAGGCGTCCATGTTCGAGCAGGATTATATTTGGTGGTGACTAAACGATGTCTCGGGTCTAGCGGTGTGGCAACAGGTGCACCCAGATAGACATCTCCCAAACCCATCACTAAATAAGCCGTGTCATAGACCACATCTTTTACTGCTTGCTTAGATGCAAGACCGTTAATACGGCGAATGAACTCGATATTATCTGGGCACCACGGTGCATCTGGACGAACCAATTGGGTATATTTTTCGGTTGCAAGCTGCGTTTGTGAATCTTCCCAAGCTAACGGCAAATACACAGTTCTAGACGGTACCTGCATATTTTCAATATCAGGTAATTCACTTTCAGCGACCTGTAACAAGCGGAGTAAATCCAGTTGCTCTAAGACTGTCGAATCAAAATGAATTTGTAATGAACGAATGCCCGGCGTCAGATCAATGATGCCCTGAATATTTTGTTGCTGTACCCATTGCATCAGGGCATGAATACGGAAACGTAAATTAAGATCCAAGACCAGTTCACCATATTCCACCAGCAGATATTGGTTACCTGCAGGGCGATAGCTCACTTTGGGTTTATCAGCGCCCTGATCCAAAGTCGCCAACACCGCATTTTTTAAAGTAACAGGCTCAGCTTTGAATACAGGTGAAAAATTAACCTGCGATATCGTTTCATCCTGTAAAGCCGATTGATAGCGTTGTTCTAGCTGTTGCGCCTGTGTATAGCTGACAGGAATAAATCTGACTTTATCGCCTACTTTCAGTTGCCCCAACTTCCACAACTCTGAGTTAATCACCACCGCAGGACAAACGAAACCGCCTAAACTCGGACCATCTGGCCCTAAAATAATCGGCATATCTCCAGTGAAATCAATTGCACCAATCGCATAGGCATTGTCATGGATATTCGACGGATGTAGACCAGCCTCACCTCCATCAATCCGTGCCCATTTAGGCTTCGGTCCAATCAAGCGAATACCAGTACGACTCGAATTAAAATGAATCTCCCAGTCTTGATCAAAAAACATGGCAACATCATTTGGCGTAAAGAAATCAGGTGCACCATGCGGGCCATACATGACCGCAATTTCCCATTCAGTTTTAAAACTAGGGATTTGTTCAGGCTTTAATACAACTGTTTGCTCGGTTTTCGCCTCAGTGATTGGCAACATATCACCAATCAATAAGTTACGCCCTGCATGACCACCAAATTGCCCTAAGGTAAATGTGGCTAAACTGCCTAAATAAGCAGGCAGATTAAATCCATGTTTAATCCCAATATAACTGCGACAACCTGTACTGATACGACCACATTTTAACACCTGCCCTTTACGCACATTGATCGTTGACCACATCGCAACCGGTTGGCCATCCAAACTGACTTCCATCTCGCCGCCTGTAATGGCAATCTGAGTGTCACAATGAAATTTTAAAGTCGGTCCAAGCAAGGTACATTCTAGTCCCGAACTGTTAAATGTATTGCCCAACAATTGATTGGCAACATTCAGACTCAATGCATCCATTGCGCCTGAAGGCGGAACACCGACGTCCCAATAGCCCAAGCGACCTGTTACATCTTGCACTGCAGTTTGAATCCCTGCCTGTAACACCTCTATTTTTTGGGTTTTCCATTCAAAATGATTCAAGAAACGCGTGGTCTGTATGCCTTGCTGAAACACCTCTCCTGCAATGATTTCCTGTAAGTATTCGAGATTGGTTTCAATCCCTGCAATTTCCGTATTGCTTAGGCTATTTTGCATGGCAGCAATCGCCTGCTCGCGATCTGTCGCCGTGACAATAATTTTTGCAATCATCGGGTCATAGAATGAAGAAACATTTGAGCCTGTTTCCACCCAGGTTTCCACCCGTGATTGAGGGTCAAATTTGACACTGGTCAATAAGCCTGCGCTAGGTTGAAAGTTCTTAATCGGATCTTCGGCATATAAACGCACTTGAATCGAATGACCTTTGGGTGGCGCAATCTGTTGCGGTGCTTGCCAATCCCCACTGGCCAAATTCACCATCCATTCAACCAGATCAACGTCATAAACCTGTTCCGTCACCCCATGTTCCACTTGCAAACGTGTATTCACTTCTAAAAAGTAGAACTGTTGTGTATCGGTATCCATCACAAATTCCACCGTACCCGCGGAACGATATTGCACCGACTGCATCAATTGAATCGCAACTTTTTGAATATAAGTACGTTGCTCATCATTCAAATGCGGTGCAGGTGTTTCCTCAATCACCTTTTGATTACGGCGTTGTACGGAACAATCACGCTCACCAAGTGCAATGACATGACCCTGACCATCACCGAAAATTTGTACCTCAATATGACGCGCATTTTCGACAAACTTTTCCAGATACAGCCCTGCATCTTTAAAATTGGCTTGTGCCAGATAAGAAACAGTTTGATAGGCTTCTTTTAATTCCTGCGCATTCCATACCAAACGCATCCCGATACCGCCACCGCCTGCGGTGCTTTTCAGCATCACGGGATAGCCAATCTGATCGGCCTGAAACACGGCATCAGCCAAGTCGATAAGCAACTGACTGCCTGGGAGTAAGGGTACATTGTTTTGAATTGCCAATTCACGTGCAGTATGTTTTAGACCAAAATCACGCATTTGCTGTGAAGTCGGACCAATAAATTCGATACCTTGTTGCTCGCACAAATCACAAAATGCGGCATTTTCCGATAAAAAACCATAACCAGGATGAATCGCTTCGGCCCCAGTATGCTGTGCTGCAGCCAGAATTTTTTCAATATTAAGATAGCTTTGCTGTGCAGCTGAATCACCAATAAAAATCGCTTCATCAGCTAAACTGACGTGTAAGGAATCCCGATCCGCTTCGGAATAAACCGCAACAGATTGAATCCCAAGTTTCTTTAAACTACGAATGACACGACAGGCAATCGCACCACGATTGGCAATGAGTACTTTTTTAAACATTATGTCACCTCACGTGTCACGTATAACAAGTTGAATTTTGGTCGGGTTATAGGCATTACAAGGATTATTCAATTGCGGACAATTCGAAATCAGAATGATCAGATCCATTTCCGCTTTGATCTCGACATATTTACCCGGTGCAGACACCCCATCTTCAAACTTTAAGTGGCCTTCAGCGGTCACAGGTACATTCATAAAAAAGTTAATATTGGGTCCAATATGACGGACATTGAGCTGATGCTTTTTGGCAATTGGGTGCTGTGCCAAGGCGTACATAAAATTATTACGGCAACTGTGCATCGGATATTTATCGTGTGCATAACGTACCGTATTGCTTTCACATGAACACGCGCCGCCTAAGGTGTCATGTCTGCCGCAATTGTCATCGACAATGCTGGCAATAGGACGGGCAAAATTACTAAATAAGGTTGTGCCTTTTTCCAGATAAAGCTGCTGATTTTGCGCCAAAGTATCTGTTGCGCTATAACGCTCTTCGGCATTGTTGGCACTGATAAATAAGGTATCAACGGCTTGGTTGCCTTCCAGATCAATAATGCGGAAGTACTGACCTTGTTTAACCTCCCCCATCCACGCTTCGCCTGCAAGGCAAATCTCATCTAAAACAATCTGTTCAATTTTTGCAGATGCTGTCATTTTCTCGCTCCCCACCTTAATTCGACAATGCGTAATAGCGTGTGTTATTGGCAAAACCACGCTGATTTTGCGTGCATGAATCCCGACAAACGTCCTGTTCAGTTAAGGTATTGGCTTTGAATAGGCGAAGTTGGATATCGGAGGGCTGATAAGGTGTGGATGAGTCGAGTGGATGCGGTGCCGCAGAAAGAAACACCAAACAATCCATTTCAAAACGCAGTTCAATCTTTTGATTTTGATTATCGTCTGTGATGTAGCTTAATCGACCATGATCATCAGGCTGGACTTTTGAAAATAAATTTACCGTCGCACTCAAATCCGCTTGGCCTAGACCAAACTTGGTCAATTCCACCAATAAACTATCTAGACCATTTTGATGCATGTCATTACGCGCATCCTGAAAGTTTTTCTGACCAAAATGTTGTGCAATATGCTGTGCCGTACTCGGACCACAAAACACATCATTCCAGCCATGTTGATCTTGAACAATGGAGGCCATCACACGACCCAGATCAGAATACAGAACATGCCCTGTCGAGAGAAAAGCCGTATGTTGTGCTTTCAAACTATCCGGCATATTAAAGCGCTCCAACTTGTCATCGGCATTGACACAGAACAAAGACACATTGGCACGATGTTCCAGTGCTTCAAACTGCAAAACTGCGCCACGTTGAATGCGATCAGACCAGTGATGCCCACCCGGTAGTGTTTCTTCCCACAGTATTTTATTGTCGTGATAGAACGATTGATTCATAACAAACCTCTTGCGGATGCTTAACCTCGTTATGGCGATATGCCTGTCCTCCCGGGCTTTTATCCCTCCGTGTAGTTCTATCGAACCGTTATCTCTCGGACCAGTCATGTCTCCCTACGGACACATCGGAACCCTAGACAACTTTATCTGTATTGTATGAAGCAAAAGACATGCCAGTTTGGTAATACGATTTTCCATATTCGTAATACTAAAATGATCATTTTTAGATTATTCTAGGTGCGCTTTTAAAAAGAAAGCACCAATTTGATGCTGTGAAATTGGAATGATTGATACTTTTAGGTTTTCTTTATCCATAAAAAAAAGCGCCTTACGGCGCTTTTTTAGATATACAAATTAGTTTGCATATACTGGGAATTTTGCACAAACAGCTTCAACTTTAGCTTTTACGTCAGCGATAACTTTCTCGTCACCTTTGCTGTCGATCACGTCAGCGATCCAAGCTGCAAGTTCACGTACTTCAGCTTCGCCAAAACCACGAGTCGTCACTGCTGGCGTACCAATACGGATACCAGAAGTCACGAACGGAGAACGCGGGTCATTTGGAACTGCGTTTTTGTTTACGGTAATGTGAGCATCACCTAACCAAGCATCAACTTCTTTACCCGTTACGTCTTGTTTAATCAAAGACAATAAGAATAAATGGTTTTCTGTGCCACCAGAAACAACATCAAAACCACGTGAAATTAATACTTCAGCCATTGCTTGCGCGTTTTTCACAACTTGTTGTTGGTAAGTTTTAAACTCATCAGACATTGCTTCTTTGAAGCAGATTGCTTTAGCGGCAATCGCATGCATCAAAGGACCACCTTGGTTGCCTGGGAATACAGCAGATTGAAGTTTCTTTTCGATTTCTTCATTTGCTTTCGCAAGGATTAAACCAGAACGTGGACCACGAAGTGTTTTATGCGTCGTTGTTGTAGTAACGTCTGCAATTTGAACTGGGTTAGGATAAACACCAGCAGCAACTAAACCTGCAACATGCGCCATATCAACAAAAAGGTATGCACCTACTTTGTCTGCGATGTCACGGAAACGCTGCCAATCAACGATTTGACTATATGCAGAGAAACCAGCAACGATCATGCGTGGCTTATGTTCCAACGCTAGACGTTCTACTTCTTCATAATCAATTTCGCCAGTTTCAGTATTTAAACCATACTGAACCGCGTTATAGGTTTTACCAGAGAAGCTTACTTTAGCACCGTGAGTCAAGTGACCACCGTGAGCCAAGCTCATACCAAGAACGGTATCACCTGGGTTAAGAAGCGCGAGGTAAACCGCAGAGTTTGCTTGTGAACCCGCATGTGGTTGAACGTTTGCATAGTCTGCACCAAACAACTCTTTAGCGCGATCAATCGCAAGTTGTTCAATCACATCCACATATTCACAACCGCCGTAGTAGCGTTTGCCAGGATAGCCTTCTGCATATTTATTCGTAAGTTTTGATCCCTGTGCTTCCATTACAGCTGGTGAGCAATAGTTTTCAGATGCGATTAACTCAATATGCGCTTCTTGGCGTACGCCTTCAGAAGCAATCGCTTGAGCTAATTCTGGATCAAATTCAGCAATAGAAATATTGGCAAACATTAGCGGAGGGTCCTATATATTAGGGCTTTTAAGCCGTGCTAAAGATTGGTGCATATTGTAGCACGAAGTTTATGGTTTCACAGATTGATATTTATTTAATTATTCGTGAATTTTATTCATTCCTAGCAGTGGTTTTGATAAGCCAAAATCAACAAGCTATTTTTTATACATTTTTATATATTAGAGGCTAAAATTGAAAAAGCCCAATCTTCTCAAAAGGGAAAATCGGGCTCCTCTGGTCTCTTAATTATTGGCAGGCATTTTCGTTTTTACATCATCCACAATATTCACAATATTCGCCTCATAGGCAGTACTATGGTCCCACTCTGCATTGGTAATATATTGGATTTTTGATCCTTTATTTTGAGCAGTTGTGACCAACACATCCGTTACAGCTTTAGGAACAGTTGTATCTTTGTCGCCCTGATAAATAGTGACAGGTTGATTCAACTTCACTTGAGCTGGCTGGGAATCTGTATCCAAGAATGTTTTTATCACAGGAATACCCATAAAGTTAGTTTGAGTTCGCGGGTAACCATCTAGACTATTATTATGGCTTGCAGCATAAATCCCCATACTTTGGACAAAAGCCTGCCCTAAACTTTTGTCGCCACTAGCGCATAAGCTTTCAGCTTTACTTGCCACATCATCTGTAGGAACTTTAAATACATCTCGATAAGTTAAAGCAGGCGCACTATTTCTAAGCCCAGCTGTGATCAATGCAGTATATGTATCTAACTGTGCGTACATCGCAATTTTTTGCGCTAAAGGTGCATTCTCAACTGACGCATTACCATTGACTAAAATCGCAGCTAAATTTGAGGCAGGTGCAACAGCAATTGTCCCTTTATAGTCAAGCTTAGCACGACTTTGATATTGTGCTGCACCTAATGCGGCTTGCCCACCTTGAGAGTGCCCAACGGTCATCCATTGACGTGAAAGCAGTTTACCTTGCCCTGCTAAATAATAGCGTGCAGCAACCACCGCATCGGTAATTGAATATGCCTCACTTTTAACATTCAAGAAAGGATGAAGTTCGCGACCACTTGGCTCTCCTAAACCCTCATAGTCAGGTGCAACCACCACATAACCTGCTGCCAGAAATTGGCTAATCATATCTTTAATAGCAGGATTAGTCGCATTACGACTCGGTGCACATTGATCTGCAACCCCTGTTGTACCATGCGCCCAAGCAACAATTTTCCAGCCACCTGCTGGCGTTGGTCCACCAGGGACAAACAATAAACTGGTTGCCATGGTCTCTTTACCATTTTGTCCTAGCATTTTATACGTCATGACCGAACTTTCAGCAGCCACAGCGCTAAAATCTGTTTTGGTATAAGCGACAGGAATACCCACCACAGGATTTTTAATATTATTTTCTGGAATTTCTGGCTTCGGTACAAACGAAATATTGTCGTCATCATCATTACAAGCTGTAAGCAACACACTTGAGCTCAGCAGTGCAACCGTTAATAATTTCATGTTCATGTCATGTTTCCCTGATTATTATCGTTTTCATTTTAGTGCTTAGTATTTCTTTTACTAAGGCAATTACTTCCATAAGGATGCGCTTAATATCAAATTGTTCAAGTATTTTTTTATTTTGCTGTTTATTTATTCAAACTCTTTTTGATAACTAGAAAATTAAATCGCATCCCCTTCATTCAGCACTGCTGACTATGAATTTCTTGTAAGATATTCGCACACTCAACTCAAGCTAGGTTAGTTTTATGCAAGCAATCATCTTAGATACTGAAACACATACACTGAATGGTTTGCCGATTGAAATTGCCTATGCCCCGATTGAAATTGAAAATGGCAAACTCAGTCTCGATAAAAAACAAATTTTTGATCAGCTTTATCAAGTTGGCCAGCCCATTTCATTTGCTGCGATGGCGGTACATCATATTTTAGAATCTGATCTCGTAGACCAACCTTTTTATAATGAATTTCAACTTCCTGCTCAAACAACTTATATCATTGGTCACAACGTTGATTATGATATTGCAGCTATTGCACGTTGTGGCGTTGATACCTCAAAATTAAAACCAATTTGTACCTTGGCCTTAGCTCGTCGCGTATGGGAAGATGCAGAGGCACATAACATTTCCGCCTTGATTTATTTGATCTCAAAAGGCAGTGATAAAGCACGGGAAATGTTGAAAGGTGCACATCGAGCTGATGCAGACATTATCTTAACCGCCAACATTCTGATGCATATTATTCATCAGCTTAACATTCAAAATATTGAACAACTTTATCTTGCTTCTGAAGACGCCCGTATTCCTAAAAGCATTACCTTTGGTAAACATAAAGGCACTGCCATTCAAGACCTCCCTGCTGATTACATTCAATGGTTAATACGTCAGGATGATCTTGACCCATATTTGCGCAAAGCATTAGAAACTAAATGAGTGAAATAAAGGATAAAGTTCTCAATTTTTATCTTATTTGCCAGTTACTTTAAACAAGACAATGATATTTAATAAATTGTTAACATTATTGTCATTTTTTAACCTTATCTTAATCTCCGTCTAGATCTTGATTTGGGGAGATTAAGAGATGTCACATTTTTTTAAAACAGAGCTTGGGCAAACTGCACTACAAGAACGTAGTATTGCATTGACTGCACGTCAACGTCGTCTACTACTTTTAATTGATCATGAAGATTTTAAAGAACTGGATCAAGACTATAAGGAAAGGATTGCACCGACTGAACTGGTTCAACAACTGATTGATATGGGCCTACTGGCTGAACAAACAACACCTATTGTTCAAAAAGAAAATGTAGCGTCAGAATTAAAAGTTAATGATCTCAAAACACCATCAGAGCCCGTTACAACACAAGAAACAATCGCAATCGCACCAAAACCGATTGAAGTTGAACTAAAACCTGAAATCGAACCTGAAATTCTTGAGTTAGAAAAATTACCTTTTGTTGAAATCCAGCAAGTCATGATTCAAACACTCACGACCTATTGTGGTTTGATGGCGCGTCCATTGATACAAAAAATTCAGTCGATTAGTTCTTTACAACAACTGAAGGCCTGCCAAATGCAATGGATTACGTCCTTGCAAGAATCACGCATTCCACCGGCTCAACTGAATCAAACGTTAAAGTTGATCAATTATTCAGTGCAACATTTATAGAGAAGTGAAAAGAAAGAATTTGAGCCAATCGCAATCCTCTAAAAGCTCATTTAGAGAGACGATGCTTATTATATTATGTAAGAAATTAATAATTTTGGTGCGCTCAGCGGGCAATATCGCTAATTTCATGTTTTCTAATGTTTTATCATCTTTTCTAATTTTACTATGCTGTGCAATAGCTTAGGAGATTCTGCTTGCACACATAATTTAATGTTATATCATTTTTGCTAGTTATTGATTTGTTTGGCGTTACGCCAAATTTACGCCACAAAGTTAGCAAAGGTTTTTACATGGCATCATTTAGACAGCGTGGCTCCGCTTGGCGTGCTGTAGAGCTACTGGAGTTTATGATTGGTCTTGATAAGGAAAAGGTATTTAACATTAATCATGGAAGCTTTGACACATTATGGAGAAAGCTACGCGATCGATGTGAAATAGAGGACCTACATTTTCACGATTCACGACATGAGGCATGTACTAGGCTTGCACGTAAACTTGAGGTTCTAGACTTGGCAAGAATGATTGGTCATAAAGATTTACGTAGCCTTATGATTTATTACAATGCAACAGCATCAGAAATTGCAAATAGACTTGATTAATCGACAAGTATGTAAACCGTCTGTTTACGCATCTAACCCAGAACACCAAATGTTTTAAGTACGCATCTAACCCACGCCACAAGATTCGGAAACTAATAGCCCTCTTAATTAGAGGACTTTCACAATCGCACCATGCTTCGCCTGACATTCATTGTATTTAATTACGACATCAATGGCCCATAACATTAAAACACTACCCTGCCCCGATTCTAACTGTTGTAGATCAGGACAAGGTGTAAGTAAATTAGCTGGTATTTTGGGGGATGAGGCTGTTGAGCTGGCGCACCCCATCATCGTCAATGCAGACGTTGCGATAAACAGGCCGATCAATGATTTTTTGAACTTCTTTAATAACGACTTCATTTTTCACCCGCTGTTCTGATTTAAGTTTTTCATAGTCAGAGCTGGCTTGGTTTGCCTTGTCTTGTGCTTTGACTAACTCTTTCTGCTGATCATCTTTAAGCTTTTGAATCTTTTGCTGACATTGGGTTTCAGCCTTCTTGAGTTCACCACCCAAATGATTGGTATAAGCCAACTGCCCCAAGCAGATAAAAGAAAGGACCGCAATTGCGATCCAGTATTTGTATTTCCAGATGAGGGATAGATTCACTTACCACCCCACTTCTTATAAGCATTAGCCAGCTTCATATCATATTGATTTTTTGCATATGCTGGGCCGTTATAACCACGTGCAAAGGCTTTCCAATCTTTGTTTTGCAAAGCTTTGACTAAATTATTCACCTTGATATAACGGCACATTGCATCAAGCTGTGAGGCTTCATCTCGATACATTGCATTGATGAAATTCTGTAAATTTGGATATCCTAATGACTTCCAGTGATAGCCCATCACCTGACCTAATCCCCAAGATGCTGATTCAAGAGCAGAATCTCGATGATATTGAGTAGCAGCATTTAAACGCCCATGTTGAGCAGAATATAAACCATATCCACCAGCAGTCTTATTGCATAGATCTGGTCGCTCACTCATGGCCTTTTCAGCAGCTTGCGCTTTGTCATTTGCAATTAAACGCTGACGAAAAACATGACGTTCAAAAAGGATAACTGGCGTTTGGTCACTATTGAAGCCACTACCCTTACACTCAACCTCAATCACTGCTCGAAGTGCTGCTACTGAGATACCCAATGATGCAGCTTGTTTTTCAATTTGTTCAGTTGTTAATTCCTTAGACACTACTTTTCTCCAGACAAAATAAAACCGCCAAGAAAGGCGGCATTCAACTTATTTAGACTATTCATCTTTTACTTGCTTTAATTCTTTCACGACCTCAACAATGGTTTTACCCTCTTGCCGATTTATGAAGTTAAAAGTCCAACGTACAATTGCCCACCCGGGTAAACCACAGACGAAAAAAAAGCCCCCAAGGGCGATCATTCCCCAAATGTCTGTTACCCATTCATGTAGACCCCAGCGAACAATAATGAATGAGCCACCTGCAAGGCTAGAGACGACTGTACAAATCAGGCCAACTGCCCACTCCTGTGGTGAGCGTGGAAAGCGCATCATGATGACAACTGTTGCTACGGCTGCAATCGCCAAAGTTACAGCAATTGCAGCCCCATAGAATTTTAAAAAGGCAGTCAAGCTGCCTGTCGAAACTGGTTCCATTGGTTTTCCTAAATTTTAGACATAAAAAAACCACCCAAACGGTGGTTTTTATATTTAGTATTTTATTACATGAATGCTAATTTCTTTATTTCATCAAAAACCTCTGGCGTCTCCCCTCCGTGCCCAGATTCATGATCATAAATTAATGCATAGTTATGGTATTTTTGGTCATACCCGCTCAATTTTCGACTAATTTTAGACCAAAATGGCTTAAAATGGTTTTCATAGTGATCTGTATCTTGGGTGTTTTGAACATAAATAACTTTTGATTTTCCAAGATTTTTAGGATTAATAATAGTGTCATCTTTGTATGAGTTCACATCAAAAATATTTTCAAACTTCGCAACAGCATTCTTATCAATAAACTTTGATATTTCAACCTGTGGATTAATTGCTACAGCTGTTACTCCATTTATTTTTTCTGCAAATTTCATTGCCGCAAATCCACCAGCACTACTACCATACAAAACAACATCTTTATTTTTGATACCAAGATCAGCAATAACTTTATTGATAATCTCAACATAAGTGTCGTTTAACTTATTTTCAGTAGTACCTCTATACCAACCAATAGTATAATTATCAGCCATATTTAAACTAATATCATAAAGATATAAGCAATTACAGTCCAAATCTTTATGATATGAGATGCGGTTGAAGTATGGATAATGTTTTTTCTGCGCATCAAGTGCTAATGCCGCATTTAGAAAAACCACTAATTTTCTAGAGTCTTTTTTAATGAAATTTACTGGTATATCTCCACATTTGGTTTGAATATCTGCATTTAAATCAACAGATAAATCCAAATCACTGAGTGTGATTTTTTTACGTGGAAAACTAATTGTATCAGCATTAACAACAGTAACTTCTGCGGTTTTCATGTTTTTAAAAAAGCACTGAAATTGAAGGTTCCCATAAAAACCCTCAGTGTTAATCGAAAATTGATTATCTGAAGTATACATTTTCTTTTCAATACGCTCGCCATCCTTATAAACATAAAATGCATATGTAAAAGGAATACCTTGCAATTTTGCTGTTGAGGTAACTTTCACTTGATTGTTTTCAACTGTTTGCGTAATACAGAACATTACTAACCCTATAAGTTATTAAAAATTAGATAAGCGTGAGATATAGACTAGGTTCTCTTTGTCTGCACTGTAAATCAAAGCACTTTTAAGCACAACAACACCTAAGCTAATGGATATGATTTCTGACCAGTGAACTGCTCCATTATTCAATTCAATACCAATCTTATCACCTGGTTTAGCATCACCAAATCCTGACACACTCCAACCATTAATATTAACTGTTAATGCTGAAAGATCAGCATTAGATGATAAAAATGTTGTGGTACTAAATGAACAAATATATTGCTCTGACCCATCATACTTTTGAAATATTGTTCCAATTGGAGCAATAACAGCTGTTGGCTTTTGATAAATTAAGGAAAAAAATGAATTATTACTAAAACTATCACTAACATGTCGTAATTTTGAGTCACTAAAATTAACCCTCTTTGCAACAATAGATTTTGCTTTAGATTTAGATATGTCACCTGCGGACAGGATTCTTAGGTCAATATAAGCAATATCAATTACATTCTTCTTAAGAAAACAAAGTCTTTGTACTCCAGATGTATTAAAGGAGCCTTCTAATCGTCCTTTTTGCGAAGTTAGTTTAAAGTTTCCAGAATCAAAGCTAACAGAACTTAAATCGATTAAATTACCATACTTATCAAAGCAATCAACGGTAGCAATATATGTGCTAATAGTCATATCTAAATTTTCTGAGTAAATTAGCAGGTAATCACCTTTCAGGAATGCAATCTTATTAACTTCAGATAATAATCTTGCTCCTGATGCATTGGATTTAAGGGCTACTTTCGAAGGAGTTCTATAATTATAATTACCAAACTTACCATCAAACTGAATTTCTTCATCAGATGAAATACTTAGAACTGTTTCAACATTTGCATTTTGATCAAATGTGGTTCTAAACATATTCATTTGACCAAAATCTTTGTAGTTGAATGTCCAAAAATTTGCAGTAGAACCGTAAAATTTTTTTTCGAACAGATTGGAATCTGTTCTTGGACCACAATAAATATCATATTCTGCACCTTCAAAACGAATATCTTTAAATTTATTCCTTCCACCATCTTCTAAATATATTTTGGATTTCCCCTCAAAACTCCCACCATTAATTATATTCGCATTATGGTTGTAGTTCCCACGCATAAAAAAACCGATACAGCGATTTAGATTGATCGTATTTTCATTAAACCATTGAATTCGAGATCCTGCTCCATCATCACTACCACCATTTTGAAATCGTGGATCTGTATCAACTACTATTTTGATTGAATAACCAATATCAAATGTTGAATATGCTTGCGATGCATCATTTGGATAAGTAGCAGGATCAGTAGATTGGTAAAATAATATGTATTGTGAGAATCGAATTTTAATGTATTGATCTTTAGCACCAATACACACGATTGTTGGATTAATTATTTTTTCAACATCATATTGATAATTTAAATTTCTAACAGAGCCAATCAGTTGATCAGGGTTTTCCACGCCATTACCTGCACTACCACCAATTATAAGTTTAGCTGTTTCTAAGCAAATAATATCAAGTGTTGATATATCACAAGCTATGTTGCGTAAATTAACATCTGATGAAATACGTATTTTTCCATAGAATGCGACTAGTTTTTTATTTTTAATTTTTGCTGCATAAACAGCCTTTAAAAATCCTACAGTTTCATCTGTTCCATTCAATCGACAATAGTCATGCAGACTAATTGAATCGTTATTTTTGTCGCGCTGGGTACGACCATGTTCAGTGATAATTAGATTGTCTACCCAACCAGCCTCCCCCGCGCCAGCTGCAAGAGCAGTGTCAATAGCATCCTGTAGAGGCTGCATTAATTGCTCTGCACTACTCTCGAGCGCATCATTTAAGCTTTTAAACTGATCCTCGATATCTCCACTATACCAACTACCGATTTTTGCAACATCCTTCTGTACAACACCGCGCTTATCTTTAACAACAAAACGATAGGTGCCATTTAAGTAAATATCTGCTTCACCTGCAGCATCTAAGATAATCGGGTTTGTATTTGGAGAGAAACCGTAAGGATCCTGATATGTAAGTTTTGGTGTTGTTGAATTGGCTTCATACGTCCAAATCTCACCACCCGATAACGGCTTTTGACCACACTTTGTGAACTCTCGATAGCGTACATTTGGCACAGGTGTCACGGCGATTGGTTTTGGTAATTCAATAGGCATTTTTTGACCTGCAATAAAAAAGCCACCATTGCGGTGGCATACTAGAGGTGAGGGTTTAATTTGATGATTAATATGAAGAACTTTGCCTTATTAACTGCATTAATATTTTTAACTGGATGCAATCAACAAAATAGCAAGCCGACTTATAGTGAAACTGGGTTGCCAAAAAATTGCAGAGCTATAGTTCAAGCAAGCATTGATTCTTGGAAAAAAGGAGAATATCCAGTCAACCAGATCATGGACTCATTAGAGCGAAACTGTGGTGCTAATGGTCATTCATGGGATGAGTGACTAGTCAGATATATTGGCACCACCAAGAAGGCCGGCCTTTGTTAGCTTGTCTATTAGCGATAGCTTAGCTTGTGTTGCAGGTTGTGTTGTCACTTGGCCCGCTGGCAGATTAGTCTGCATCATTCTCCCAACCTGTATACCATCTTTGATATCTTTAACTGGTGACAACAACACACGCATACCAGGTTTATCAACCATTCCGCCCAGGTAATTCATAACAGCCGAAGCGGTATTAGAATTGTTGACGTATGAATGCGCTGGCTGAGTAACGAGGTAATGCCCAGCCTTACCAATATCTTGAATATGCTGAAGCTCTTTGGTATCAAACATGGTTGATAGGCGGCGTGATCCGATTGAATCAAGCGCACGTTTCATACCAGCTGGACTAAACTGCCCGTTCTGATTTACAGCCTTGCTTGATATGTACTCGATTACTTGTTGCTTGATGTCGTTAACAGCTTGAGGGTTTACATTGTTGAGTAAATCAACTGTTTTACCCAATTCAGCAACATTTCCGTTCAATACGTGCTTGTTAAAAAGCTTATCTGGCTCAACACCCTTCAACGCATCCTGCAGTAAAGGCATTGATTCGATCTGCTCCACATTAAATTTATGTGCACCTCGGGCAAATTGATACGCTTGTGCAACATCATTACCGTTTGATATTAGATCCTGCATAGCTTGGCTTTGGCGAACATTTAATGCATCTCGCACAATCCCGATTGCATGTGATGCACTTGTAGGCTGACCATTCTGCATGCTTGCTTTAAATTCACGATTTAGTACTTTAATTAGTTCCTCGGACTTACCTAGTGTGAACAAGTCAGGATTATCATTAATATCTTTGATAATCTTCTGAATATTCGCAGGCAAGCTTGATGCTGCATAGTTTTGATCAAGTGCAGTAAATGCATCATTCGCAAAACCACGACCATCGAGGGGAATGTCATTACCGGGTGCAGCACGTGCAGTTGCATACGCCTCTCTCACAAAGTTTTTATTTTGCGCAAGTTGACCATCGATTGAATCAAGTGCATTTTGCATCGCACCGTATTGATCTGTTGCTTTGCCGCCAGTTTTTGCGGATGCATCATCTAGCAAACTTTTGAGCTGAACATTGTCATCGATCAATTTGTTGCGAATTGGATCACCAGCTCCATTAATTTTCGCAAGCTCTGCCTGTTGTCCCCATAGCTTTGCATCACCAGTCAACTGTGCTTTCGTTCCCTTTAAGCCAAGTCGATCAAGTACAGCCTTACGCGCAACAGTTTCTGGATTAAGCTCGTGACCTGATAGCAATATCTTTTTAGCATCATCACGCAAGCCTTTTTGCACTGTACTGGATAAGTCACCAAATGAAATACCATTCTGCCTTAGAACATCATCAAGCTTTTGATCAACGGATTGTAGAATCCTATTTGTTTGCTCTGTTGAAAATCGACTAGCTTGCGATTTTAATGCATTGGCACCCTTATTTAATCCTTGGCCAATTTTTTCACCAATGACTGCACCAGCAGCACCACCAATACCACCCAGCACTGTGTTAGTCATGCGCTTATCTGCATTTTCAGCAAATCCAGATCCACCAATAGCGGCACCAACAGCAGCATTCTGAGCTGTTACACCCATGCTGGCTTTTGACAAGACTTTTGTGCCATTATAACCACGACCAAGCACGGCCATTGGTGCTGTAGCTGCAATCTGACCACCAAGTCGAGTCCAGTCAAAATCTTGATTATTGGCTTCACGGCGCAAATTATGCCAATCTTCGATATCTTTACGCTCACGTGTAAATCGCTCATAGTTATCCGTGCTTAACTTTGAACCGGTAACCTTATTAATCCCCTTACTCATACCATCACCGACATATTCAGCCCCCTGAGCAATACCAGCACCAAGATCAGAAAATCCCAGTAGTCCAGACTCCCACGCCTGTGATTTGCCAGCATCTTTAGCTTGTCGCAGCATTTCACGCTTACCATCACCATTTGGATCGTAAACTACTCGCTCAATATTTAGGCCAAGTCCTGCGGCAATTTCTCGATTAGATAACCCAGCATCATTTGCCTTTCTAATGCTTTTCACATAATTTTGATCATCAAGCATTTTGTTGAAAATTTTAATATCCGGTGTACCAGCCTGACGCTCTTTTGCAATGAATGCCTGTGTTTGTTCACCCGCCATTTTTACCACCTGTTAATTCAGCCCAACTTTTTGTAGGTAATCGACTATCTACAACGGGATTGCTTTTCTGCCCTGTTAATTCAGCCCAATTCAGTGCCTGTGGCCTATTGTCTTGAGTTAGCATTGGAGCACCAATAGACGAAAACTTACCAACGTAGTTATCTCGATATGACTTTGGGTGAACTAAGTCACTACCAGCATCAAAGCCACCTAAAAATGACGCACCATACTTTCCAGCAAGATTTTGCAAGTTACTGTTCATCGCTGCGCCATTTTGATTGAACTTGTTGTATTGATTTGCCACACCCATGAGCTGCACGTTTGCACCTGCATTTTTTAACAATGAGAGCTGCTGCTCAATGCTTCTAGTATCATTGACGTTATTGCTATACCCGCTTGATAACACAATGTTTTGACCACGCAATGCATTGGGGTTTTGCTTTAACGCTTTCTGTATCTGATTTAAAACAGCAATTGGACTAGCTCCATCCAATGTCTCACCAGCAGATTTGTTTTGCTGACGATATCCATTTGCAATGCTGTCGCCAAAGAACATTGCTGCACTACCGCTCTTTGGTGTTGTATTACCATTTTTGTTGCCAGTTAAGTCAGCCCAGTTTCGGGTGGGCACCCTATTACTTGCAGCATTGTCTTGCTGCCTGGTTAGATCAGACCACCTTTGCACTGGTATTCGGAAATCCACTGGTCTCGCATCACCATTTACACCAAGCTGTTTATTAATCCAATCTTGAGAACGTCTAGGCTGGGCGTATGGGGAGCTTGGTAGTGATGCCCATGTACCACCAAGCTTACTAATCGCTTTTTGATAGTTACCATTTATCGCATCTTGAAGCGCGCCACGTTGCGCAATCAATGCAATTGCTCCAAGATCTTGCGATTGTGGCGAGAAATCTCGAAACCCATATTGACGCGCTAAACCATCCCACGTTCCTTTAATAAACTGATAGCGCCCCGCTGCGGTTGTGTAGTTAGTTTGTCCATCAGTCTGTCTAAATGACTTGCGTATGTTTGGGTGTGCAGACAAATCACCAAAACGCTGATTACCAAACATAGTGTTATAGCCATGCTTAACACCTTCTGCACTCGCAATAACATCAAGTAAACGGCGCACATTTGGGTTGTTATAAGCTTGTTGAAGTTGTGCTAAATTTGCCATATATCACCCATGAATAGGCTTATATATTCCTATTGGAAAAAAGATTGAACATGTGCTGCATCCACAGTTTTTTGTTGCTGTCCTGCTGATGACATTGATTTATATTTACTGTTTAGCTCGCGAATGGTTTGTAACGCAGCCATTCGAGTTTCTATTGGAATGGTTGGATCGCTGAGGTTACCCGCCATCTCCTTATACATTGCGACATCTTTGTCAGATTGTGGTCCAGACATTTTCGGCATAAGTGAAACAAGTTGTCCAGATAACGTTTTAAGTTGTGCTGTTGCTTTAGATCCACCAGTTGAATAACCAAAAGCATTACCCATTAAATCCACGCCAGTACCAAGATAGCTATTTGTGGCGTTTGGTAATATCTTCTCAATTTCTGGCAAAATTGCATCCACTCGATCAATACGCATTGTTTCTTCACGCTGATCGTTTTGGATTTTTGCAGAATTAGGGCTAGCACTTGATATGTGTTGTCCATTAGCATCTAGCGCAGGCCGATATGTACCATCCTTATAGACAACATAAGCCTTCCCGCCAAACTCTTTAACCTCACCTTGCCTGTTTTTAATCTCGTCTTGCTGACGTTGATATTCAAGTTTTGTATCAAACTGATGCTGATCTTGTTGGAGTCTGCTTTGTCCAAGATCATAATTTTTATCAGTGCTGTAAATAGATGCTTGTGTTGTTCGCTGATTGTTAATATCAGATTGAGCGTTATCAGCAGCATTATTAGCAGTTTGATAAAAATAAGAAGATGGGTCCTTTGCGCCACTTAGAACAACACCCTGACCCCATTGCTTAATATCATTAGGCGTCATTAAATTTAGTTTTGAAGAAAAGTTTGTATAATCATCATCACTAATCATGCCGGTACGACGTAAACCATCTAGACCTAAAAGTACCTGTGTTTTATCCCCAGTCATTGCTCCCTGCGTAATAGCACCGTTAATAGCACCGAGACGCTTTTGGGAATTATCAACACCAAAGCCAGCTCCCTGCTGATTGTTTTTGTATGCCTCACTCGATGTTTTAGCAATATCTGCTTCAGCTTTCATTTGATCTTGTAATGCTTTGTTTTATACACCTTCAACTTATGGCCTTGAGTCATTAAGGCTGACTGGCCCTGCAACTGGCGCGGCGATCATCACGCTGGATGACTTTATTCTAAATGTTGATTTCGACTATATAACCGTACTTGATAGCTATGGTCCTCATGGTACTGAGTTCACTAATGTTGAAGTTTCAGAACTAAAAGAAATCAAGATCAAAACTCTTGATGGTACAGAGTTCAGCGACTTCACAAATGCAAGCGACCACCAGCAAATCAACGCAATGATCGTTGGTTATATCTTGCAGCATCATTTAGTGGAGGATGTGTAAATGTTCGCTAAATACCAAAAACGCGATGACAACGGCAATCATGTTGTTTTAGTCGGAACAAAATTCCCTGTGACCTATGTGATGGATGATAGTCATCGAATCTTTAAACGCACTCGTAACAATGACTTGGTTCTTGTGAATGCTGCTGAGCATGCAAAAAAACCATGGCTTCGACCAAGTATGGTTCGTGAAATCTTGGATCAGGCTGCTTTTAGTTTGCATCGTGCTAATGCAAAACAACGTCAACATAATCGCTGGGCTTAAGGGGAACTTATCATGGCTATTAATATTATTTCTCCAACTCAACCTATCACTGTAAATGCAATCAAGGTTTATTTTTACGGTGATCCTGGTATGTATAAAACCACCCTTGGTATGACTGCAAATAAGGCCCTGATTATCGATGCTGATAAAGGTGCTTACCGTACTGGTGTTAACCGACGTGCTGACGTTGTTGTGGCTGAATGTTGGAATGATATTGTAAATATCTCTCCTGATGATCTTGAACCATATCAAACCGTGGTTTTTGACACCATTGTATTAATGTCTGAACTTTTTGAAGCATTTATTGAAAGTAATGAAGAGGAAGCAGCGGAAAACTGTTGGGAAAAACCTAATATTTTATTTAAGGATTCTGAGGTTGCTGATGGGTATTGGGGCATCGGATTTGAAGCTGAGCCAGAGACAACTAGTAGCTATAGATCAGCTAAAACACATACTTTTAGTTTTGAAAATTGCTTAAATCTGAGCCCAGTCTTCATTGATCGAAAGAATAAAGAATTCAAGCTTCATGATGGGTATAAATGCTATGAACTATATGCTGGTAAGGTTCGTGGCAACATTCTTGGTAAAGAGGTAATTAGTCCTTACAGCGAATATGAAAAATTGATCTGCGCCCTCTATTTCGGCGGTGCTTATTTGGTTTGGGATGATTTTGATCCTGAAGATATTTACTACCCGAACGATTATTGAGGTGGCGTGATGGATATTCAGAACTTAGCAAAAGTATCAACCGTTGTTATCAATTCTCTATTAATGCTACTCAAAGACAATCAAGTTGATGTTAATTCTGTAGTAATGCAGTTATCAAATAATGAAAATAAAGCCATTTCACCTGAAGTAAATTTGGGTGAGCTAACACAGCAAACATTAGGTCAACTAAAAGCAGTAAAAGCCAAAGCCACACCACAACATCAAATATACTTTAGCCATGATTTTAACGGCGATGGCTTTAAATACCACAACACCCTAGACGAAGCCCAAAAAGAGGCATTGGCTAATTTAGAGTGGTATCAAGAGCGAGTCGCAGATGGACATCATGTTAATGAAGATGGCAACTTTAATGAACTTTGTTATGGGGTTGTTATTGAGTCTGCTGGTTACAGTGTTGAAGACATTGTTACTGAAAAACATCACGCAAATGATGAATACACACAATATGAAGTAGGTACAGAAATACTGAGCTTAGGCTTATATAAAGCCATGATTGAAGCTGCGGAGGGAGAATGAGCTCAATGACTAATATTGGAAGTTTAATAGTTGCCCTACCTCCATCCGATATCTGGATGACTGACGAACAAGCAGCAGAATTTCTGAACTACGAAAAGGGTTATTTTAAAGCAGCCATTATTTGCTTAAAGGATTTCCCTAAACCAAAGTTTGTGACAGAGACTATAAAAGGTAGAAGATGGAATTTAGCGCAAGTATCAAAATGGTTAAGTGAAAGACCTGATACATTGAAAAAGACACTAGGAAGACCTCGCAAAATTTAGCGGGGTTTTTCTATGTAAAGGTAGAGATTTTTAAGCAGTTACGCCAAATTTACGCCAAACACACTATAAATCATTGATTTTATTAAAAGGTTTGGTGCGCTCAGCGGGACTCGAACCCACGCCACAGGCTTCGGAGACCTGTACTCTATCCAGTTGAGCTATGAGCGCATGCGAGCCACATCATAGGCAAAAAAAGCATATTGGTAAATACATAGCCTTAAACAAAAATGTTTATTGCCTATTAAAACAACGATTTTGGTCTTATAGAATTATCTAATTACTTTTAAACAGTTTAATTTAACAAAAACCGATCTCCTTACGCTTGAATCAAGCCCAACAGACAACGTTCTGTTTTTAACACGCCATAAACCTATTTTTCTACTTGGTTTATTTTTTCATATCGCTCAAAATACCCGTTCTATTTAACAACGTGAGACGTTTATGACTGATGCTTTGGTGTTGAGCGGTTTGTCCAAAACTTATCGTAATGGTTTTCAGGCGTTAAAAGGGATCGACCTTACCGTACCTGAAGGTGAATTCTATGCATTATTAGGACCTAATGGTGCAGGAAAATCGACAACGATTGGTATCATCAGCTCTTTAACCAAAAAAACATCTGGTTCAGTTGAGATTTTTGGGCATAACTTAGATACCCATCCCTCACATGCAAAACAATGTCTTGGCGTTGTTCCTCAAGAATTTAACTTTGGTCAATTCGAAAAAACTTTCGATATTTTAGTGACCCAAGCGGGTTATTACGGCATTCCGAAGAAATTGGCCGAACAACGTGCTGAACATTATTTAGAAAAGCTCGGTTTATGGGAAAAACGTAATATTCAATCGCGTATGCTCTCTGGTGGTATGAAACGCCGTTTGATGATTGCACGTGCGATGATGCATGAACCTAAACTGCTGATCCTCGATGAACCGACAGCTGGCGTTGATATTGAGTTGCGTCGTTCGATGTGGGACTTCCTCACCGAAATGAATGAAAATGGCACATCCATCATTCTCACAACACACTATTTAGAAGAAGCAGAAATGCTGTGCCGTCGCATCGCAATCATTGACCGCGGTGTGATTAAAGAAGATACCTCGATGAAAGGTTTCCTCAATCAGCTGAATGAAGAATCATTCATTTTTGATTTAGCTGAGCCGATCAATGGATTTGATCTCAATATTATTGGTTTTAAATTCAATTTAATTGACCCCGTCACCTTAGAAGTAACGATGGACAAAGCGCATAGCATGAATGATCTGTTCTTGTTATTACAGTCACAGAATATCCAAGTCAGCAGTATGCGGAATAAATCGAATCGCTTGGAAGAATTGTTCGTGAAAATGGTCGAGAAAAATCTTGCAGGAGCGGATCAATGAATTTCAGTCAATTACAAACCGCACTCTGGACTTTAGTGGTTAAAGAAATTCGTCGCTTTATGCGAATTTGGCCACAAACCTTACTTCCACCAGCAATTACCATGAGTTTGTACTTCGTAATTTTTGGCAACTTGGTGGGTTCACGTATTGGTGAAATGGGTGGCTTTAGCTACATGCAGTTTATTGTGCCTGGCTTAATTATGATGGCCGTGATCACCAACAGCTATGCTAACGTTTCCTCAAGCTTCTTTAGTGCCAAATTCCAGAAAAGTATTGAAGAACTGATCATGAGCCCAGTACCCTTACACTTAATCTTATGGGGTTATGTGATTGGTGGTGTTAGCCGTGGTGTATTGGTTGGTTTGATCGTCACGATAATGAGCCTATTCTTTACTCATCTAGAAATTTATAATGTATTTGTGACTATATATACCGTCATCATTACTTCATTATTATTTTCACTGGGCGGTTTTATCAATGCGGTTTATGCCAAGTCCTTCGATGATATTTCAATTATCCCGACTTTCGTATTGACACCACTCACCTATTTAGGTGGTGTGTTCTATGCCATTAGTGCACTCAGCCCATTTTGGCAAAACGTCTCTTTAGTTAATCCAATTGTATATATGGTCAATGCATTCCGTTACGGTATCTTGGGTCATAGCGATGTCAATGTATCTTTCTCTTTAGGCATCGTGACGTTGTGCTGTGTTGTCCTCTATGCAGTTGCCTATCATTTATTAGCTCGTGGTTCAGGAATGCGTGAATGAGTGTTGAACATTCTTTATTGGGTAAAGACACCCAATACCCAACTCAATATCAACCCGATGTTTTATTTCCGATTGCTCGTGCCGAGTCACGTCAGCAATATTTACATGTTGACGGAATTACGCAGGGTAAAGACTGGTGGCATGTTTTTGAAATTTCATGGTTGAACCAACTTGGCTTACCACAAGTTGCGATTGGCCGTTTGACATTACCAGCCCATTCACCCAATTTAATTGAATCAAAGTCGCTTAAACTTTATTTCAACAGCATGAACTTCACCCAATTTGAGTCTCAGCAAGCCTTTATTGAAACCGTTGAAGGTGATTTATCTAATGCTGCGGGTGCTAAAGTCGAGCTGCAACTGTTTCAAGTTGATGATTTAGCGATTTCTAAACCTCAAGGGATCTGTATTGACGATCTCATTCCTGAGCGTTTATCAGAACATCCTGATTCGACTTTGTTGCAGTTAGATACAAGCGCTGAAGATGAGGTTGAAATCGAGTTGTATTCACATTTATTGAGAAGCAATTGTCCAGTGACGGGTCAGCCCGACTGGGGCACTGTTTTTATTCGTTTGCAAGGTAAAAAGCCTTGTTATCGCAGCATTTTAGCTTATATTATCTCGTACCGTCAGCATAATGGTTTCCATGAACAATGTGTTGAGCAAATATTTGCGGATATTTGGCAACTGTTAAAACCAGAAAAACTGATGGTCTATGCAACTTATACTCGCCGTGGGGGCTTGGATATTAACCCATGCCGAGTATCAGATTTGTCATGGATGCCCGAGCCAATTCGCTTGGTACGACAATAAAACGAATAAATTTGATATAGAGGACGTTCTTCAATGACCAGTTATTTCGGGATTCTTCCGTCAGCAAGTTTGAGTCAGGACATTCAACTTGCACAAGCCAACCGTGACAGTAAAGAGCCTCAATACCCTTTACGCGACAAAATTTCTCTACAGCTAACTGATGAGTTAATTGACACTATGTTGGTTCACTTGGTTCAACAATTTCCACCAAGTGACAAACGTGATACGACTGAAGGTCTTGCGATTAAAATTCGCGGCATTGTTGAAACCTTGATGAAGCAGCTCCTAGGCAAAGCTTCAAATGAACAAGTGCTTGAATCATTAGCATTCATGGAAAAGAGCTTGTTTATTGATAATGAGGGTAAACAACGTATCGGTACGGTATTACCAGACAATCTTGTCAACGACATGAAAAAAAGCTTTGCAGAAGTTGCTGCTGGAAACGGTAAAGAGCAACGTGATGCTTTAACAAAGCAGTTTAAATCTTTTGCTGATGCCCTCATCCATCACTTTATGACTGAATTCAACAAAACTCTTGGTCTAGGTATGGTGAAACGTGGCGTTGCCAGCGTTGCGACCAGCGGCGTAGAAACTGCTGTTCATATCGTGATTAAAAAACTGATTCCGAGCTTAAGCCAAGTGGAACTTGAAGTCTTTACCAAGCACTTCGACCAACTTTTGGTACAAAAATAAGCCTAGAATGCTGAGAAAGCGACGATTGCCAAATCGTCGCTTTTTTTATGCCAAATTAATCTCTTATAAATGTCACAATTTCTAAATTTACATTGTCTAAATCAGCGTTTATGTTAGCATTCGCGAAGCGTTGATTTACCTGATTTAGAATCGCATGTCTCCAAGCCCGCAATACAAATTTTTACGTCAAGCACCTCGTGATGGCTTGAGCACAGCCAATCAGCCTTCTCGTTGGCAACAACTGCATATCGACCCATGGCTTTGTCTATTTCTGATTCTCAATGCCATACTAGGGCTCACGGTCTTATATAGTGCATCTGCACAAGACGTTGGGCTTGTAAGTAAACAAGCCATGAGCTTTGGTATCGGTTTCGTGGTCATGTTTAGTTTGGCTCAGATCCCACCAAAAGTGTATCAAGCATTTTCTCCCTACTTTTATGTATTTGGAGTGCTGTCGCTGCTTGCAGTGGTGATTTTTGGTGAAGTTCGTATGGGTGCTCAGCGTTGGATTGACATCCCCGGCTTTGGTAGCGTGCAACCCAGTGAGTTTATGAAAATTGGTATGCCGATGATGGTAGCGTGGTTCTTGTCACGTAAAGCTCTGCCGCCAAGCTTCTCACAAGTCATTCTGTCTTTATTGCTGATTGTGGTGCCTTTTCTCCTCATTGCTGAACAACCCGACTTAGGCACCTCCTTATTGGTACTCGCCAGTGGGATTTTCGTGCTTTTCCTCAGTGGCTTATCATGGAAATTGATTGCAGGTGCAGCGGGTGTAGCAGGTGTCATTATTCCGATCGCATGGGAATTTTTACTACACGACTATCAGCGCCAACGTGTTTTGACTTTATTTAACCCAGAAGCCGATGCTCTAGGTACAGGTTGGAACATTATTCAGTCTAAAACTGCAATCGGTTCTGGTGGCTTTTCAGGTAAAGGCTTTTTAGAGGGAACTCAATCCCACTTACACTTTTTACCTGAAGGTCATACTGACTTTATTATTGCCGCCTATTCAGAAGAATTTGGCTTGATTGGCGTTACACTGCTGATTCTTCTCTATTGTGCAATTATTTTTAGAACATTCCAGATTGGCTTACAAAGCTTTCATAACTATGGTCGTTTGGTTGCTGGTGCCTTTGGTTTGTCATTTTTTGTTTATGTATTTGTAAATGCAGGCATGGTCAGTGGTATTTTACCTGTAGTAGGTGTGCCTTTGCCGTTCATGAGTTATGGCGGAACTGCAATTATTACCCTTATGTCAACTTTTGGACTGGTTATGTCTATTCATACACATCGATAATGAGGAATTTTATAAACTTATGTTTCTTCCTACTTTGAATAAAACTTTTAAATTTTTAACTTTAAGTGCTGGTTTATTCTTGAGCAGTAATTGGGCACAAGCAAATGAATTTTACAATCACCCTAATTACTTTGCTTTCAAACAAAAGGCAATGACAACCTACGGCTTAAGCAGCGAACAAATCGATGCTGCGATGAGTGGTGCGCGTAATTTACCCAATATTTTGAACATCATGACTCGCCCTGGTGAAAGTAAACCTTGGTATCAATATCGTTCAATGTTTTTAGTTGAAGGTACCATTCAACGTGGTGCACGTTTTAAAAGCCAATATGAAGATGTACTAAATCGTGCTGAACAGCAGTATGGTGTACCTAAATCGGTGATTCTCGGCATTTTAGGTGTAGAAACGGGCTATGGTGCCAATAAAGGCTCTTTCATCACTAGAGACGCCTTAGCAACGCTTGCCTTTGGTTACCCTCGTCGTGCTGACTACTTTAGCGATGAATTGGCTGCATTAATTTCATGGACATATAAAGAAGGCTATCCAACCAACAGTATCATGGGTTCTTATGCAGGTGCGATTGGTTACCCGCAATTCATGCCAAGCAATATTCAAAAATTAGGCGTGGATTACGATGGTAATGGACATATCGATTTAAGAAACTCTGCTGCTGATGCAATTGGTTCAATTGCCAACTATTTAGCTCAACACGGTTGGCAGCGAGATCGTCCAATTGGCTTCCCTGCTCGCTACTTAGGTAACAATCCAGATAGCGTGATTGCTAAAGATTTGACCCAGCCAGTTCCTTATGGTGAATTGAAAAAATTGGGAGTCGCACCAATTGACCCTTTGGTAAAAATTGATGATCTTGATTTAGTCAATGTTATTCAATTACAAGACCAATTTGGTCCAATTTACTATATTACTTATCCAAATTTCCAAGTCATTACGACCTACAACAAGAGTCGCATGTATGCAACTGCTGTATGGTTATTAGGCACCGAAGTAGCTAGCCGATAGGCTAGCTTTTTTACAACATTATGAAAAGTCAATAAATTTTTTATTAAAAAAGTACACTTAATCAGCAAAATTTATAAATTGTTACAATATTGATTATTTTTTAACCAGAAACTGTAAGTTTTTGCCCTTTTTGTAACTATTTATCGTTAAGGACTAGACACACTTCGTAAGTGATGAATATTATCGCCGCAAGATAAAGTAATTGCAAAAGTGAATAATTAGACATGTGCACTATATTTCAAGGTGTTTTTATTGAAATAGAAAAGCATGTTCTCTAGGAGTTTATACAATGCAGTTTTCGCTAAAATATATTATAGCGCTGACGGCAGGCTTAAGTTTAAGCCCGTTACATGCTGAAATGGTACAGTCTTCATCATTAACCAATGATGTTGAAGGTTCTAACTTGGCTGCCCGCGTACTAAGCAAAGATTCTCAAAATTTTAATTCTCGTTTTTCAAACGTTAATAGTCTTTCAATCACTGAGAGTTCAGGTGACAAAGTACGTCGCCAAACGATCGCTGCTAAGATCGATATCCCAGCAGAAGAGCCTTCAGTGATTGAAAAACTGAATACTGTTGCTTCGAACACCGTTCGTAAATTCAGCCAAAATGGCGTTGCATCGTGGTATGGTCGTCAATTCCATGGTCGCAAAACAGCAAGCGGTGAAACATTCGATATGAATGCTATGACTGCTGCTCACCGTAGCCTTCCTTTGAACTGTTATATCCGTGTAACAAACAAAGACAATGGCAAAAGTGTTGTTGTAAAAGTTAACGATCGTGGTCCATTCCATGGTAACCGTGTATTAGATTTATCTTATGGCGCTGCAAAGCAACTTGGTATGTCTAGTTCAGGTACGGGCAATGTGAGCATTGAACGTGTTGATGGTCCTAATTCTTAATCATTAAGACCATTACTAAAAAGCCGCTTATTGCGGCTTTTTTATTTTTATCTATTACATTTGTTAATGCTTTACGCCTTATCCTATTCTTCGGTATATTGAATAAATAAAAATGAATACTGCAAGGAGCGCGCTGTGAAATCGATTGACGAATGGTTTGATGAATATAGTGACAGTCACCAAAACCAAACCAACAAAAAAATCCACTGGGTCTGTGTTCCTGCCATTCTATTTTCGATCATTGGTATTCTGGCGCACTTTAGCACCTTACTCACCGCCCTATTGCTGGTTTTAACTTTGGTGTTTTACGCACGTCTGGATGTCGTACTTGCAATAGCAATGGCTGCTTTATTAGCCGTCATGGCGTGGCTAATTGTGATCCTACCTGTGGGAGTTGGATTCTATATCGGTGTTTTTGTGATTGCGTGGATCGGACAATTTTATGGGCATAAAGTTGAGGGCAAGAAGCCTTCATTCTTTAAAGATTTACAATTCCTTCTGATTGGCCCTGTGTGGTGCATGGACGCTTATTTAGCTAAAGTCCTACCTAAATGGAAAATTCGTCAAAAATCAGCGCTTACAAGCTAATTTAGCGCACATCTTGCAAGCAACCAGCCAAGGGAAACTGTTATTGATAGATTTTCCCTTGGTATTTCAACCAACCATCGATGTGTTTTCCACGTGGATCATGATGGGTCCAATGAATGACACCACCTTTTTGGCTATATTCATATTCACCAAAAAACTCAACTGTATCGCCTTTTTTCAGCCCTTCGATTCTTGGGGCTAAATCAATGTTGTGTGCGATCAATACGGTTAAACCATTCTCCAGTTTAAGAATCATTTTCTGATGTCTTGAACCTTCATTGTCATCTGGCAAAATCGCTTTCACAACACCTTGTGCTTGGACCTGTACATTACTTCGTTGATGCTGATAGGCTTGCATGATCTTGTTTTGATCATCGACCGCTACAGCACTACTCGTACTTGGTATAGAGGAAGAATTACTGGTATTTTGTTTTTGCTTAAAATCAAGACCGAAATAAGCTGCAATCAACACAATGATCGCAATAATGATCAGATTATTTTTTTGAGTTTTCATATTTACCTTTTATCAGACGCAAAATAGCAAAATGCCAATCGAATTGATTGGCATTTTGATCATACAACGTCTATCACATTTAGAATAGTCGATTCATACCATTCAAAGCCGCAACACGATAGGCTTCAGCCATGGTTGGATAGTTGAATGTCGTTTCTACGAAATACTTCAAGGTATTGTTTGGACTGTGCATCACCACTTGACCAATGTGAATAATCTCTGCTGCATTGTTACCAAAACAGTGAATACCCAAGACCTCTAAAGTATCACGATTGAACAGAATCTTTAATTCACCGACGGTATCACCAGTAATCTGTGCACGTGCCAAATGACGGAAAGAAGCCTGACCAACTTCGTAAGGCACTTTCTCTTCAGTCAGTTCTTGTTCAGTCTTACCAATTGAAGAAATCTCTGGAATGGTATAAATACCTGTTGGTACATCACGGATTGGCTTCACATTCTTTTCGCCTACCATGTTTGCACCTGCGCAACGACCTTGGTCATACGCAGCGGAAGCAAGTGAAGGCCAACCAATCACATCACCTGCAGCATAAATATTTTCAGCTTCAGTTTGATATTGATCATTGACCATGAGCTGACCGCGACCATTCGGTACCAAGCCCACATTTTCCAAGCCTAGACCATCGGTATTACCTGAACGGCCATTACACCATAAGATCGCATCTGCCTTGATCTTCTTACCGCTGAGTAAATGTAAGACCACATGATCATCAAAAGTTTCTAAACGATCAATTTGCTCATTATGACGAATCAATACCCCTTGTTCACGTAAGTGATATGACAATGCATCGGCAATTTCATCATCAAGGTAGCTTAAAAGCTTTTGCTGGGTGTTGATCAAATCAACTTTATGATCGAGTCCGATAAAAATAGAAGCGTATTCACAACCAATTACGCCCGCACCATAAATGATGATCTTTTGGATTGAATAATCAAGGTCAAGAATCTTGTCCGAATCAAATACGCGCGGATGATTGAAATCTAAACCTTTTGGTTGGTATGGACGGCTACCCGTTGCAATCACGATTTGCTTGCAAATAATGGTATCTTTAATGCCATCCTGACCAAAAATCAGTACGGTGTTTTTATCTTGGATATACGCACGACCGTGGAAAACTTCGATTTTATTGCGATCATAAAAACGTGTATGCGTATCAACCTGCTGTTGAATGACTTTATGCGCATTACGTAGTACCTGTTTCATGGTGAATTGTTTCCACTCACCTACTTTTTGAAACATTGGGTCACGTTGATAACGAATAATACTTGAAACTGTTTGACGTAAAGCTTTACTTGGAATTGTGCCTACGTGTGCGCAGTTACCACCGAGTTGATCACGAACATCAACGATTGCAACACGCTTACCTGCTTTTGCAAGCTTCATTGCCGCGCCTTCGCCAGCTGGGCCAGAACCGAGAATTACTGCATCATATTTGACAATATTCCCACCAACGACCTCTTTCTTACGTGGCATTCAAAGCTCCTTTGTCTCTTAACCGTTTTGCTATATATATGATAACCAATATGCAGCCAGATGATGTATTTCACAACTATATATTTTTATATATTTACATTTTCAAAATGAATACCACTTTTCATGCTTTATTACGGTAAATTTGACTATAATAACGGGATATCTCAAGTCAAAGGCTGTAGAAATTATATGTCTGAACACCGTAAACCTGAACAGGGTATAAAACTTCGTGGCGCGGAAAAAGTCGCGAGAATTCCTGTAAAAGTTATCCCTACGGTTGAAGTACCTCGCAAACCTGACTGGATTCGAGTCAAGATGACCGCTCCAGAAGAAGTTCAGCGTATCAAAACAACCTTGCGCTCGCAAAAACTGCATACCGTATGTGAAGAAGCGGCTTGCCCCAACCTACCAGAATGTTTCGGTGGTGGTACAGCAACCTTCATGATCATGGGTGATATCTGTACACGTCGCTGTCCATTCTGTGACGTTGCACATGGTCGCCCAAATGCTCTAGATCCAGATGAACCACGCCACATGGCAGAAACCATTTCCAATCTCGGCCTCAAATATGCCGTGATTACCTCGGTTGACCGTGACGACCTTTTGGATGGTGGTGCGCAACACTTCGTTGATTGTATCAAAGAAGCCCGTGCATTAAGCCCAAAAACCTTATTGGAAATTCTAGTACCTGACTTCCGTGGTCGTATGGATATTGCCTTACGCATCATGACTGAATGTCCGCCAGATGTATTCAACCACAACATTGAAACTGTGCCACGTTTGTATAAAGCGATGCGTCCAGGTTCTGATTATCAGCACTCTTTAACGCTGTTAAAAATGTTTAAAGAATACTGCCCTGATGTACCAACCAAATGTGGTTTGATGGTCGGCATCGGTGAAACTGAAGAAGAAGTGATTGCCCTGCTCGATGACCTTAGAGCACATGATGTTGACTACATTACCATTGGTCAATATCTACAGCCATCTAAGCAACATGCGCCGATTGACCGCTTTGTAACGCCAGATGAATTCGAGCGTTATGCTGAGCATGGTCGTAAACTTGGCTTTAGAAATATCTGGTCTGCGCCAATGGTTCGCTCAAGCTACTTTGCTGATCGCCAATACCATGGTGAACCTGTTCCAGTGGTACGCCGTAAAGTCGATCCTGCCAAGAAAATTGCAGTTCAGGCGATTGAAGCTTAACTTTTTAGTTGGCAATAAAAAAACACCACAATTGTGGTGTTTTTTTTATGATTAAAACAAAACTTTAGGCAATATGCTTCTGCACTACAATCGAACCGACAGAATAACCAGCACCGAATGAAGAAATCACAGCATACTCACCATCATTGACCTGCTCACCAGTACGATGCATCGCAATAATCACACCTGCAGATGAGGTATTGGCAAACTCATCCAGAATGATCGGTGCACGCTCTAAATCAGCCTCTTTACCGACCACCAATTTCAAAATCAGTTCATTCATATTGGCATTGGCTTGGTGTAACCAGAAACGCTTGATTTGTTCAGCGCTTAACTCAAGTTTTTCCAATTGTGCGGTAATGATTTTCGCAACTAGTGGACAAACTTCTTTAAAGACTTTACGACCATCTTGACGGAATAACTTGTCGTCAACAACTGCATCTTCACTACGGTTTAAGAAACCAAAATTGTTACGGATATTATTTGAGAACTGGGTAAACAAATGGATATCTAAGATTTCATAACCCGATTTGGTTTCAGTTTCTTCAATAATTGATGCTGTCGCAACATCACCAAAGATAAAGTGTGCATCACGAGTACGGTAGTCTAAATGACCCGATGTAATTTCAACATTGAGCAAGAGTACACGGCGTGCACCACATTTCACTGCATCGTAGGCTTGTTTCAAACCAAACGTTGCAGCAGAACATGCCACGTTCATGTCATAAGCATAACCTTGAATACCCAAAGCTGACTGGATTTCAATTGCAACCGCTGGATAGGCACGTTGCATATTTGAACATGCCAAAATTACAACGTCGATATCTTCTGCGGTAACACCTGCATTTTCCATCGCCTGCTTAGCAGCAATAACACCCCACTCTGCTTGAAGTGAAAGTTCATCATTACTACGCTCTTGCAAGCGCGGACGTAAACGTGTCGGATCAAGAATACCTGATTTTTCGACCACATAACGGCGTTGAATACCCGATGCTTTCTCAATAAATTCAGGGCTTGAGCCACGAAGTGCTTCAATTTCGCCAGCTTCAATTTGCGCTGCGTTATCTTGGTTATACTGTTCTACATAAGCATTTAAACTTTCAACCAATTCTTCATTGGAAATAGATTCGGTTGGGTGGAATAAACCTGTACCTGTTATACGGATGCCCATGTAAAACTCCTGTAAAGAATGCTTCTAACTTTCATATTTCTCAGTTTAACCGATTGCTAATCGATCCCATAGTTTTTGTAATCTAGTTGGTGAAATAGGCAGCTTTGTTTTCATCGGCTGAGAAAACAAAGAAATTCTAAATTCTTCCAACATCAAATACAGTTCTTTGATTTTAGGATCATTTTTAAATTTAAATACTTTGTCCATCCATGGATCGACATCATCAATTGCAGCAAGGTCTCGTTGTAGATTATTGGGCAAACGATCTAAACGCAATAGCAGCGCTTTTAAATAACGCGGGTATTCCTGCCAAATTTCAGCAGGACGGCTATAAACAAAGTTTGCTAATGACATTAAATCAAGTTGATCTTCAATGTCATCTACACTTCGACCAAAGATGCTTTGATCCAACACCAATAACTCACGGCGGATCTGCTGCCATTGAGTAAATATTTCAGTTAAATCACTTAATGTCTGTTGACCATTTGCTAAAAATTGCTTTTTAGTTTCAGTGAGTAACTGCTGAAACTCAGCCGAATTTTTTGGTAGATCTTGAATTGAAACTTGCAAGGTTGCATAAACCAGCATTTGTTCCAGCTTGGCACGATCACCCAGGGGTGAATAAGCGAGAGCCAACGGCTTGGAAATCTGTTTTTTCAATTGACGGATTAAATCCCCCAACTGCATATGTACAAGACGAATCACCCCTTCTCGATGTTGCTTAATCGCTTCATCCTGATCATTAAAGGTTTGAATCACCACGCCAGATTCATCTTTGGCGTCAAGATCAGCAAATAGCTTGCTTGGCACCAAGGCCTGATATTGCTTGATCACAACACCTGTTACTTTTTGCGATGCTTCGAATACAAAATTTTCAGGGAAGGTCTGGAACTCGCCTTGTTGCTGTTTCACTGGACGATGGGTTTCAACACGACAACGTGCTTTTAACTCATCTAGATCACGCCCTTGTGCAATCAACTTGCCTTTTTCATCTACCACCTTGATAAACGGAATCAGATACTGATCAATGCGCTCAAAAGAAAAATCTTTTTCCGTAATCTGCTCACCGCGTAAAGCAAACGCCAAGTAGCTAAATAAATGTTCACGCAGATGAACCGCATCAATCCCCTGCATGAGCTTTTTAGCTGTATCTGGAATCGGCACCAAATTGCGACGCTTGTCTTTTGGTAGTGCTTTTAATAAAGCTTCGATTAAATCCTGACGCCACCCTGGAATGCCCCATGACCACTGCTTTTCATCCACTTGCGGTAAAGCCTGCACTGGAATTTTAACTGTCGCACCATCTTCATCATGGCTAGGGTCAAAACGATAGCTGGCAGCAAGTCGCAGTTGTCCATTATGCAAATAATCTGGGAATTGTTGCGTCGTTGGACGATCATTCATCCATAACGCATCATCATCTACAAATAAATAACGCGGATGCTCTGACTCAATGGTTGCACGCCAATCTTCAAAACTGCTGCGACTGGCAATTTCTTCTGGCACTTTCTCTGCATAGAACTGGTAAATAGTCTCTTCATCCACCACCAAATCACGACGACGTAATTTATCTTCAACCCGTTCAACTTCTTGAAGTTTGAGTAAGTTATGTTTTAAAAATGGCGGCGTAATACCTAAATTACCTGTCGTTAAGGCATCACGTAAAAAGATTTCATGTGCCGCAGGTTGGTCCACTTTTTCAAAATTGATTAATCTTTTCGGTTCAATAATCAAACCAAACAGAGAAATCTGCGCATAAGCATTAACAATACCCGCTTTTTTCGACCAATGTGGTTCAAAATAGTGATATTTCAATAAATCACGCGCAGCCAATAGAATCCATTCAGGATCAATTTTTGCCAAAGTCCGTAAATACACCTGAGAGGTTTCCACCATCTCAAATGCCATAACCCAAGCGGTATTGGTCTTGTGTAAGGTACTGGCAGGAAAAACTTTAGCCTTCTGCTGGCGCACCGCCATAAAAGTATTACGTTCATCTGTTTTATTCGCGATAAATGAAAGCAAACCAGTTAACAGCGCACGGTGTAAGTTTTCATAATTGGCTGATTTTTCATTAAAACTGAGCTTTAAACCTTCTGCCAATTCAACCAATTGCTGATGGGTTTGTTTCCATTCACGAAGACGTAACCAACTTAAAAAGTGCTGACGTGCAAATTGACGGCGCTTATTTTCAGTTTGTGTTTCAGGACTGGTTTGCAGCGTACTCCAAAGTTTTAAATAGAATAAAAAGTCTGAGTCAGCTTCTTTAAACAAGGCATGTTTTTGATCTGCCTGCATTTGCTTGTCCGCAGGACGCTCACGCGGATCTTGAATAGCCAAGGCACTGACAATAATCAACGTTTCTTTGAGCACACCAAAATGAGCCCCGCCAACCAACATACGTGCTAAACGTGGGTCAATTGGCATACGCGCCATCATTTGACCGACTTTGGTTAAATCATTCTTACGTTCGTTTAATGCACCTAACTCAACCAAGAGCTTACGTCCGTCATTCACCAAACGGAAATCAGGTGGCTCAATAAAATCAAAATCTTCTAGATTGCCCAAACCTAAGCTTTGCATTTGCAAAATAACAGAGGCTAAGTTGGTCCGTTTAATTTCAGGTTCAGTAAACTCAGGACGACTTAAAAAGTCTTCTTCACTGTATAGACGAATACATACACCCGCAGCAATACGACCACAGCGGCCTTTACGCTGGTTGGCTGCAGCTTGTGAAATCGCTTCAATCGGTAAGCGCTGTACCCGAGAACGGTAGTTATAACGCGAGATACGAGCAAAACCACTGTCAATCACATAGCGAATATTCGGAACCGTCAATGCAGTTTCAGCCACGTTGGTCGCAATAATAATGCGTCGACCTTTGCCACTTGGACTAAAAATCTTTTGCTGTTCAGCCAGTGCTAAACGTGCATATAAAGGCAACACCTCAGTATGACGAGGACCATATTTTTGCAGCGTTTCCTGTAATTCACGGATTTCCTGCTCTGTACTGGCAAAAATTAAAATATCCGCATATTCAGGATGACCTTTTGCTTCAGCATCGGCAAAACACTCTTCTACCGCTTGTACTACAGCGCGCGGTAAATTTTCTTCAAAATCGTCAAACTCGTCGTCATCGCTACCGACAATACTCAGCTCAGAGATTGGACGATAACGTAGCTCGACAGGAAAGCTGCGACCTTCTACTTCAAAAATTGGTGCATTATAAAAATACTGGCTAAAACGATTTACATCTAGCGTAGCCGAGGTCACGATAACTTTTAGATCAGGGCGTTTTGGCAAAAGCTGCTTGAGATAGCCCATAATGAAGTCAATATTGAGTGAACGTTCATGCGCTTCATCAATAATGATCGTATCGTATTTTGATAAAAAACGGTCATTGGTCAATTCAGCCAACAAAATACCATCTGTCATCAAACGGACGATTGAATCTTGTGAACCTTGCTCATTAAAACGAATCTTAAAGCCAATTGATTCGCCAAGCTTCTCGCCCACTTCTTCTGCAATACGTTGTGAGACACTTCGAGCCGCCAATCGACGTGGCTGAGTATGACCAATCATCCCAGTGAGTCCACGCCCTGCCAGCATCGCGATTTGGGGAAGCTGTGTAGTTTTACCAGAACCCGTTTCACCAGCAACAATAATGACTTGATGCTTTTGAATCGCCTCAATTAAACGGTCTGCGTATTGGGTAACAGGTAGGTCTTGATTCAGCTTGATCTTGGGAACACGTGCTAAGCGTTGTTTTACTTTATGATTCGATTGTTGAATCAGTTTTTCGATTTCCGCTGTTTCTGTTTTTTTATCTTTGCGCAGTCGATTTAAACGGTGACGGTCACGTGCCATAACCAATTGATCTACATTTAAATGACTCTGCACTGAACAGCTTTCCTGAAAAATTAAATAATCGGCTATTTTACGCCTTAAGCCCTTGCTATGCAAAGAAACCTTTTCAAACTGTTTGAGATAAAATCTAAAACCGCACTTATTCGTCCAATTATACTTTTTTATTCCCAGATCATTTTACATATTCATCTGATGTAGAATATTTAATCGTATATCTCCGTTTTTTATATAATTTTAGATTTTTTCAATTTTACCCTTGAATTTTGATGGCGTAGACTTCATGTTGTTATGCACATTAGTTCTGGATCTTTTGTCATGTTTGCTTCATCTCGATGCAGTCAAATAGGACAGATATTCTTGGGTGAAAGTCGTTTTTATTGATTTATTCAATTTTCCGATTTTAGTCATGTAAAAATACTATTTCCCCAATAACTAAAAATTATTTATTCTTGACCTCGTAAACAAGTAAGGCGTTAGCCTCTCAATAAAACCTCAATCATGGAGACAATGATGAGCTTAATTAATACTGAAGTTAAACCATTTAAAGCGACTGCGTACCACAACGGTCAATTTGTTGACGTATCTGAAGCAGATCTTAAAGGCAAATGGTCTGTTGTATTCTTCTACCCAGCTGACTTCACTTTCGTATGTCCAACTGAGTTAGGCGACCTTGCTGACAACTATGCTGAATTCCAAAAATTAGGCGTTGAAATCTATGGCGTATCTACTGACACTCACTTCACGCACAAAGCTTGGCACGACACTTCAGAAGTTATTGGTAAAATCCAATACCCATTGATCGGTGACCCAACTTGGACACTTTCTAAAAACTTCGACGTATTAATCGAAGCTGCTGGTCTTGCTGACCGTGGTACTTTCGTAATCGATCCAGAAGGCAAAATCCAAATCGTTGAAATCAACGCTGGTGGTATCGGCCGTGATGCATCTGAACTTCTTCGTAAAGTTAAAGCTGCTCAATATGTTCACGCTCACCCAGGTGAAGTTTGCCCAGCTAAATGGAAAGAAGGCGAAGCTACGCTTGCTCCATCTATCGACTTAGTTGGTAAAATCTAATTATTTAGATTAGACCAATTGGTTTGAAACCACCCTTTTTAGGGTGGTTTTTTTATTGATTATTTTTATCAATCCAAGCCCTATTTCACACCCAAAATTTATAGCTATTTTTTTACAATTCTTATACTTATAAATTTATAGCAAGCTTCATTTATGAATTGTCAGACGGTTACAGTTGGAGTACTGTCAAAGAATAGAACACCAGAGTTATTAACCATGTACTAAAAGATCAAATCAAAATGGGGACAAATATATGGAAAAACCAGTTGTTGTAACCTCTTGGAAATATGATGTTTCTTCACGCTATTTAAAAATTTTCTATAGCAATGGCTCAGGTGAGCTTTATCATCCCGTTCCAGAGTTTATCTACAATAATTTACTTCGCACCAATGATAAAACTGCCTTTGTGCATAAATATCTAGAATTTGATCTACATTTTAAACGACTCTGTATTTCAGCCTAGTCATAAAAAATCAGCCCGTTGGGGCTGATCTGTTTTATATCTTTCGCTTATTTAAGCCGCGTCATTTTGCTCAATATACTTCTCGAGCATTTCTTCCTTCACATCAGCATGCATATTAATTCTACTGAGGTCACCTTTATAATGCGCTACAACCCGATCATCCATGATTTTTGACCACCAAGATGGAATAAATGCTGGCAGAATCATGGCACCATAACCTGCGGGTAACTGCGGCGCATCTTGAAAGTGAC
The DNA here is from genome assembly GCF_022808535.1 of Acinetobacter sp. NIPH1876. NCBI lineage: Bacteria > Pseudomonadati > Pseudomonadota > Gammaproteobacteria > Moraxellales > Moraxellaceae > Acinetobacter > Acinetobacter sp. NIPH1876. The sequence continues at coordinate 88,123 of NZ_JALGBR010000004.1, forward strand.
GTAAGGTTTGAAAGCTTCGAGTCGGATTGGCGTGATGATCCGAATGACGTTGTAATTGATACAAGAACAAATTGGTCACCACATTATTATTATTCCAGCTATGTTCTGGCAAAGTCCGTTCATATTGGCCATTTTCTTTCTTTGCACGCTTTAAACCATAATGTTCAATATAATTTACTGATTCAAACAAGGTAATCGCATAAGCTGCTTGCGTGACTTGGAACGGGACTGAACGCATACCAAACTTGCTAAACATGGCGGCATGATATACAGCAGACATCGCCCAGCCATGAATTAACTCATTTTCCTTACAGAGGAAAGGCAGTTTCTTACGTTCTAAACGGTTTTTCTCAATTTCGATCGCCGATTTAAAGCTGCCAATCACAGTACGCGGTAAAAACCTCCAAAAGCTTTCGCCAAATTGTGAAGATGCTGGATCTTCAGGTGTTGCAACGCGACGATGATGTCCATACGGGTGTTCAATTCGAAAATGGTTATAACCCGATGGCGCTAAAGCCAAATGCGAAAGATAATGCTCTAGACGCCCACTCTTATGGCTCAGTTCATGTGCAGTATTAATCGCAATTCCATTGACCATGCCCACCAAAGTTCCCAATAAGGCCTGATCTGCAACTGGGGTGTCTTTACGACTGGCTAAATAAGCCCCATAAATATTGGTTGCATATTGTAATGGAATAAAAAGTTTAACAATTCGAGCGTAATACGGATCGGCTTCTAAATCCGCGATTGCATCTAATGGTGGGTTTTCGGTGTCTTCACCAATTAATTTATCTAATGTTGGAATAACGCCATGAATAAATAATGGCCCAAATGAAGCAAAGAACTTTTTCGTTTTTTTAGGGCCAAACTGATAGCCCGCCAAACCACCCATCGCAATGGTCGGTACAGCCAAACCCAATAGCCATAAATGACGTTTCTTATCCTTAAATGTTGTTGTCGCTTGCTCGACATCCAGTTGAGTATGCATATTCATTAGAAACTCCTCAATCAAACACAAAATGTTTTGCTTGAGTTGATTGTGTCTCTTCACCGGCCCTCTATATTATCATTTTAAGACTTGCTATTATCATTTTAAGACTTTACTGAGTTTTTCTTGTGCAAAAGCAACAGATCCCTGTTATTCCATCACGTTATTATTTACGACTGATTGAAATTCTAATCGGTACGCATCAATACGATAATGATTTGTTGATGGCTGTGCAGCAAGAACTGGCAAAAACAGAATTATTATCGATTCAGCAAATTGAACAATTCATTGAGATTGGTTTAAGTCTGCCCAATACCCAAGACTTGGCCTTTGAACTGGGCAAAAATATCAAGCTCAGCTCACATAGTCTCGTCGGTTATGCACTCATGACCAGTCCTAATCTGGAACATGCACTTAGGCTGATTGCACAATATTTTAGACTGATTATGCCAAGTTTTAAGCTCAGCATTCAGTTTCCAACAGGCTCACAAAAAGTTGAACTATTATTTGAACCAATTTTGCAGATGAATAAGCAATGTTTGGCCTTTCATATTGAAGCGATTGCCGTAGCGTTCTACTACAGCCTATTAGAGTTGGCAGGTCAGCAATTACAACGTTATCAAGTCTATTTGAGTGTTCCAGAGCCAAGCTATCAAGAACGTTATTTAACCTTAGTAAAAGCCAATTTCCACTTTAACTATACTTGGCTTTCAGGTATCCGCGTGGTGATTGATCAGCAGCAATTAGCACTCCCCTTACCTTTGGCAGATGCACATAGTTTAAAAATAGTTGAACAACGCTGTCAGGAACAAATCCAGAAGATCTATCATCAAGGAGAAATTGTGGAATGGGTCAGCATGATGTTGCGACAAGCCAATCAAGTCCCAACCCTCATGGAATGTGCCAAAGTATTAAACATTTCGACCAAGACCTTGCAACGCTATTTACAGCAACAAGGCGTTGAATTTCAAGCTTTAAAGCAGCAAATCAGCACTGAGCGTGCGATTGAGTTATTAGAAAATTCTAGCTTTACCATTACCCATATTGCCTATGAGCTGGGTTATTCTAATCCTGCCAATTTCACCCGTGCATTTAATAAAGTGATTGGCTGTAGCCCTCAAGCATATCGACTACATCATCAAAGTAAAATCAATTCACTTCAACACTACCATACATAAACCTGCACCAATCGGCAGAATGGTACTCATGTAATCTTCATCATCTTTAATCAGTTCGAGGAATTCCTTCACCTCTGCTGCATGAGAAATCACATTATCAACAATTAAAGTACTTCCCGAAGACTGCAATAAACGCTTTAAGTCTTGCCAGTAGCTCACATAACTACCACGTTCAGCATCCAGTAGAATCAAATCATAAGGTTCAACCGCTTGGGCCAGATAATCAGCAGCATCTCCCACCCAAAAATCAATAAACGGCTCCAAGCCAAATTCTTCCGCATATTTTTTTGCTTGCGCACTGCGAAAGGCATTAATTTCTAGGGTTTGTACAGCCCCACCGACGCTTTTACCTGCTTCCGCCAGCCAAAGTGTTGAATAGCCTGTAGATGTCCCAATTTCTAGAATCCGTTTTGATCGTTGAGTACGAACCAACATCGCAAGTAGCTTAGCTGACTCAGCTTCAATATTTCGGTAGCGTCTTAAACGATCAGACTGTCGAGCATCATGTTGTTTAAACTCATCATATAAATCAGAGATACGTTTTAAAAATACAGTGCTGGTCATATCTGATCCCCCAACTACGCTTATGCAAAGTGTATTTAATTTAAGTCGTTTGTATTAGTTTAAAGCGTGGCAGAATTTGACCATCATCGAGCTGAACGGTTTCGCTAAACATTGCCAATGGACGTACCCACATTGAGTAATCACCATATAAGCATTGATAGACCACCAATTCCTCTTCGGTTTCACTATGACGAGCCACATTAAACACTTGATACAGCTGACCTTTATAGTGTTGATAAATGCCACGTTGTAAGGTCATATTACTTACCCTTTATTTATGCCACGAAATGATTGCAGTTATATAACAACTTTGATTGTACTCAAATTTTTTGTGAAAGAAATCTTCAAAAAATAGTAAATTTATTAAAAATTCAAAAAACCGATCAAACTCATAAAAACATACTGTTTTACCTATTCAGTACTTTTGCGTACTATAGCCTCATTGAATGAATTTAGCTGATTTAAAAGTCTTAGCGTTTGGAGAAATACATGTTAGATCAAAATATTAAAACTCAATTAAAAGCTTACTTAGAACGTTTAGAAAGTCCAATCGAGTTGGTTGCTGCTTTAAATGACTCCGACAAAGCAGAAAAAATTAAAGAACTCGTGACTGAAATTGCGGAACTTTCTGACCAAGTTACGGCGCGTTTTGACGGTTCAAACGCTCGCCGTCCTAGTTTCGGTGTAGCCAAAGCAGGTGAACAACCACGTGTGTTCTTTGCTGGCTTACCGATGGGACATGAGTTTACTTCTTTGATCTTGGCATTATTACAAGTATCAGGTTATGCGCCTAAAGTGTCTGATGAAGTACTCACTCAGATCAAAGGCTTAAACTTGACTGCCAACTTTGATGTGTTTGTATCGCTGAGCTGCCATAACTGTCCGGATGTGGTTCAAGCACTCAACTTGATTGCGATTAACAATCCAAATACCACGGCAACCATGATTGATGGTGCTTTCTTCCAAGACGAAGTTGAAGAACGCAAAATCTTGGCTGTGCCAATGGTGTTCCAAGACAATCAGCATATTGGTCAAGGTCGTATGACTTTGGAAGAAATTGTAGCGAAGTTGGATAGCAACTCGGCTGAGAAAGATGCAGCCGCAATCAATGCCAAAGATGCATTTGATGTGTTGGTGATTGGTGGTGGGCCTGCGGGTGGTACAGCAGCGATTTACGCGGCACGTAAAGGCATCAAAACGGGTATTGTGGCTGAACGTTTCGGTGGTCAAGTGATGGATACCATGGACATTGAGAACTTCACCACTGTTCAAAAAACTGTCGGTCCTCAGTTCGCTCAAGACATGGAAGCACATGTTCGTGAATACGGTGTCGATATCATGAACTTGCAACGTGTCAGCAAAATCACTGGTGCAGATCAAACGGCCAATGGTCTGGTTGAAGTGGAACTGGAAAATGGTGCCAAGCTTGAATCGAAAACCATCATCCTGTCTACAGGTGCACGTTGGAGAGAAATGAATGTACCGGGTGAAGCTGAATACCGTACTCGTGGTGTAGCATACTGCCCACACTGTGATGGTCCATTATTCAAAGGCAAACGTGTTGCGGTGATTGGTGGAGGTAACTCTGGTGTTGAAGCAGCGATTGACCTTGCAGGGATTGTTGAGCATGTGACTTTGGTTGAGTTTGATACCAAACTTCGTGCAGACCAAGTGTTGCAGGACAAATTAAATAGCTTACCAAATACCACTGTGATCATGAATGCCTTAAGTACTGAAGTGGTTGGTGATGGTGCTCAGGTAACGGCATTGAAATACAAAGACCGTGCTACTAATGTTGAACACACAGTTGAACTTGCAGGGATCTTTGTACAAATTGGTTTATTACCAAACACAGATTTCTTAAAGAGCAGTGCGGTTGAGTTGAGTAATCGTGGTGAGATTGTGATTAATGATCGCAACGAAACCAATGTCAAAGGTGTCTTTGCCGCAGGTGACTGTACGACAGTACCGTACAAGCAAATCATCATTGCCACAGGTGAAGGCGCCAAAGCATCGCTGTCTGCTTTTGATTATATGATCCGTTCTGGAGTATAAGTCTACTCAGAACATGTGCACGCACTTACATTTTCCGATGTAAGTGCGTGTTTTTACAAGTTATCAACAAATTTTCAACTTTATTATTCATCAAGTTTATGTTTATATTTTCGGTATCCATATCCGATTGGATGCCACAAAGAAAAGGAAATAGACAATGAATAAATTACTTGTTGCATTAGGTCTTGCTGCTACTGTTGCGCTTGTAGGCTGTAATAAAGATAAAGCACCTGAAACTGGTGCAACCACGGGTGAGCATTTAGAACATGCTGCTGATCAAGCTGGTGCAGACGTTCAAAATGCGGCTGATGCAGCTGCGAGCAATGTTGCAACGGCTGTAGATACTGCTGGTGATCAAATTGATGCTGCTGCTGATCACACTGCAACTGCAACGGCTGAAGCTGCTGCTAAAACTGAGGCTGCGGCACGTGATGCAACGGCTAAAGTTGCTGGTGCAGTAGAATCAACTGCTGCTGATGTGAAAGAAAAAGCTCAACAATAATTGAGTTGAAATAAAAAAGCCTCTGTAAACAGAGGCTTTTTTATTGGTTTGAATTAGCTTAATAAACCTTCATCCCGCATCGCAATTTGTACAGACTGACGTTCAGCCACTTTATTACGCAATGCAATAATATTGATATATGGCGTTAAGTCATGTTCAATATGGTTTGACCAGTTGGTAAGAACAAATAGATAGGCATCCGCAGGACCAAAATTATCATCGACCAAATAATCACAATCCGATTCAGCTAAATAATTGTCGATATATTTAAGCAAACGATCAACTTCTGCATAGGCTTTGGTTTTCTCATCGTCAGTGAGCTTCCCGCCAAAGAATACTGAATAAGCATCATGCAATTCTGAATTCAAGTAGCCTAACCACTCTAGGACTTTAGCACGCCCCATTCCTGATGGTGGAATCAAATCCTGTTTAGGATCATGCTGTGCCAAAAACGGTAAAATTGCCACATTCTCAGTTAAAATCAAACCTGGATTAATTTCCAAAGCAGGGACATAGCCTTTTGGATTAATCTCGTAATAATCTGCACCTTTTGAAGTTTTATGTGTTTTTAGATCAACTCGTTCTAAATCAAAATCGACATTTATTTCATTTAAAATAATATGGGCTGCCAATGAGCATGCACCAGGTGAATAATACAACTTCATAATTGATCCTTGTTATCTAACAACTTATGCCCTAGAACGTTCCTACGAAACTCGAGAACAGAAATAACCAAAATTTATAATAGCTTTCATGCTAAGAACATCTACACCACTACTATTAATGAATTTTTTTCTGCCTTGCAAGTTATATTCCGTGACGATTGATTAATTTATGAAAAAACAAACCAAACAATGTCACGGAAATCAGATTACGCTCGACCAAAAAGTTTGCCTAACCATTCAAATAATGAGTTTAAAAATTCAACGATGATATTCTTCGGATTATTTGGCTCAAGTTGAGAATCCGAGCTTTTCATATCCAAATCTACAATCACAGGATCATGATCTGACGAGCGATAAGCATCTGCCGAGAAGAACAAAGCCTTTTGCTCATCAGTTTTATATTCTTCGTTATAGTCCAATACCGTTGGTTCATCGGCATTGATATGCCATGCAAAGGTTTTAATCACACGTTTATACAGATTGGCATCGGCAATGGCATGATCAAGGTTACCTGCACCGCCATAACCATCGGCATCGCTCGCCACACCAAAGACATAGCTATATGCCTTACTCCCCTCACCGACTTTGCTGTCATTCAGCAAAACTTTGTAATTGGCTTTCTCAAAACTTAAGATTGGGTCTTCTTTGGCATAACTATTCATATCGCCTAACAGTAAGATATTCGGATTCTTCACTTGGGTTGGATTCTTGGCAATCCATTGGGTGAGTTGCTCAACCGCTTTCACTCGGGTTGGGTTCCAACAGCCCTGCCCATCACGTTGATCTGCATCCAGAGAGTTTTCATCGACACCGCGACAGCTCTTCGATTTAAGATGATTTGGGATCACTGTAAAGATTTGTCCACCTTGTACAGGCTTAAAGGATTGTGCAATGGTTGAACGGCTTTTATCCCCTAAATCCAATACCGCAGGCTTATTCACTGGCTGAACACGTTTGCTGTTATAAATAATCGCAACCGCAATCACATCAGTACCCAACTGATTAAGTCCTTCTGGAATCACATATTTCCAGTCTGGCCCTAAAGCTTTAGTCAAGTTAGCAACTGCACTATCACTGCCATAACCATTATTGGCAATCTCCATCAAACCATACACGTCTGCATCGATTGATTTTAATGCATTGACGATTTTGGTATGTTGCTTATCAAATTCAGCCTGACTGTTGGCGCCACGCTCGGTTGGGAAACCATTCTTGCCATTGTCATAGTTCAGCACGTTAAATGCCGCAGCACGAATATGTTTGCTTTGTTTAGCCGCAATCGTTGTACGTGGATTGGTCGTGTTCACCACTTCTGGCAAGTTTGCACCTGCAATCGGCTGTACACGCCATGCATTAAAACGATATTCTAGAATCCCTTGTGCATTCTTTAACTGATAGCCCGAACGTAGCGTATTCAACGCACTAAAGTTTTGTGGCAACCACGGTGCACGGTTTTGATTGTTATAACCATCATCAAAGATAATCTTTGAAAGCAGATTTTGTTGCGCTAAAGCCTTGGCTTCATTTGAAAGTGCAGGATAAAGATTGGTCGGAATAAATAAGCGACCAAGGCTTAGAGAAAGTTCGCCATAACGACCAAAATTATAGTTTTCACTTACCGTCAACGTTTGCGGTAATTTCACCAACATCCCTTGATAACGCTTAGGTGAATTACCAGCAGTATCGGTCAAGCTGCTAAATGGCAAGTTTAAGTCCAGTGGTTGAATCAGCGATGCCATATTCTGGTTACAGGTTTTAATATCCTGCTGTAACTGATCCAGTTGAAGTTGGTTTTGATAACTGGTTAAACGACCACGTAGGATAACTTCATCACCAACCTGCCCACCTTTGACTACACTGCTTGCAGGAATATAGACAAAAATCGCATTACTGACATTTGGCGTAGCTTTGCTATCAGGGGTTTGTACATAGAAACCTGAGAAACCATTGCTATAACGATAATCCGCCGTGATTACACCACGAATAGTATAGTTTTGATTTTGAGTCGATTGCGCAAGGCTGGCAATTGGTGTATCGCTACTGCTACAGCTGACTGCATCTACAGGTGGAGTGGTGGTTGAACCTGTTAAATTCGAAAAATCATTTCGATCTGTCCATGCCTGCCAAGATTGGTCAAGGTCAAATGGACTGGTCGGGTCAACACTCACTACAGGATTAACTGTTTGAATGCGTTTAAAGCTATTCGCAGTACTGAATACCGTTGTGCCCCAACCTGCCGTTGGACGCTCACCAATACGACCAAAACGATCTACGGGTGTACCGCGATAAAGCAACACAATGGCATCGTCGCCATTAAAAGATAATCCCGCAACTTGATTAACCTTATCGCCCAATTGTGCCTGTAATTCAGAACGACCTATCAGAAATTTTTGTTTACTGGCCAAGCTACCTTGTAAAGGAAAAGCTGCGGTTTTGACTGTGCCACCATTATTAAACTGCTGAATTTCATAATCGGCTAAATTCACGGTTGTGGCATCGGGGTTATAGATTTCCAGTCCCTTTTTATTACTGCTGCCATCGACATACTGGCTAAACATCAGTTGTGCATGTGCAGCAGAAAAGAGTGAAGATGCACCTAACAGGCCTAAACAAATGGCGATCGAATGGTATTTAAAATTGTTCATGGTTTTTTACTTAGTGTTAAAATTGTAATTAGGCTATGCAATTTCTGTGACAGCTACATGAAGATTTTTTGACAAATTTTAAGCAATTTTAGAAATGATCGGCTAAATAAAATCACTTAAAGTTTGACTTGACCACCTGAACACTTAAAATACGGCATTTCTATATTTATATCTCCAGAATCATGTCAAACGATCAGTTAGAAACGCAAATTACGGAACTCGACAATTTGCCTGAGCACCGTGAAATTGTGACGTTTATGCGTCGTTCAGCTCCGCTCAATACTTCACAACGTACTGCTTTAGAAGATTATCGTGATTTAATTTTGGAATACCCTGTTGGTGATTTACGCCAGCATTTTGAACATCCTGAACGCCCTTTAACTGTTGAAATCGGTTTTGGTATGGGTCGCTCTTTGGTATTGATGGCAAAAGCCAATCCAGAACGTAACTTTGTCGGCATCGAAGTGCATGTGCCTGGTATCGCACAGTGTGTTTATGAAGCGGGTATGGCGGGCTTAAAGAACCTGTTTGTACTGGATGCCGATGCAATCCAAGTGTTACGTGAAATGCCAGACAACAGCATTAACTGTGTACAGCTTTATTTCCCAGATCCGTGGCAGAAGAAGCGTCACTTTAAACGCCGCTTTGTGATTCATGAGCGTATGCAACTGGTTGAACAGAAGTTAGAGCTTGGTGGTACCTTCCACTCAGCAACTGACTGGGAACCGTATGCAGAGTGGATGCTTGATATCCTAGATAACCGTCCAGATATGGAAAACTTGGCAGGTAAAGGCAATAGCTACCCTCGCCCAGAATGGCGTCCAGTGACTAAATTTGAGCGTCGTGGTCTTGAATCTGGTCATAAGATTAATGATTTTATCTTTAAGAAAATTAAATAAGCTGATTTAGTTTTTCGAGAAAGCCACTAATTTTTTAGTGGCTTTTTACTTCTTCTCATTTATTTATAGATTTTATATGACTCAATTAGTCTTTACATCTACTAGTGGCTGAGGATCGTAATCTAAAAACTGGGTGTAATCATGTATATCCTTACATAACTGTCTATTCTCAACATCATGATAAGCTAATGTAAGATCCCTTTTCTCAAATACTTTTAAGTCTTTTACTCCTAACAACTTATAAATTTGATCCGATATGAGAGCATAACGGAGTAACTCTTTTTTCGCACTCGCCCCTATCCCAAATATCACAACAAATGGTAAAACTAAAATACATGCATATAAAAAGACATAATCCATTATGTCTACATTAATAGTGCCGTTATCAGTCAAGAACAATGATATTATAAGCATGAATATCGACATTCCCGATGCAACAATAGCCAAATTCTTGGGGCTGTGGCTATTTGTTACCATTTCTACCGTTTCTCCAAAAGGCAAAGATATGCCTAATAACTTATTATTTTTATTCATAACTGCTAAGACATTAAAGTCACCTTCCACATTTTCATCATAAACGACATATACGTCTTCATCTTCTTTAAAGAAAACAGAAGTAAGCGCGGCATAAAAATTGATATGATCAATACAGAAATAAATATAATAACCTGGTTCGCCATTTGCTCCACCCAAGGTAGCAGCAGCACCCATCCCTCCAGACTCAGAAAAAATCGATACCAATGCTGTAGCTCCAGCTTGTGCTCTAACTTTTTTTGGTTTAGGGAGCTCACTTATCATTGCATCAACATACTGAAGATTTTTAATTTTACCGTAAACAACTTTCATCTAAATCCATCACATTATTGCATTAATAAAAATCAATTAGATAACAACATATTAAAAAATAAGTCTTTTATATGTGTAAGACCAAATATTAAAAATAAAAAGCCAAAGCATACACAACAAAAATAACTTTCTATCCAATTAACATATTACTTACATCAAAATTACTTCCAAATTTAAAAATAAAAAACATGGCTCAATTACAAAAAAATTTAGAGATCAGAAAATAAATAAAATATTAATTATTTCAAATTTTATTTCTTTATATCTACATCTACTAGTGGTTGAGGATCATAGTTTAAAAATTCAGTATAATTATGAACATCATCATAGATACGATTAGTTTCTTTATCTTCGTATGGCTTCAGATGATTCTTATTAATTTCTACATTTAAAGCATTAATATCACTAATACCTAATATTTTATAAATTCGTTCTGATTCCTCTGCATACCCTCTAAATTGTTTCTTAACGCTATAACCTATAGAAAAAACTATTATAAATGACCCTATCAATCCAGAAAGAAATAAAAACATTTTAAATTCAAAAAAGAATAAAACCAAAGTTGTAAAAATATTAATTCCTAAAAACAGATATAATGCATTACGATTATGAGTCTTGTCAGATATTTCTACTGTATGCCCAAAAGGTGCTACCATTCCTAATAGTTTAGTGTTTTTATTCATAACTGCTAAAACATTAAAGTTTTGTTTTATTTCTTCATCATAAACCACAAAGATATCTTCTCCTTCTTTGAAAAATAGACCTGTAAAGGCTGCATAAAACTCAACATCATCAATATAGAAATGAATATAGTAACCTGGAAACCCATTTACCCCAGCTAAAGTTGCTGCTGCCCCCATCCCTCCAGATTCTGCAAACATCGATACTAAAGCCATCGCTGTTGCATGAGATCTCAGCTTTGGTAACTCACCAACAATTGCATCAACAAATTGGAGTTTTTTAATTGTCCCATATTTTACTTTCATATTTACACTCCAACGACCTCTACAAATGCTTGATTAAAAACCTCAAGCTCTTTTGCTTCATTCTCAAAATTCACTACATTAATACCAAAGGCTGATTTTTTACACCAATCTTCAAGTGCATTATCTGCAAAATAAACTTTATAAATAATTTCAACTGCTGTTAGCCCTAGAATAATGATATTAAATCTAGCCAACCAAACAACAGAACCTATACGTGTAATCATTAGGTAAAAATTTGATTTAACTAATAATTTAGAAAAACTAATCAGAGCTGGTCTTTTTAACGCATTCCCTGCACTTTGTAGAAAATCAATGGAGATTTTCGTATAGCTTAAAGCTAAACCAAAATACACACCACCACGAACAAAATAAACAACCGCGAGGAAACTATCATTACTGCTCATTGCTGCTCTAAGATCGTATAATGAAAAGAATGCACTACCAGCTATTGCAAAACTATTTGCGGCGAATTTAATTAAGTTATGTGTAGCAGTTTTGGTTGTTACTGTAATAACACCAACCAATTCCAAACTGGCGGTGATTAAGCCACATGCTCCTCCTAAAATTTGCAACTGCTGCTGAGAATCTATAGTTTTATTTAATTGGAACATTAAATTAATTGCTTCTAACACCATGACAAAAGATGCAACCCGTGCAGTACCTTTGTTTTTGCTGTCATTTAAAATTGAATCTAAAGTTGCATTGCTGACCTTTGGATCTCGCCGCTGCGGATCTAGTCCCGGAGTTGCAAACAACATCAGTGAATGTAAATTTACACCTTTACTAAAGACACCTGTACGAGCATATAAAAAGCAGCAAATTTGTGTGGCAATTAAACGATCGAGACTGGTACTTCTGGCTTTTTGTGCTGCTACACGAATAAACTCTGCGCTCCAACGCCCTATACGGCCCACAAAAGTCTTATCAAAATCGGGCATATAATGCTTGTTGGCATTATTAGATGCCCATTCATCCCATGCAGCATCTAAGGCAGCAATAGTAACAATCAACTGCTTATAGGTACTCTGGCCTGTTGTCCAGTCGGTATAATTTACAACCGATGCAAAGAAGCTTTGTGTGCCATCATTATAATAATCAATAGCAGATTTCTGGTTATAAAGAACCGCTCGCATAAACACATTATCAGACTCGACTTTACGCTTGGTAATCCAACCATCCATCTGAGTCGCGCCTGCCTTTGTTACGCCTGTACCAGCAACGGCCTGCATCATGTATTCATAAAAAACAAAGCCACTTATTTTATCTTCTGGATCAAAGGCGTGTAACTCTTGTACTAATTGAGACGATTTCAACCAAATCAAATGATCAGCACCTACCACATTTGCGTTGTCCATTCCACTTTTAGTCTTTGTAGCAACATTTGATTTAAATGTCTGCATCTCATCATATTTGACTAAAGGCTTATATTTATTCTCCCACTGATTCATTGCAAAAGCGGTATTGCTTTCAATCTTTGCCTTTTCCAGTGCTTTTGCCTTCTGTTGAGCGATTTCCTTTTGCTGTTCATATGCCTGTTTGGCAGAGCTTGGTGGGGTCATACCATATTGCGCAAAATAAGCCTTACGCGCTTTTTCGGTAAACTTGTACTGCTCAGGATTTTTTCTTTTCATCTGCTCAAGGTTCTGTTGATGCATTTGAAAATTACGTTCGCTATAAGGTTGGTTCAATTGGGCATCAATTGATTTCATATCAACATTTTTAGTGTGTTCTGCCCATTTTTTTGCACTTTGTAAGGCTTTTCTTTTTAAGCCTTCTTCAATCGATTCAATTAAAGGAATGCTATTAAATCGCTGCTGATTACTAATACCATCTTTATAGGTATTCATGAATTTTGTTAATTCAATAAATTGATCATTTCTTCTTTCATTTAAATCAATTGCAATTCCCAAAGCATCATAAATAGCAACGCCACATACCGCTTTTGGAAACTGGGCAAATTTACCTGAAATTTTTTGCTTTCTAGTTTGATTAGCCTTACCAAATTTCGCAAAATTAGGTGTAGGAACATGACGATCAAAAATTTGCTGGTTATAACAAAAGTTTGATTTTTGCCCTCCACGCCAAGCATTTAAATTAATCTTCTGCCATTTTTTTTCATTGGCATAACTAACTCGATTTGCTTGGTAGAGTTTTAATCTTGCTTGTGTAAGAAATCCCTTTGAAAATAGAAGATAGGCTGTTTTTGCCTTTGACTTCTGAAAAGGCGCAAGACAAATCATTGAGCTATTTGCAAAGTGTTTTTCATTGGTACAACCATATGGCGTCGGTGCACAATTCGGGTCAAAAATATTCTTGAGCTTTGCTAGAAATCCTTCTTCATTGACACGATATCCCAACCATCGGGTTGCTCCATTCTCATACTCAACAAAGGCATATAAATAACCTGTATTTAAATATTTTAATGTGTACTTCGAATAAGCAATGGTCTTATCACCTACATAACTATTCAAGTGCGCAGGTAGAGAAACCGCTTGGGTATCTGCTTTCTTAGCGATAGCATAGCGTGTCGGAAATAGAAAAAAACTATCATCTTCTGCATGACAAAATGGGCAATCCTTTTTTTGCTCATTTACCCCTTCTGAAGAAAGCTGTTTTACTGCAATTGCTTTGGGTGCGCCTTTAGATTGATTGGCAGGTAATTCAGCTTTCTTTTGTTCAATCTTGGCTAAATCGTATTTTTTAAGATTCTGCCCCCAAGAAACAGTTTTATTTGCTTGATTGTTTTGTGCATTCTGTAAATAAGGGGGAAGTTTTTTAGTTGAATTATTATCCATTTACACGATCTCTTTCTAAAACATTGGCTTGCAAAGTTGAATCTGTATTGAGCTTTTCAAGCATTTGCTCATAATCTTCTCTATGCCATAAAGTTTTAATGTCTGCATGCTCAGTCAAAGTTGAACCGACTTTATAGAACCAATATACAAGCTCACTCATCACATTAAACTCAACATTGGCTGAATTACCTTTAATCAAAATCAGGTGTTCATAGGTCAACATAGGCTCGATTTGATTTGACGGAATATTTTTATTAACTAGATATTTATTAATGCTGTTCACGTCTTCACACATCATTAAAAAATCAATGACCTGTTTTGGAAAAATATTATTAAATTTAAACGTATAGGCTACAGATGCTTTGGTGAAAATTCCCTTAGGGTGGAGGTACTCCCAAATTTTATAATCCGCCAAATAATGATGATAAAGCACCTCTGGCGCCATATTTTGAAAAACATACTGAACCCGGGGATCATACCAACGTAGAACAAAGGCTTGAGCAGAGCCTTCTGACTTAGCAATTAAATCTTTTTGAAATTTGATTTTTAAACCATCTAATGAATGTTCACTATATCCCCAACCACAAATAATCTGACGTGTGGATGTATAAGCCAGTTGTTCTAACAATATTTCGATAATCTTAGGTGCATATTTATAGAATTTAATATCATTTTTAAGCCTTAGCAGAGCAAGAGGCTGTTTTGCCCCCCGTGTAATCGGCTTAGCGATAAAAACTTTTTCTACCGAAATAAGGGGATCAAAATCATCAATAATTTCACTAAACAAATCAGGTTCAACAGTCCGATCTATAATGAAATCAATAACTCGATTCTCTTTATAAATATGTTCAAATCTAGATAGCAGTAAATCTTCATTAACTGCTTCAATCGGTGTATCTAATTTAAATAAATCTGACATTTTATATCTCAACCAATGCAGCACCATTGGTCGCAGCTGAGTGCTGTTTCGCAGAACAGTCTGGTAAATCAATCGCAGGTATACTCACAGATGCAGCGCCCATAAACAAATGCTGCCCTGCCTTCACTTCAAACTTGCCACCTGTGGTTGGGAAAATACCTGAACCATCCAGCTTGATTTGAGAACCACCCGCAGTAATCACAATCTCTTTAGGGCTAGTAATTTCAATACGATCTTCAGTCGAAGTAATCTGGATGCCTTGCTTGGCAAGTAAATCCATTGTGTCAGCTTGCACATGAACTTCAAACTTACCTTTGGCGGCAACCTGTTTAATTCCATTTTGTGCTGCAAACAGGCTCACCTTAGCACTGGCATGTGCGATCAAATTTTTTTGCGTACTCAGATTAATACTATCGCCCGCAAACTGGTTAATCTGTCCATCCGCAGAGAGATGAATATCTTCATTGCTACTTAAACCAATCCCCTCTGGTGAGCTCAGTAACAACATCGCCTTATTAAACTTGGCAATATCAGATTCAATTTCTTCCGCAAACTCTTTCAGTTGATCCAGTGATTCAATCTCATCGGTCTGCTGGTTCTTAGCTATTTCACTCAGTGCCTTGGCATTGTTTTGATTGCCCTCTAGCCGCTGCTTAGCAACTTGGGCATCCAGATGTTCGCCTTGGGCTTGATCCTGTTTATGCGTGGAAACGAGTAGACCCTCGCCTGCGCGTACTGCACCCCATTGGTCAGTGCGCAGTTCAAAACCTTCGCCACGGTCTTCACTTTCTGCGGTTGCTTTAGGGTGACTCAGTTTGCCGAGGTTGAGTTGACTGGCTGCATGACTGCTTTGTAGTTGAGCACTGATCTGACCTGTGGTGTCATCAAAGCGCAGTTGGTTAAAACCTTCGCCCTGATATTCTTTTGACTTGATCCCTGCCAGTTTCTTGGTGTCAGGCAGCTTGCCTGCATGGTCAAATCTAGTTGGACTACGATGGCCTTCGTGGATTCTTCCCACTACAAATGGACGGTCGATATTGCCATCAAAGAAGTCGATGACTACGATTTCATCAATTCGTGGCAAGAATCGTGCGCCATAGCCTTCACCTGCCCAAGGCGTGAGTACATCAACCCAAGCAGAATCGGTGTCGTTATCATTGGCACCCGCACCACCATCATGGCTATGATCGTCATTACGGGTAAACAGGAAACGGACTTTAATCCGCCCCCATTCATCCACATAGATTTCTTCGCCGCTTGGCCCAACCACTTTGGCACGTTGCGGTGAAGCTGCTGGACGGTGTTGTAAGGGATGATATTCAGGAACGGTTTTAATGCTACGGCGTTGCAAAATCAGTTGATTGGCTTGGCGTTCGTCACTCTCTTTTATTTGCCAATTGCTTTGTGCTAATAATTGATTGATCTGTTGATGTAGATCTTTAGGCAAGTTGTTTTGGTTATAAAAGTTTTTGCCTGTAATCAGGAATTCTTTATCACTACCATCATGCTGATCAATTTCAGGGTGTTCAGCCAATTCAAACCAGTAACCCACATGGGTATCGCGCACGGTGCTATGGGCTGTAAATTGTTTGGATTGTAAGTCGTAGTATTGACCTAAGTTCCGATTCAGTTTTTCAATTTGAGCATTGCCCGATGGGGTTGCACCATCTTCCCCATTTAAATCTTGCATCCACGCGGGTGAAAAATGCCATGCCTGCTCTAGTCCTAGGCTGGCATTGTCATATTGTTCACTGTGTTTATGTGTGCTCTGTACACTGCCTGCACCATCTTCTTGTTCCAGTGCATCGGCTTGCCAGCGTTGTACATGTACGCTGCTCGGTTGTAATGAGCGTTGTCCAACCAAACTGGTCATGCTGTCGTATTGTTCGGTGGCACTACTACGGTGATAACGAATCTGCCGACGCTCTAAGGCTTGGTATTGGCTATTGTCATCAATCAGACGGAGTTTTTGCGGCTGAATCGCAGCACTGCTTTGCGCGACGGTTCGTTCAGCTTCATCAATGAGCCAGTTAATCGATTCGCTACGCATCAAAGATGTTAAAAAATCTTCATCTGATTGATTATATTGCATAATAAAGGGACGAATGTCGTAGTTTTGACTGAGTCCGCTTAAATCAAGCGTTAAACTGGATGCAAATAAGGGACTTTTTTGTTGCCACTCTTTGAAGATAATTTCCACCACATCACGCACGCTCTTGTTCATAAACACACGGCTGTTACGGCGTTGTTTCCACAGTGCGGTGGGATCTTCTAAAGTCAGTTTATAGACAGTCAAGCTACCGTCTGATTGTCCTTGTAAGGCTTGTGTGATAATCCCTGTGACGCGGGTCAGTTGACCTTGATCGGTGACGGTATCAATTGCCGCTTGGCTGCCAATAAATTGTTTAAGAGGAATGGTCGCATTGGTCGACAGGCAAATCAGTTCTGCCCTAAATCCTTCATTCAGTTGATGCTGACCATCAATACGCTGTAGGAAGACTTGAGTATTTAAATTTTGATTGGAAAATTGAATATGAATTGCACGTTTTTGTGCAGTCAAACCTAAATTGTCTAAAGCTTGAAATATATTAGCCAACATCTTTTTATATAAAATTAAATCAAATTTTAGGCATGGTATACAAAACAGACTGATTTGTCTATTTTGTATATTTATTGTTAAATCGATTTAATGGTGGCGTTTTAAAATAGATTCACTGATAAGACCATAGACATTCTGCAAGTCTGGGCGATTAGAATCTGCTAATAATTGGCTATGCATACTTAATATATTTTGGTCGCCTCGCATCGCAGGGCCTGTCTGCATATCCTTGGGATTATTGGCTGTGGCTTTATTTGCGGTCTCTAAAATCAGTGGATAGAGCAAACTAAAATCAACCTGCTCAGCATCAACGATCTGCTTCGCCATGTCATAACAATAATTACTAAAATTGCAAGCAAATACCGCCGCTAAATGCAAAGTCAGACGTTGAGTCGAACTATATTGATAGACAGATTGGCTTAAACTGTTTGCTAACTCGGTTAATAAGGTTAAGTCCTGTTGCTGTACTGCCTCCACAAACAAAGGGGTATCTGCCCAATTCACATCCCTTTCCATACTAAAGGTTTGCAGAGGATAGAACACACCCGCGCGTGGATGTCTCTGTTGCAGTACCGATAAAGCAGTACTTCCCGAAGTATGTACAATCAGATTTTCAGTGAGATATGGCGCAATCGAATCAATCACGCTACGAATCGCCTGATCGCTGACTGCAATAATCACTAAATCGGTTTGCGCATCCAACTGTTGCACATCGTCAATTGCTTGGGCACTGACTTGGTCTGCAAGGGTCTGAGCATGTTGTAGATTCCGACTAAAGATTTGCACAATCTGATGCTGCAATTGCAATACTTTGGCCAAATGGGTTGCAACACGACCTGCTCCAATCAATGTAATTCGCATAATATTTATCTTAAAACCATCGCTGTGCTAAGCATGCCAATAAAAAAAGGACGAATCAATTCGTCCTTCTTGTTGTTGCTTACTTAATTGACATTATTGAGATAGACAATGCGCTCTATGGTACGTTGGGTGAAGCACTTGGTGTACTGCATATCTTGATCTTGTTGACGCATCGCATCATTCCAATAGCGTGATTGCTTTTGATAGGTTTCTAAATCTTTTTCAGGAATATCAGATACATGCTTCTGAGCAAGTACCTTACAATCAACATCACGTTTTTCAAACCAATCAGACTGGTCTTGTTGCAACTGTGCTTTTTGCTCTGCACTAAATTTGTCCCAAGTTTGATTTAAGCGTTCAACCTGCTGTGCTTTTTCAGCATCTAACTCTTTCTTACGAATATCCATTGCTTTTTGAGCCAAGCCCATTTGAGCCGACTCTTCTGCATCATATTGCTGCTGAGCTTGCTCATTGCTTTGTTCAATCAGGCGGTTTTCTTTTAAATAAGCCACATATTGCACGGCTTTGGTCGCCATAAAGACCACACCATCAATCACTGCATTTTGATCAGGAATATTAAACACTAAACCATCTTTATCCGTCTTGGTAATGTCATATAAAAAGCTACCTTTGAGCTTGTCATCTTCTAAGGTCAGTGAATATTCATTATCTGCAAAATAATCAGCTAAAGTACTGGCACTATAATCGCCTTCACACTCTTCACAATTTTTTTGCTGCTCAGCATAAGCATTCTCCGCACGCTTTTGTAAGCCTTTCGGGAATTGAACAATTAACTGACTTTCACAGCTCAATTGTGTTTTTGATGCTTGCTCGCCTTCTGCTGCATCTAAGGTACGCACATTTTTAATTTCGAATTTCAGACCTTTATTGATTTTATCCAAAACATCATAATCTGCCTGATACCCACTTTCTCTTAGGCTACGCTCGATTTGTTTTAAATAGTCTTTTTTCAATGCCGCTTGAATATTATTCAAGTTGTCTTGATTGGTACAACTCCACTCAGCGACAGCCGCATCCGTATTTTCAACTTTATCTTTCGGCTTGAACTTGTCACAACCTGTTAATAACACTGCTGCTGTTAATGTTGTGAATATAAAAAACTTATTCATATTAATACTCGTAATCTTGTTTTTTTCGGGCGTATTCTACTCAATTTAAAACGATACTTTCGAGTCTTTTCTCTGATTTTATTTAAACAACTTCATTTAAAATTATATTCACTCAAATAAATAATTAAAATAAAAGGAGTTATTTTTCCAATAACTCCTTTTAAACGTCAACAAACCCTCAATTAAGGGCTAATTGAAAACTCAATACGGCGATTTTTAAAACGTCCTTCTTCAGTTGCATTATCTGCAACAGGATTATCTGCACCATGCCCCACCGCTGTGAGTTGAGCCGCATCCACGCCTTGACTGACTAAATAATCAACCACCGCCTGTGCACGTTTTTGTGATAGCGTTTTATTGCTATTGGCATTACCTGTTGAATCGGTATAACCCGCAACGGTCAGTTTTGCATCTTTGGTATTTTTCATTAAGCCAGCGGCTTTATCCAAGATTGCTTTGTTTTCATCTGGAATCTGGTTGGATCCCGTTGAGAAATTAATAATCTGTAGATTAAGTGCTTTAATTACGGCATTAATATCAACCTGATTGGCATCAATGCTTGCCAATGCATCCTGTGCTGCATTTAGACTATTACTTACCGAATCAGCAGCACTAACAGGCGCTTCGACAACCACCTCGGTATTTGGTACTAATCCTTTAATCTTGCCAAGCAACTCATTGAGTTTAGCTGCATCTGCACCTTTTAAGGTGATCTTATCACCCACCCATTCCAAGGAAACATTTGGAACCCCTTTAAGCAATCCCAAAACACCTGCCAGTCCTGCTTGATCAGTAAACGAGCCTGCATGTGTTGCAGCCGTACCTGCTGTATCTACCGTACAGTCCTGATTAGAAGAAAAAACTTCTTTGACCTTGGCCTGAATACTGGCAAGGAGCCCTTGATCACCAACCATGACCTGACACTGTGCAACATGACCATTAGCATCGGTGGTTAATGCCAAGCTCGCGGGCGCAATCATCGTACCGACTTGTGATGCCGGTGAATCCTCATTACTTACAGGTACTTCCATTTGTTTATGTTGACATGACTTCCACAACCATGCGACCAACAATGCCAAAATAATCAGCGCTACAATCGGTAGCCAAGCACGAGACTTACTTCCTGTCGTCGCGGTCGCACTGGCTAAGCTCGTTGTGGAGGCTGTAGCACTCGAAACGAGACCTAAAGGTGCAAGCAAACCTACCGCCCATGCAGGTAACAGCGCACGAATTGAATCAGCATGCTGTTTTAAATAATTAACAATGCTTTGGGTATCATTACCCGCTTCACTGGTTAAAGCAGCAAGGCTGGCTGGAAGCGCTTGATTTAATGTTTGCTCTGCTTCAGCTATGGGAAGCTGACCACCTGCGAGGTTGGATAATAATGCATTTTTAACTTGATCATTATGACCAAATAAATCGAATAAGGAAGGTGAAATCGACTCTTTTAGTTTCTGAATCAATTCAGGTTTTGCAGCTAAAATCGAAAGAAAAATCGGGTAAAATTTAGATAACAGCGCACTTTTTTCGTTCGCCAATCCATCTTGACCACTCACAAGCACAGAGGTCACTTTCTGCTTTAACAGTTCTATTGGGTTTATTGACATTGTTATTCTCTCCAACACATTAAATTTATAATATTCAGATCGCTTAAGAAAAATGCGAAGTACAAGCAAACTGAAGCTTTTTCATTCTAATCATTTGTGTGTTTTTTATTCGTTTTTATATCATTTAAATACAATACTTACATCACACTTTACAAAACCGAGAAAAAGCCAAATCGCTTTAGATCATCATTCAGTTGAGTTATAAATTGTGCGATAAGGAATAATTTCATCTTCATAATAAGGCATTTTACTTGCTTAATTGATATAGAAACAGTAAGGAAAAACTCGCAAAAATGAGTGTAAGAAACGGAAATAAACGATAAGATTTCTTTTCAGGCGCTATCTCAACCGGCTCAGTAATTTCTTCTAATGACACTGCTACGCTTGGAACTTCATCTAATAGGGCAAGCACCTCCTCCGACCAATTTGGCAACAGTCCATTTATCGATTCTTGATGTTCACGAAGGTAATGAATAATGCTGATTGCATCATTTCCGATTTCATTTGAAAGTACTGCTAGACTCTTCGGGATCGCTCGATTTAATGTGATTTCTACCTCTGCAACCGAAACTTTACCTGCTGCCAACCTTAACAGTAATGCATTTTTTACTTTTTCATTTTCTTCCATTAGGTCAAAAACAGAAGGTGTCAGCTTCTCTTTTAACTGATCAACAAGTTCTGGTTTCTGTAAAAAACGATGCAAAAAAATAGGATAAAATCTTGATAAAACATCATTTTTTTCATTTACTAGACATGTTTGATCATTGACAATAATAGAGGATACTTTTTGCTTAAGCAGCTCCATTGGGTGAATAGCCATATGATTTAGCTCCAATTATTTCAATTGTTTAATTCTCATTTTTTATAATTTTATGTAAAGCACATCTCATTTATTTTCTTACTTTAATCTAATTTTTTTATTTTTATCAGTTTTGTAAAATTTAAATACAATATCTACATCACACTTTACAAAGCAGAATAAGACTTGATCGCCTTATTCTGCTGTTTGCATATCATTTATGCGAAGGTCGTCATCACCTTACCTGTCAGCTGTTGACCAAGTAATGGCGTATTTTTACCTTGAGACAGGATGCTGTCTTTAGACACCGTCCACTGTAGTTCTGGATCAATCAAAACCCAACCGGCTTCTTGCAACCAACGATCCGTCATATTGGCCACTTGTGCTGGAATAGAGGTGACTTTCTCCACCCATTCCAAAGGTTCAAACACACCTTCTTGAATCAACTGCACACCTAAACCGACATAGGTATCAAAAGCAGCAATCCCTGGCTGTGTTTCAGCAAATGGAGCCATTTTCGCTGAGCTACTAAGGGGTTCATGATGGGTACAGATTGCATCAATCACGCCTTCTTTCACTCCTTGACGCAATAATGCCTTATCTTGCTCAGAACGTAACGGTGGGCGTACATGGGCAAGTGAGTTAAAACCATCGGTCAGTTGCTCAGTCAGATGTAACTGATGCATAGCAACATCGGCAGTGACAGGTAAACCTTTGGCTTTTGCTGCACGGATCAAATCAACCGAAGCACCACAAGACAACAGACCAAAGTGTGCTTTCACGCCAGTTGCTTCAATCATGATCAAGTATTTAGCAATCGCAACAGTTTCAGCAATCGCAGGAATCATGGGTAAACCTTGACGAGAAGCAATAAAGCCTTCGTGTGCACAGCCATCTTTGGCAATCTGTGGTTCTTCGGCATAGAACACGACCGTCAAGCCCAAACCTGCTGCATATTCCAGAGTACGAATGACCACATCATCATTTTCAAAGCTTGCATTCGCATTTGAAACCGCAGTACATCCACCCTTCTTCAATCCCGCCATATTGGCAGGTTGTTTGCCATTCAGACCTTGGGTTTGTGCACCAATAATTTGTAGATAAATGCCGCCATCCAATTGTGCTTTTTCAATCAAGCCATGAATTAAAGCGCCATTATCTTGAACAATTGGTTTTGAATCAGGTGGTGTTATCACATGCAAAATACCATTGGCACGCGCCGCTTTACCTTCTGACTTTAAGGTTCCATGCTGTTGTTGCCCTGGTTCACGTAGACGTGCACAAAGATCAACCATGGTTGGCATTAACCATTTGCCTTGGCCATCAATCGTTTCATCGACTTGATCTACTGCATCAACCAACTTACCGTTTTCGATATATACCGTTTTGACTTGATCAGTTTTTTGAATTGGATCGAGCACACGGACATTTTCAATTTTTACTATACTCATGTGATCTATCCTTTACAGCGCAATCGCTTCAATTAAACCTTGTTCTTGTAACTGCCCTTGCATCGCAAGTGCCAACACTGCCATACGAACTGCAATCCCATTGGTGACTTGCTTCAAAATAACAGATTGATCACCATCGGCAACGCTTGAATCAATTTCAACTCCACGGTTCATTGGCCCCGGATGCATCACGATGCAATCAGGCTTAGCCAATGCCAAACGCTCTTTGTTTAAGCCGTACATTTTATAGAATTCAGCTTGTGAAGATAATGCAGGTGAATCAATACGTTCATTTTGAATACGTAAGGCAATAATCACATCGCAGTCTTTTACGCCTTCATCCATTTTGTTAAACAGACGTACATGTTCGCCATATTTATCAAAGGCCACTGGCAATAAGGTATTTGGTGCAATCACACGAATGTCTTTACAACCCAATGTTTGCAATGCCGCTACATTTGAGCGTGCGACGCGTGAATGCTTGATATCACCAATAATCGCCACGGTTAAGTCTTCAAATGGCTTTTGGGTTTCGCGGCGAATGGTCAACATATCCAGCATGGCTTGGGTAGGATGCGCATGACGACCATCACCTGCATTGATAATCGCAACCTTAGGGCACACATCTTTGGCAATAAAATGTGCTGCACCAGAAGATGAATGACGCACCACGAAGATATCCGCTGCCATCGCTTCCAAATTCCAAAGCGTGTCACGTAGCGTTTCACCTTTAGAGGTACTTGAACGTGCAATATCAATATTTAAGACATTGGCAGACAAACGCTTTGCTGCAGCCTCAAACGTAGTACGGGTACGAGTGGAGTTTTCAAAGAAAAGATTCATCACCGTCAGTCCTTCAAGCAACGGACGATTGATCAAGTTATTATTTTCATCTAAAAAGCTTTGCGCTGTATCTAGAATCTTGGTTAAGGTTTCTTTAGAAAGACCTTCAATTGTTAAAAAGTGCTTGAGATTTCCTTGTTGATTGAGCTGGATCTGACTCAAAGTATGCAATGCCGCCAAGTGCATAAGAGATTCCTAACACGTTAAGTTAACGCATTATACAGACTTTGGATTTCATTCGCAGTTGAACTTTTCAGCACTTAAGTAAAAATATTTTAGATCTTTTCCATGATCTTATTTTTATTCAATATCAGAACATAGATTCTGAATATTGATCCAATACAAATACTCCAAAATAAAGATAAGGATGTAAGCATCATCTCTACATCCTTTTAATATTCTATTTTTTAATGACTTATAATTTACCTTAATGCACCAATATAGTGATGATGTACCTGTGCTTGATAAATTTCTTCATCGGTAACTTCCATGGAATAAGTTTCCAAAATCTCAGCTGGTTGTTTCTCCGTCGCAGTTTTTGTCTCCACCACCAATGGATTTGGCTCAGGATATAAATCAATCAATGGGCTTAAACGATGTACAAAACGTTCCAACTCTGGGTCCTGAGTTGTTAAGGCGATATCCAGCACATGCTTGGCATAATCTTTATTGTTAACGAGATACATTACATCGATCACACGACCACAGACACGTCTTAAACGGACATACATTTGAGTTGCAATCGTAAAAGCTTCAGCATTGACCAATACTTCGTTATTCATGCTTTCTTTCATAAAGTCCTCACATCATTGGGAGAAATATTTACTGATAATTCATCAAGAGAAAAGCAAAAGCTGTACCAACTATTAAAATAAAAAATAAAAATGCACTTGATCACATTTTTGAATCACCCAAACACAGATAAAATTATTCAAAAAATATCGATTAATGCAGAATAAAGCTGACAATCACACAAATATGCACCGACAGAGCAAGCAAAAATCAGTTAAAATATGCGATTGCTAAAAATGTTTTTGGAAATTTGAATGAATGCTAAACAACGTCTAACAGACTATTGGGTGACCTGTGCAGACGGGCTTGAAACCTTATTACAACAAGAGCTTGAAGATTTAGGCATTCAAAATATCCAACGTTTTGCTGGGCGTTTAGTGTTTAAAGGCACACTTGAAAATGCATATCGGGTTTGTATGTGGTCACGCCTTGCCTCTCGCGTGCTTTTACCGATTCATACCCATGAACTTGAACATACCCATGATGCACGTGATGTAGCTGAAGAACTCTATGAAGGCGCGATTAGCTTTGACTGGTCACTGATTTTTGCACCACAAAGTACCTTTGCAGTCCGCTTACATGTTGAACGTGAAATCAAGGTCAATACACAGTTCGCGACCCTACGAGTTAAAGATGGTGTAGTGGATTCCTTTATGGAAGCCGTTGGTAAGCGTCCGAGCATTGATATCAAGCAGCCTGAAATTACCCTATACGCTCTAGCAGGTAAAACTGAACATACTTATTGCTTAGACTTATCTGGTGATTCTTTACATAAGCGCGGCTACCGACGCTATATGACCGATGCACCCATTAAAGAAAACTTGGCAGCAGCGATTCTACAAAAAGCCCAATTATCAAAATACCAACCCGATATTATTCTTGACCCAATGTGTGGTTCAGGCACATTTATTATCGAATCTCTACTCATTTTAACAGACCGTGCACCAGGCTTAGTGCGTCGTTTTGGCTTTAATGGTTGGCATGGTCATGACCATGAACTTTGGTTAAGATTAAAAGCTGAAGCTGCTGAACGTCATGAAAAGGCTTTAGAACAGCCACTACCTAAATTCTATGCTTATGATGCTGATTGGGAAGCCGTAAAAGCAACGCGTCAAAACATCATTGCGGCTGGTTTCGAAAAATTACTCGATCAAATTCAGATTGAAGAACGTACCTTGGCCGATTGGGATAACTTCCATGCCGAAGGTAAAAAAGCATTTATCGTTACAAATCCTCCTTATGGCGAACGTTTAGGTGATAAAGCCTCTAGTCGTGCATTTTATCTAGGTTTATCTGGACTGTTACAAAAGAATTTCCCAAATCAGTCTGTGGCTGTCATTGCGGCACAAATTGAACAAGCAGATGTACTTGCTATTAACGATCCCCAAACCTTACGTTTAATGAATGGTAAATTACCAATTTATATCCGTTTTGGTACCGTTAAACCTGCAACAGTGACACAACCTTTCCTTGCCACTTGGCAGCCACAACAGTTTGAAAAAATTGAAGGTGCCGAAGACTTTACCAATCGCTTGCAAAAAAATATGCAAACATTGAAAAAATGGGCAGTCAAAGAAAATGTTTTCTGTTTACGTTTATATGATGCCGATTTGCCTGATTTTAACGTCGCAGTCGACTTATATGGCGATCGTTTGCATGTTCAAGAATACGCGCCACCAAAAACCATTGATCCAGAAAAAGCAAAAAAACGTTTTAACCTTGCTCTTGCTGCCATCCGTGCTGTGACCGGTTTAGGTCGTGATGCCATCTTTATTAAAACACGTGCAAAACAAGCGGGTGCAAACCAATACACGAAACAGAGTACTGCCTCTAAACGTTTTATCGTTCAGGAAGGCAAAGCACGTATCTTGGTGAATTTGACTGATTATTTGGATACAGGGTTATTCTTGGACCATCGTCAGATGCGTTTAAGAATTGCCAAAGAAGCGCGAGGTAAACACTTCTTAAATCTTTATAGCTACACTTCTACAGCAAGTCTACATGCCGCTTTAGGTGGTGCAGCAAGTACGACCAGTGTCGATTTATCCAATACTTACTTAAATTGGTCTAAAGAGAATTTTGTACTCAATGGTTTGACTGTCGATCATGCAGATGAACAGCACATGTTCTTTGCAAGTGATTGCTTTGAATGGCTAAAAGAAGGTCATGAGCAATATGACTTGATTTTCATTGACCCACCAACCTTCTCGAACTCAAAGAAGTTCTATGGAACTTTTGACGTACAGCGTGACCACGTTTCACTTCTTAAACGAGCTATGAATCGCTTAACCAGTGATGGAACCCTGTACTTCTCAAATAACTATCGTGGTTTTGAGTTAGATGAAGAAATTGAGGCGATGTATCAGGTTGAAGAGATCACCTCTGAAACGATTGGTCCAGATTTTAAACGGAATCAAAAAATTCATCGTGCTTGGAAAATTCAACACCCTGCTATTTAATCACTAGCTCGGCTTTTACGTCATCGTTATAAGTCACATGAACATTGCCTGACTCGAACTCATAAATCATGTAGCGATCAGGTGGCTGTTCATGTGGTTTGATGGTCGCAGCCCGCTTATCTCGATTATCAACAGCCAACACTTTCTTCTGCTCTTCATGAGGTGATAAAACGCCTCCTAAGATCGTACTGACACGAATATCACCCAAGTATTTATCACTCAAGATCCGTTGTGAACGCCAACGTTCTTCTTCAGGCTTTAAGGCATCTTGTTGCGCTTTAATGAGAATACTGGGAAGTGCATTATTCAGCATAGCAGTTTGTAAGGCGAGTGTCCCTTCACTCAATGGTTGTGCGGCATGCACCATTGAAGATAAGGCAGTCATCAACAAAATTACACAAGCATTTGTGCAATGATGTCTGTTCTTTTCCATTGCAATTCATCCTGAATTTTTTTCTTATTTGATCCGAAACTATCAAGTTTTTCACAAAGTCGCAATGTTATTGGTAATATTCCTGCAAAAATCTGACCAGTTGCACTGATACAAAAAAAGATGGTGATTTTCATCACCATCTTTTTAGCCAAACGTTCAAATTTCACTTAACTCAGTTTCATTTTATCAAAGACCAGATGACCACTTTCACCTTTGATTAAAATGTTATCCCCTGGCTGGAATTCCCCAGACAAGATTTTCTGAGCCAAGTTATTCTCCACTTGTTGCTGAATCGCACGTTTTAATGGACGTGCACCGTATACAGGGTCAAAACCAGCATCGATCAATAGATCAAAAGCGCTATCATCCACAGTTAAGCCCATATCACGATCGCTCAAGCGTGAACGTAAACGATCTAACTGAATATCCGCAATACCACGAATCTGTGCCTTTTGCAGTGAATGGAATACCACCAACTCATCAATACGGTTAATAAACTCTGGACGGAAATGCTGTGTAACCGCATTCATGACCACAGCACGAACCTCGTCATCGGTTGCGCCTTCACCTAGTTCACGCACATCTTGTGAACCAAGGTTCGAGGTCATCACAATCACCGTATTTTTAAAGTCGATCACACGACCTTGCGAGTCGGTTAAGCGCCCATCATCTAACACCTGTAGCAGGATGTTAAATACATCTGGATGCGCTTTTTCCACCTCATCAAATAACACCACACTGTAAGGTTTACGGCGTACAGCTTCAGTGAGCACACCACCTTCTTCATAACCAACATAGCCCGGAGGCGCACCGACCAAACGACTGACTGAGTGTTTTTCCATGAACTCAGACATATCAATACGGATCATGGCATCATCACTGTCAAACAAGAAGTTCGCCAATGCTTTGGTCAACTCGGTTTTACCCACACCTGTTGGTCCAAGGAATAAGAATGAGCCACTTGGACGATTCGGGTCAGACAAGCCCGCACGTGAACGACGGACCGCATTGGAAACAGCAACCACTGCTTCATCTTGTCCAACCACACGGTTATGCAAGAACTCTTCCATGTTCAGCAGTTTTTCACGTTCACCCTGCAACATTTTCGCCACTGGGATACCTGTTGCCGCACTGACCACTTCAGCAATTTCATTCTCAGTCACTTTGGTACGAATCAGTTTCGGCTCTTCATTTTCCTCAGCAACCTCGGCTTGTTCCAAGCGTTTCTGTAACTCTGGAATCACGCCATATTGCAAACGTGCAGCTTCCGCCAAATCACCTTCTCGTTTTGCTTTTTCTAAAGCAACACGTGCTTGATCCAGTTCAACTTGTGCTTTTTTATCACCTTCAACCAGCGTTTTTTCAGCTTTCCAGATCTCTTCTAGATCGTTGTACTCTTTTTGCTTTTCAGCAATTTGATGTTCAAGATGATTGACCTCGGCTTTACTGCCAGCATCTTCATCTTTTTTCACCGCTTCCAATTGCATTTTCAATTGGATTAATCGACGATCAAGTTTATCCAAAGCTTCAGGCTTCGAGTCGATTTCCATTTTGATCCGCGATGCCGCTTCATCAATCAGATCAATAGCCTTGTCAGGTAATTGACGATCCGTGATATAACGATGTGACATTTTCGCCGCAGCAATAATGGCTGAGTCTAAAATTTGCACCCCATGATGGGTTGCATATTTTTCTTTTAGACCACGTAAAATCGCAATAGTATCTTCTACACTCGGCTCATCAACGAGCACTTTTTGGAAACGGCGTTCAAGTGCAGCATCTTTCTCGATGTATTGACGATATTCATCCAATGTCGTTGCACCTACACAACGCAATTCACCACGCGCTAAAGCAGGTTTCAACATATTACCTGCATCCATCGCGCCATCACCCTTACCAGCACCGACGAGAGTATGTAACTCATCAATAAACAGGATGATCTCACCTTCATGTTTAGCAAGGTCTTTGAGAACCGCTTTTAAACGCTCTTCAAACTCACCACGATATTTTGCACCTGCAAGCAATGAGCCCAAGTCTAATGACAGTACACGCTTATTCTTCAAGCCTTCAGGCACTTCACCATTGACGATACGTTGTGCTAAACCTTCCACAATTGCTGTTTTACCTACCCCTGGTTCACCAATCAGGACAGGATTGTTTTTGGTACGACGTGATAAAACCTGAATGGTACGACGAATTTCATCATCACGACCAATCACAGGATCGAGCTTGCCCGCTAAAGCACGCTCAGTTAAGTCAATGGTATATTTATTGAGTGAGTCACGTTGATCTTCGTGATTATTGCTCATAACTTTGTCATTTCCTCGAATATTTTCAATTACTTTGCGTAAGCTTTCTGGTGTTACACCAACACTATTTAAAATGCTTTTGGTTTCACCTGTTTCTGTCAGCCCCAACAACACCCAATCGGTTGATAAAAATTCATCACCTGCTTTTTGTGCATAGCGGTCAGCTAAATTCAGTGCCTTTACCGCTTCAGGATTCAAATTGATATCACCAGTAGGATTCGCCAACGTTGGTGCATTCTCTAACGCTTGTTCAAGTTTTTGCTTTAACTCTGGTAAACGTGCGCCCGCTTGTTGCAATAAACTCAGATTGGCAGGTTCTTTCAAAAGAGTCGACAAAATATGAATCCCTGCAATCGCAGTATGATCCTGACCCATTGCCAATGATTGCGCGTCTGAGAGTGCTTGCTGTAAACGGTTTGTAAATTTTTCAAATCGCATTCTTGTTATTCCTCACAACAAATTCTTAACTTATCACTTAGATGGGAACGCTTTTTAAAATTTCAAATAAAATTTATATATTTTTCAATATTTTATAAAAATTTAAAGAAATAAAACTCAGTATTAATATGGGTGTATAAACGATCCATTTCAAGTATATTTTGTATAATTTTTCTGTCTATTCGGTTTTGCACAAAATCCTTATTGTGATTTTAAGGTGAACCTTTTAGTTTAACCCTTTGCTTCAATTAAAAATGCCCATCATGTCTCTAAAAACAATTTTGCTCAGTGTTGCTTCCCTGCTTCCACTTCATGCTACTTTTGCACAACTACCACAGGACTCAAGACGTGCTGGTGGTGTTGCTGTGATCCCGCTTCCAGCAAACACCACACAAGTTTTTTATGAACAAAAACCCGTCTTGATTACACAACAAGGGACACAACGCTATGCCGTGTTTGGCATTCCACTTTCCGCTCCCTTAGGTGGCTTGACCTTAACAAGCAATACCACACCAATTCAAATCGAAGTAAAGCCTTATCAATATGCCGAACAACGTTTAACGGTTAAAAACCAAGACTATGTCAATCCCACTCAAGATCAACTCGACCGTTATGCTCAAGAAGCAAAAGAGCAAAATGATATTTATAGCTCTTTTTCCCAAAGCCACTGGACCCAGTTTCCTAACTTTATTCGACCTACGGCAGGTAAATTTAGTAATTCATTTGGCAGAAAACGCTTTTTCAATGGCGAAGAACGAGCTCCTCACTCCGGTTTAGACATTCCTGCGCCTGTTGGACAAAAAGTAGTAGCGCCTGCTGATGGGGTCGTCGTACAAACAGGAAACTATTTCTTTAATGGCAATACTGTACTGATTGATCATGGCCAAGGCTTAATCAGTATGTTCTGTCATTTGAGTAAAATTAATGTCGTAAAGGGACAGCAGATTCATCAGGGTGAAACACTGGGATTGGTTGGTAAAACCGGTCGAGTCACTGGACCACATTTACACTGGGGAATGAGCCTGAATAATGCGCGAGTAGACCCACAATTATTTATAAAATAAAAAGAAAAGCTTATAAAGAAAAGTGATCTATAAAAATAGATCACTTTTTAGAAAAACTTAATAATTTATTGTTTAAGCAGCTTCAACAATTTCAAAATCATGAGTAATTTCAACACCGCCATCTGAAAGCATTTTACTGGCTGAACAATATTTTTCTGCAGAGAGTTCAACAGCTTTTTCAACTTGCTTACTTTTCACGGCTTTACCTGTCACTACGAAATGCAAATGGATTTTAGTGAACACCGCAGGAATGGAGTCTGCTCTTTCTGCTTTGAGGTGACATACAACATCCGTCACATCTTGGCGAGATTTCTTTAAAATGGTCACAATATCAAACGAAGCACACCCACCAAGTCCCATTAAAATCAATTCCATAGGACGTGGACCACGGTTTTCACCCCCATATTCAGCAGAACCATCCATCACCAAAGTGTGGCCACTTTCTGATTTTGCCTCAAAAGCAACATTCTCTAACCAATGTACACTTGTTTGCATTGCAACTACCCGAAAAACGTTATAAATTTACTCTGTTCTTGTACACTAACATAAAATGAGTTGATAAGGAATTTCATCTCTTCTGTGTAGAAAAGGCTCTACCAAGGGCCTGTGCGATCGGTTTTATCCAAATTCGGAAATTTTAAGCATGACTTCAAATTTTTCACAACTTAGCACTGATGCTTTATCTCCAGGTCAACTACCTGAATCAGTTAAAGCTTTGCTAAAACGTGCTCATATTAATAGATACCCTAAACGCACCACGATTGTTGACGCTGGAACGGAATCAAAATCACTGTATTTAATATTAAAAGGTTCAGTGTCAATTATCTTACGTGAAGATGACGAACGTGAAATTGTAGTTGCCTACCTAAACCCAGGCGATTTTTTTGGTGAAATGGGGCTTTTTGAAAAGAACCCTCAACGTACTGCAGAAGTACGTACACGAGATGTCTGTGAAATTGCAGAAATCTCTTACGACAATTTCCACGAGTTAAGTAAACAATACCCAGATCTAAGTTACGCTGTGTTTGCTCAACTGGTCCGTCGTCTTAAAAATACTACACGTAAAGTCACTGATCTAGCCTTCATTGATGTGTCAGGTCGTATTGCGCGTTGTTTAATTGACTTATCGGCTCAACCTGAAGCAATGATTTTGCCAAATGGTCGTCAGATTCGTATCACTCGCCAAGAGATTGGTCGTATCGTGGGTTGCTCTCGCGAAATGGTTGGACGTGTCCTCAAGACACTTGAAGATCAAGGTATGATTCAAACTGATGGTAAAGCAATCTTAATTTTTAATGCTTCTTTAGAAGAAAATAATTTTACAGAAGAAGAATACGATGACGAAGACTAATTTGATCTAAGATCGAATTAACTCTTAAACAAAGCCAGTGCTCGTCACTGGCTTTCATTTTTTAACAAAGAATAAGCCTTACTGATTACATAATTACAATGATTATAGAGATATTCAGAATATTAACTGCTGCCAACATTTTCTATAATCCACCCTAATCAAGACTATATTCATAAGATACTGATTTGGAGAGAATAAGTATGAAGAAATTAGCTTTAAGCCTTTGTGCCATGACCGTAATGACAATTTCTGGCTGCGCATCTTTCGCGGACATGGCTGGCGCAGATAGCGCAACTTTAAATGCTCAATCTGCACAGAGCTTCGCAAAAATGACGCAAGAAGCACGTGCTAAGAACCAACTGGATAGTAGTTCAAGTACTTATCAGCGTATCAATACTGTATTTAATCGCTTAAAACCGTATGCTGATCAAATGAACCAGACTGGTCAACGTTTTCAATGGCAACTTGCAGTACTCAAATCGGATACTGTTAATGCCTATGTAGCACCAGGTGGTAAAGTTGTTTTCTATACAGGGATTGTGAACAAGCTTAATTTAACCAATGATGAAATTGCTGCGGTAATGGGCCATGAAATGACCCATGCGCTCGAAGAACATGCCAAAAGTAAAATTGGTGCTCAAGCTTTAACAAATCTTGCGATTGGCATTGGTAAATCGTATGCAGGTAGCAGCATAGGTGATCTAGGCAGCGCAGCAATCGATTTAGGCAGTCAAGTGGGGATCGGCTTACCATACTCACGTAATTTAGAGAGCCGTGCCGATTATGGTGGTTTAATGCTCATGGCGAAAGCAGGCTATAACCCGAATGCAGCAATCAGTCTATGGGAAAAAATGAATCGTTTAGATGGCGCTGGTGGTGGTTCATTCTTATCAACTCACCCATCAAATACTCAACGTATTGGTGATATGCGTAAAAACTTACCAGCTGCTTTGGCTGTTTATAACCAACGCCGTTAATCAACAGCCCCTTAAATTCTTAAGTTCGGATTTAAGGGGTTTTTCGTATCAACTCATTTATTACTGAATCAAGCTCACATTAATCGCAAGTGCAACATATGCGTTGCGATGGTATGACGGATATGATCAGGTCGAGCATGAAAATAACGCTCACTTAAACCATCACCTGATAAATCCTCAGTAACGATATACCCCATTTGTTCTACTGCCTGATGCAGTGTCTTTGGTCTAAATTGCCCTTTTAAGGGTTCTTTTAAAAACCGAGTAAATTGCGACACAAACAAGGTGCCTAAACGCTCTATGCCCTCCAACTCACGATAGTCAACCGAGTAGTCCAAGACCACCTCGCTCCCCTGTGTGGCAATCTGTGCAATACTTGCCAAAGTATTTAAGGTCGTTGCTGGTTCTAGATAATGGGTTGTCCCCAACCATGAAAAAAAAGCCACCTGATCTTGCTGAAAAGAACTTCGAGCTAGAGCATCTGCGATCGATTCTTTTTCAAAATCAATCGCAACAAATTCAACATTCGCTGGAAGCGGGCCATATTGGCGTAGTTTACGTTGTTTTGCTGCTTGGGTATCTGGATGATCCACTTCATAAATCTTCAGCTGTGGATACTGCTGTGATTGTCGCAGGGTAAATGAATCTAATCCCGCCCCGACCAATACATATTGTACTACGCCCCGCTCAATCGCTGCCTGGAGCTGATCTTCGGCGTAGCGTGAACGCCCAACCACCTGTCCAGTCAATAAGCCAAAAGTACGGTTAAACCATCAATATCACCCGTGGAAAGCGAGGTTTGAGCTGAATAAAAGTCCTGACTGATCACACGGAAATCTTTTTCAGTGAAACCATATTTCCGTAATAAACGACCGAGGATTAGCTGTTGATTGGTGCCTTTAAACACAGAAATGGTTTTGCCTTTTAAATCCGCCAGACTTTTCGCACCTGAATCTGATGGCACTGCAAAATACACAGGTCCAAAACGTCCCGTCACAAATAAAAGTTTGGATTTCAAACCCGTTGAACGTCCGACAATCGAAGGTAGATCGCCATGCCCGATACCAAAATCGACCTTTTTATTGGCTAAAGCTTCATTTAGCGCGGGTCCTGCACCTGGAAAAAATGACCATTTCACCTTGATGCCATCTTTGGCAAATTCTTTTTCCAAAATGCCGCGTAGATTGGCACTTGCATAAGCACTTCCTCCGACTTTAGGTTTTCCACCTACACCTGCACCGGGAACCCCCAGTCGGATTTCTGTGGGATTGGTTTCAGCAAAAGCTGAGAAACTGGTGGCAACCAGCAAACCTGCCGCTGCACCAATAAATAAATGTTTCGTCAAAAATTTCATTGTGTCATTACTCATATTGGAAAATTAAAAGGTGTATTGGAATTGCGCTTGTACTTCTGAGAAGTTTTTCTGCGCAGCTGTCTCGTGGTCATAGCTCCAGCGATTCAGCCCTAATTGGAATTTGGTGGTTTGTGCGAAGAAGAAATTTAGCCCCAAGGTATGAATATCGACTTTGCCGAGTCCATGCCCAGCAATGCCGATCACATCTGCGCCTTTATTTGGGTTATAGCTGTCATAGCGATAGAAGCTCTGAATTGATTTCGGCCAGAAGTCATCAAACTTGGCAACGGATTTCACGCTGTTATAAAATTGATCGCCAAAGGTATAAAACAGGGTTGCGGTATGCCCTTCAGACTTTACTTCTGAGCTTGAACCTGTCGCAGTTGCATAATCACTGAGTCCTTTGACATATTCATAAGTCACGCCAAACGGTGCATGGTTATAGTAGATATCGAAGCCCAGACGATCATTGCGACCGTTACCATCGAGAACATTACTGCCTGCGATAACGTTTTTACTGCCTTTGAGATAGGAAGCACCAAATTTCAACTCACGGAACCAACTGGCATAATCAACGGGTAAGGTAAAAGCCACTCGTCCGATATAATCTTTCTTGTCATTGTCATCGACTTTATTGGTGCCATTGCCATTGACCACCCCCAAAGCATATTCAAATAACGGTGCACGATAGTTTGATGAATAATCAACAAATGGTTTTACATCACCACGAACTATCAGACCTGTCTGACGATTGAATAGCCCCAATTGCGCCAATCCTGTTGCAACATTAATGGTCGGTCGTAAATCCTCTGGAGATTGTGGGTCTAAGCCAAAGGGAATCAATTGTTGCCCCAGCGTCACGTTTAAACGTGGGACTTCAGGACCACCATTGGTTGAAGTAAAGTTATAGCGTAAAAAAGCATCAGCCAAATTCAAATCGCTGGCACTGCCTGCTGTACCCGTACGCTTGCCGTAGCTAAAAGACAATTGGTAATCTAAGTTTTTGCCTTCTTTATAATCTCGATATAAATTTCCTCTAACCCCGAATAAAGCCGTAGGGATATCAAACGTATTACGACGAGGTGTAACTGGTGCAGGGTTCCCAGCAGAGGTATCTCGACTTTGTGTTTGTGCCCGAACTTGCACAGTTCCATATAAAGTTGCATCTCGTGTCGACTTCACCGAAGTCCGCTCATATTGGCGTGATTGATCATATTTATAGTTTTCTAAATCACTTCGGAAACCTGCCAGCTCACTTTGAGTCGCAAAACTATGCTCCGTATTTTCTTCCTGAGCCTCTGCCGATGCATCATCTTGGGCTGTAAGTTGCGCTGTCTCACTCAGCTCCGTTGAAGCTTGCTTCTTTTGCTTTAATGCATTGACCTGCTGCTGTAGAGCAGTCAATTGCGCCTGTAATTGCGCTAATGTTGTATCAATATCTTCTGCTGCTTGAGCTGTGCCGCTTCCCAACAGTGTTGCAATGCTCAAAGCAATCGATAAAGAGAGATAATGTTTTTTCACCAATAAAACCCCTAAAACTAAAACCATAAAATTTGAGTAAAAAAATCCTATGTGTGACTGAATAAGCAATCACACCGAAAAAGATTCGAACTAAATGAATTAAAAAATGAGAGAGAAATTAACTTTCCATACAACAACGCAACATCTTCATCCTGTGCTCCTCAGCCTGCATAAAATCAATCTTTGATTTATATACTTTGATCTTTGCAAGCAGCATGCCAATTATTAAGCAATTGTTTTATATTGATATTTATAAAAACACATCCACTTCTCTCTGTTGAAGCACTGTTGATTTTCCAACACCCTGCTTATACCAAAACAGCACATTTCAAGGTTTCTATTTCTTATTTTTTGATATAGAGACTCAGTCGCTTTGTTCTAAAAATAAAAAAAGACAGTTGGATTGACTCAACTGTCCTGAACAAAACCAAAGTTAAATTATAGGAGATTATCTATGCCTTAAGGTGCGGGATTAGGATGGGCTTGATGGATTTGCTCAATTCCCTGAATGACCTCATCAGTTAACTGTAGGTCAATACTTTCAATATTGGTTTTAAGCTGAGTTAAATTGGTCGCCCCAATAATATTACTGGTGACAAAACGGCGACTATTTACATAGGCTAAAGCCAATTGGGCAGGATCTAAATCATATTGTTTGGCCAATGCTACATAACGACGAATTGCATCTTCAGAGGCTTGCCCTTTATAACGGGCAAAGCGTTCCCATAAGGTTAAACGTGCGCCTGCTGGTTGTGCACCATCTAAGTATTTTCCTGTCAAAGCACCAAAAGCCAAAGGTGAGTAAGCCAGTAATCCGACCTGTTCTCGTATGGCGATTTCGGCATTGCCAATTTCAAAACTACGGTTCAATAAGTTATATGGATTTTGGATGGAAACAACCCGCGCTAAGTCCAATGTTTCGGAATACTTTAAAAACTGACTCACGCCCCAGGGTGTTTCATTGGATAAGCCAATATGTCGGATCTTGCCTGCTCGAATCAAATCGGACAAAACTGTCAAGGTTTCTACAATTGGAACCGTTTCTTCATTTTCAACATGCGTATAGCCCAATTCACCAAAATGATTGGTACTGCGATCAGGCCAATGAAGCTGATATAGATCAACATAATCCGTCTGTAAACGTTTCAGGCTATCATGTAGCGCAGTTTCAATATTGGCTCGATCCAACTTGGTTTGACCCGAACGAAAATGCGAGGCTTGGGTTAATTTCCCTGAACGGCCTACCACTTTGGTTGCAATCAATACTTGGTCTCGTTTCTGTGACTGCTTTAACCATGTCCCAATATATTGTTCAGTTAAGCCTTGTGTCTCGGGTTTCGGTGGTACGGGATACATTTCAGCCGTATCAATCAGATTTACGCCGCGCTCCACTGCATAATCCAACTGCTCATGCGCTTCGGATTCAGAATTCTGCTCGCCCCAAGTCATGGTGCCGAGGGCGATGACACTAACATCAATATCAGTTTGACCTAATTTTCTATATTGCATTTTTCACTCAATTCAATTGTGATAACACAAGAGTGACGCTTAAAAGTCACTCTTGTTACTTTGATTCATGATTTAGTTTTAACATGATTTTAACTGGCTTTGTTTTTTTCAGCTTGTCGGGCAAGGACATATTGATTTTCTGGACGTGCCAAGCCTAGGTTTTCACGTAAGGTCGTTCCTTCATATTCAGTACGGAACAGTCCACGGCGTTGTAGCTCAGGCACAATCAATTCAACAAAATCATTTAACCCAGCAGGTGTACTTGGTGGCAAAATATTAAAACCATCCGCGGCTTCATTTTCAAACCATTGTTGTAATTGATCGACGATCTGCTCAGGTGTACCAATCAATTGCCAATGTCCTCGTGCACCCGCCACCCATTCATACAGCTGACGGATACTGAAATTGTTTTTCTTGGCAATATCTGCAATTAGAGCAGGACGACTCACCATGCCTTGGCCTTCACCCAATTCTGGGAATGGACCATCCAAATCATAGCCTGAAAAATCAAAGCCGCCACTTAACCCACTCAACAAGGCAAGCCCTGCTTCTGGGTGAATCAGGTCTGTAAGCTGTTGGTATTTGGCACGCGCTTCTTCTTCAGTACGACCCACAAACGCAGAAACGCCCGGTAAAATTAAAAGCTCATCGGCTGAACGCCCATATTTGGCCAAACGACTTTTTACATCACGATAAAACTCTTGCGCATCTTCCAGCTTTTGATTGGCCGTGAAAATAACTTCGGCATACCGAGCTGCTAGATCACGTCCCGGCCCTGACTGCCCCGCTTGTACAATCACAGGATAACCTTGTGGTGTACGCGGCACATTCAAAGCACCTTTTACCGCATAGTATTTGCCTTTGTGGTTCGGGTTATGCACTTTCTCAGGGTCATAAAACACACCTGATGCCTTGTCATGAATAAAGGCATCATCTTCCCAGCTGTCCCAAAGTTTTTTAATCAGATCAACATATTCCTGTGCGCGCTCATAACGCTCTGCATGTGGAATTTGTTGTTCATAACCGAAGTTAGCCGCGGCAGCTTCCGAAGCAGAGGTCACTACATTCCATCCTGCTCGACCATGGCTGAGATGGTCCAAAGAAGCAAATTTACGCGCCAATAAATACGGTTCTTCATAGGTGGTTGATGCAGTTGCAATAAAACCAATATGTTTGGTCACCGTTGATAAAGCTGCGAACAAGGTGACAGGTTCAAAGCCCGCTACCTTATCGCTATAGCCTGTTTTCTCAGCTTGTCCGAAATTAACGGCGAGACCATCTGCCAAGAAATAGGCATCAAATAAGCCTTTTTCAGCAAGTTGTACCTGCTCTTTAATAAAATCAAAATCCACTGCTTTGGTCGGTTGCGATTCAGGATGTCGCCATGCAGCGACATGTTGTCCAGTAGCTGGAATAAATGCACCTAATCGAATTTTTCTACTCATGTTTTGCTCCAAATTTGTTGTTAAACACAATTTATCTTTCACTGTGGTTAATACAAATTGAATGCCATGTTTTTTATTTATAAATATCAATCAATTAAAAATTATTAATTTTATCAATGTTTCAGCAACAGCACGATTCTGTTGAGGAGGTGGTGCTAAATCAACACCTCTTCTTTTATTCATAGCAGATCTTTATGAGCATAGTCGAACGCTAACAATCACCTAAATCACTTAGATTAAACGTGAACAGGCAGATGGATCGTAAATACACTATTGTGATTCGGGTTGCTATATTCGATTGCACCTTTATGTGCAATGACAATCGCATGTACAACAGCTAAACCTAAGCCAGTCCCACCAAATTCTTTATTTCTAGACTGTTCCAATCTAAAGAAAGGATTGAATAAATCCTGTTGATAATCCTGCGCAATACCTGGTCCTTCATCCTCGATTTGTAAGATCCATTCATCCGAGACTTGCTTTGAGGAAATTTTTAATGTGCCTGCATTGGCATAGCGAATTGCATTTTCAATCAAGGCAATCAGAACCTGCTCGATACGCCGACGATCACAATTTATAAATGTGGCGCTGACCTCCAATACAGGAATAAGTTGCGCTTTTGCCAAGCGATCTTCGAACAGTTTTAAAACTTTCTCCGCATGCAATTTAAAATCAATCTTTTCATAATTTAATCTCAGCTGCTGATTTTCCACCAAACTGAGTGTCCGCAGGTCTTCAACCAAATGTGATAATCCCTCCACCTGATTGAGCAAGCTTTTAAACAATGCTTCATCAGGTTGAAACACCCCATCTAAAACGCCTTGTAAGCGGCCTTGCAAAATCGTGATTGGTGTTCTCAATTCATGTGCAATTGCGGCATTCCAGACCTGTGCATTTTCAACCGAGCTTTCTAGTTGCTGCGCCATATGATTAAAATTCTGCATCAACTCAGCTATTTCAGTGGAATGAATTTGACTATCATCTGCCCGTGCGGAAAGATCACCCTGACTGATTTTCTTTGCTGCATCTGCCAAGAAATTAATCGGCTTAATAAACCGCTGGGCCAAATGCATCCCGATAATGATCGAAATGACACCCCCACAAAAAATCACTGTAGATAGCCAAATCCAGTCTACAAAATGAAATTCGGTCCAATCTTCCTGCAAGGAACTTAAAGTGATCCAGCCCACATCAATGGCATAGTTATAAATAAAATAGCCAAGCAAAATAGAAAACAGCGTCACGCTTAAGTTCACGATACTTAATGCGATAAACAACTGTTTACTAATACCTGACTTATTCTTCATTGGATTTGTCCAATCAATTAACCTAAATTTTTCACATGATACGCTGATTTTTTTAGTGATTTACACACTTTTCCACACATTCAAGATCATTGCTCCTCGAACCTTTCCAAAAATAGCAGCATCAAAATTTTATTGATGTGACCAAAATGCAAAAACCAAAACTCAATCTACGCAAGAAAATAGGCTTCGTGCTTTTGGCCATAGTCATCGCTTACTGGCTTGCCTTTCCTATCGTTCCATTCTTAGACATCCCGCATAAAGCATTGATCATGACAGCAATGGCGATTGGGGGTGAAATTCTACTGTTAATCGTGATTGCCTTATTGGGTAAAGAATATTGGGCAAAAATCAAAAATGGATTTAAACGCTTGTTTACATCCTTTAAGTCACAGAAGAGAAAATCTGATCACTAGAATTAAAGCCATCAACATTCAAAACACGCTCATTCCACAGGATGATCGAGGCGATAACCGACCCCACGCACGTTAATCAACATCTGTTGCAAACCGTGTTCTTCCAGTTTTTTCCTGAGCTTACTGACATGACTATCAACGGTGCGCTCTAAAGCGTCACTATCTGGTAGGCAATGATTCAGCAGTTCACTTCGGGTAAATACTTTATGAGGATGATCAATCATTTGTAGCAAGATTTTATATTCAGTCAGGGTTAAATTCAGCATCACCTTCTTATGCTGCTGATGAATATAGACACTATGAATATCGGTATTAATTTCAATATTTTTATAACTTGGATTTTTATTGGGTACCTGCTGGCTTTGCTGAGCGCGTCGCAGCACCGCTTGAACACGCGCCACCACCTCATTCGGATTGAATGGTTTGACGACAAAATCATCGGCACCGATCCGTAATGCCATGACTTTATCAATTTCCTGATCCAATGCGGTGAGCATAATCACAGGGGTTTGCGCCTTTTGACGAATTTTGCTTAATACTTCCCAGCCATTCAGTTCAGGTAATTTAATATCCAAGACAATCAGATCGATTGTTTGTGCGGCATGGATTTCAATCGCCTGTTTACCATTCATTGCCCGAATCACGCGCATCCCTTCACGCTTAAGATAGTGCTCAATAATGTCCCCAATATCATACTCATCCTCTACGACAAGAATAAGTTTGTCATGGCAATCGAAAGAAAAAGAGTGCTCAAACATAAGGATTTAGATCAATAAAACAATCGATTCATCATACGATGATTTATCTGTTGATCTCCACACTTTTTCCACACTTCAGCGATGATCGTTACACAAAGTTCGAAAATAATGCCAGCATCAAAAACTCCCAAGGTTTGGACAGAATGCAAAAGCATCTATTACTTCCATTATTTTTATCTATCGGACTTGTTCTACAAGGCTGTGGTTCTGAGGAGGCAAAGCCAGCAGAAACACCCCCTGCCAAAGTGAGCGTTTTAAATATTCAGCCGCAATCGGTGAACTTTAGCGAAAACTTGCCAGCACGGGTACAGGCTTTCCGAACTGCTGAAATTCGCCCACAAGTCGGTGGCATTATTGAAAAAGTGCTATTTAAACAAGGCAGTGAAGTTAAAGCAGGTCAAGCACTTTATAAAATTAACGCGGAAACTTTTCAGGCTGATGTGAATAGTAACCAAGCCTCTCTCAATAAGGCCGAAGCTGAAGTGGTCCGTTTAAAAGTTCAATTAGAACGCTATGAACAATTACTGCCAAGCAATGCCATCAGTAAACAAGAAGTCAGTAATGCGCAAGCCGAATATCGTCAAGCTTTGGCTGATGTTGCGCAAATGAAGGCCCTGCTTACGCGTCAAAACTTGAATTTGCAATACGCCACGGTACGCGCACCAATTTCAGGTCGGATCGGACAGTCTTTTGTCACTGAAGGTGCATTGGTCAGCCAAGGTGATGCCAATACTATGGCAACGGTACAGCAGATCGATAAAGTCTATGTTGATGTAAAACAGTCGATTAGTGAATACGAACGTTTGCAAGCTGCGCTACAAAGTGGTGAGTTGTCTGCCAATAATGAAAAAACTGTACGTATTTCTAATAGCCATGGTCAAGCGTATAACGTCACTGCCAAAATGCTATTTGAGGACATTAATGTTGACCCTGAAACAGGTGATGTCACCATCCGTATCGAAGTTCAGAATCCTGAACGAAAACTCCTCCCAGGCATGTATGTCCGCGTCAATATCGACCGCGCTTCAGTGCCTCAAGCTTTGCTTGTCCCAGCTCAAGCAATTCAACGCAATATCAATGGCGACCCGCAAGTCTATGTGATCAATGCCAAAGGTTCCGCAGATATTCGCCCGATTGAACTGGGACAACAATATGATCAGTTCTACATCGCCAATAAAGGCCTTAAAACAGGCGATAAAATCGTTGTAGAAGGTGTTGATCGTATTCAGCCGAATCAAAAACTTGAAATAAGCATGTGGAAAGTACCTGCAACACAAGGAGCTCAATGATGATGTCACAATTCTTCATTCGCCGCCCTGTCTTCGCATGGGTGATTGCGATTTTCATTATTTTATTTGGGGTACTCAGTATTCCGAAATTGCCGATTGCCCGCTTTCCAAGTGTTGCACCACCACAAGTCAATATTAGTGCGACTTATCCAGGTGCTACACCCAAGACCATTAATGACAGTGTAGTTACCTTGATTGAGCGTGAAATGTCAGGGGTGAAAAATCTACTGTACTATAGCTCAACTACTGATACCTCAGGTACTGCAGAGATTTCTGCGACCTTTAAACCGGGTACAGATGTGGATATGGCACAGGTTGATGTACAAAACAAAATCAAAGCCATTGAAGCACGTTTACCGCAAGTAGTTCGTCAACAAGGCTTGCAGGTTGAGGCATCGTCATCGGGATTCTTGATGTTGGTCGGAATCAACTCACCCAATGGACAGTATTCCGAAGTTGATCTGAGTGATTATTTGGTCCGTAACGTGGTCGAAGAACTGAAACGTGTTGAAGGTGTTGGTAAAGTTCAATCCTTCGGTGCTGAAAAAGCCATGCGTATTTGGGTTGATCCCAATAAACTGGTGTCTTATGGTTTATCAATTAGTGACGTTAATAATGCTATCCGTGAAAATAACGTCGAGATCGCACCAGGACGATTAGGTGATCTCCCTGCAGCAAAGGGTCAATTGATTACTGTCCCACTATCGGCACAAGGTCAATTAGGCGATGTTGAACAATTTAAAAATATCAGCCTAAAAAGTAAAACCAGCGGCAGCGTGATTAAACTTTCTGATGTGGCTGAAGTTGAAATGGGTTCACAGGCCTATAACTTTGCGATTTTAGAAGATGGCAAACCTGCAACGGCTGCTGCGATTCAGCTCAGTCCTGGTGCAAATGCTGTCAAAACAGCGGAAGGTGTAAGAGCAAAAATTGAGGAATTAAAACTCAACTTACCTGAAGGCA
Organism: Acinetobacter sp. NIPH1876; assembly: GCF_022808535.1. Lineage (NCBI taxonomy): Bacteria > Pseudomonadati > Pseudomonadota > Gammaproteobacteria > Moraxellales > Moraxellaceae > Acinetobacter > Acinetobacter sp. NIPH1876. Next base: position 132,837 of record NZ_JALGBR010000004.1, read on the forward strand.
TGCACTTCAGTATTCCTTATGACACCGCACCTTTTGTCAAAATTTCGATTGAAAAAGTGATTCATACCTTACTTGAAGCCATGGTACTGGTTTTCATTGTCATGTATTTATTCTTGCATAATGTTCGTTATACCTTAATTCCAGCGATTGTTGCACCGATTGCGCTACTCGGTACATTTGCGGTGATGCTACTAGCAGGTTTCTCGATTAACGTACTGACCATGTTTGGTATGGTACTTGCGATTGGTATCATCGTCGATGATGCGATTGTGGTGGTCGAAAACGTTGAACGAATTATGGCGACTGAAGGGCTTCCTCCAAAAGAAGCAACTTCCAAGGCTATGAAGGAAATTACCAGTCCGATTATTGGGATTACCTTAGTCTTGGCAGCGGTGTTCCTACCGATGGCCTTTGCCAGTGGTTCGGTCGGTATTATTTATCAACAATTTACCTTAACCATGTCAGTCTCAATTCTGTTCTCAGCATTATTGGCATTAATCTTAACGCCTGCATTGTGTGCCACGATTCTTAAACCAATTGATGGCCATCATCAGAAGAAAGGCTTTTTTGCATGGTTTGATCGCAGCTTCGACAAAGTCACTAAAAAGTATGAATTGATCCTGCTTAAAGTGATTAAACATACTATTCCAATGATGGTGATCTTTGTAGTGATTACAGGCCTTACCTTTGCAGGTATGAAGTATTGGCCTACAGCATTTATGCCAGAAGAAGACCAAGGCTGGTTCCTGACGTCGTTCCAATTGCCATCGGACGCCACTGCTGAAAGAACGCGAGGTGTGGTCAATGAATTTGAAAGCAGTCTAAAAGACAATCCAAATGTTAAAAGTAACACGACCATCATGGGTTGGGGCTTTAGTGGTGCAGGTCAAAACGTGGCTGTGGCTTTTACCACATTAACCGACTTTAAAGACCGTACTTCGACAGCAACTGAAATGACCAATGCGGTTAATGCCACGATGGCACATAGTAAAGAAGGTGCAACAATGGCGGTACTACCTCCTGCCATTGATGAACTTGGGACTTTTTCAGGCTTTAGCTTACGCTTGCAAGACCGTGCCAACTTGGGCATGCCTGTACTTTTAGCTGCACAAGACCAGCTCATGGAAATGGCTGCCAAGAACAAAAAGTTCTATATGGTCTGGAATGAAGGCTTACCGCAAGGCGACAATATTTCTTTAAAAATTGACCGTGCAAAATTGAATGTTCTGGGTGTGAAGTTCTCTGATGTTTCCGACATTATTTCAACTTCAATGGGTTCGATGTATATCAACGATTTCCCAAATCAGGGACGTATGCAACAAGTGATCGTTCAGGTCGATGCCAAATCACGTATGCAACTCAAAGATATTTTGAATCTGAAAGTGATGGGTTCAAATGGGCAGTTGGTTTCTCTGTCTGAAGTGGTGACACCGCAATGGAATAAAGCACCCCAGCAATATAACCGCTATAACGGTCGCCCATCGTTAAGTATTGCAGGTATCCCGAATTTTGATACCTCATCAGGCGATGCTATGCGTGAAATGGAGCACCTGATTGCCAAATTGCCAAAAGGCATTGGTTATGAATGGACAGGTATTTCCTTGCAGGAAAAACAATCTGAATCTCAGATGGCATTCCTGCTGGCCCTTTCTATGCTAGTGGTATTCCTCGTACTCGCTGCACTTTATGAAAGTTGGGCAATTCCGCTTTCAGTGATGCTGGTGGTCCCATTGGGTATTTTTGGCGCTGTGGTTGCGATTATGTCTCGTGGCTTAATGAATGATGTGTTCTTTAAAATTGGTCTGATTACCATTATTGGTTTATCTGCAAAGAACGCGATTTTGATTGTTGAATTTGCCAAGATGCTGAAAGAAGAAGGCATGAGTTTAGTCGAGGCCACCGTTGCCGCAGCCAAACTTCGTTTACGCCCGATTCTGATGACCTCCTTAGCCTTTACTTGTGGTGTCATTCCATTGGTCATCGCCTCAGGGGCAAGTTCAGAAACACAGCATGCCTTAGGTACAGGTGTATTTGGCGGCATGATTTCAGCGACGATTCTGGCAATTTTCTTTGTCCCAGTGTTCTTTATTTTCATTCTGGGTGCAGTTGAAAAGCTGTTTTCATCGAAACAAAAAAATCCATCTTAAATGACATAGAGCAGAGGGAATCAATGGGTTTCCTCTGACTCCTCCTCAGTATTTATCCTCATCTTATTTGGAGAAGACCATGTCTAAAGCGACTGTCTTATCTCGTGGCCTGCTTGTCTCTACACTTTCGATTGCCTTAACCGCATGTATGAATCTGCAGGCACCAAAACCTGCGATCAAATCGGATATTCCACAAAATTTTGCCCTCGCAAACACAGGCAACTCAATTGCAACTCAGGGCTATAAACAGTTCTTTGCCGACACACGCCTATTACAAGTGATTGAAATCAGCTTAAATAACAACCGTGATTTACGTACTGCAACACTCAATATTCAGCGTGCACAACAGCAATATCAGATCAGTAAAAATGACCAGTTACCTACTATTGGAGCAAATGGCAGTGCTGTTCGACAGGTGAATCCATCTGCGAACCCAAACAATCCTTATTCAACTTTTCAAGTTGGACTAGGAATGACGGCTTATGAACTGGATTTTTGGGGCCGAGTCAAAAGCTTAAAAGATGTGGCCTTAAATAATTACTTTGCAACCCAGAGTGCAAGAGAAGCCTCACAGATCAGTTTAGTCGGCCAAGTCTCACAAGCTTGGTTAGATTATGCCTATGCAAAAGCCAATTTAAATCTGGCTGAGCAGACCTTAAAAGCACAGCTCGATTCCTATCATCTGAATAAAAAACGTTTTGATGTCGGAATTGATAGCGAGGTTCCGCTGCGTCAAGCACAGATATCGGTTGAAACTGCAAGAAATGATGTTGCCGCCTATAAGACTCAAGTGGCACAAGCACAAAACTTACTGGATCTATTGGCTGGTCAATCGGTTCCTCAAAATCTCCTGCCGAATCAAGCCGTAAAAACGATTAGTGTTGAACGCAGCTTGGCAACGGGCTTAAGTAGTGATTTACTGAATAACCGCCCAGATCTGAAAGCTGCTGAATATCAATTACGTGCTGCTGGAGCCAATATTGGTGCAGCCAAAGCACGTATGTTCCCTACGATTAGCCTGACAGGTCCAGTTGGCTATGCATCGACAGATCTTAAAGATTTATTTAAATCAGGTGGTTTTTCTTGGTCAATTGGGCCAAGTATCGACCTGCCTATTTTCGATTGGGGGACGCGTAAAGCCAATATTAAAATTTCAGAAACTGAACAACAAATTGCACTGGCAGATTATGAAAAAGCCATTCAATCCGCTTTTCGTGAGGTCAATGATGCGTTGGCTGCACATGCCCATATTGACGAGCGTTTAGCAGCACAACGTCGTTTGGTCTCTGCCACTGAGACCACTTATAAATTATCTACGGCTCGATTTAGAGCGGGGATTGATAGTTATCTGACCGTGTTGGATGCACAACGTTCTGCTTATGCAGCACAACAAGGCTTACTGATGCTTGAACAAAGCAAGTTGAATAATCAGATTGAATTGTATAAAGCTTTAGGTGGTGGGCTATCTCAGCATTCATAAACGCTTAAGTCTGTTATTGGGGCTGATTTTTACATATTCAGCCCTTATAGTATTGAGCTTTAAATGAAAAATAACAGTTGATCTATGTTTACACTTTCGATTACACCCAGATTCTATGAAACTGATGCTTTTGGACATATCAACAATACTGTCATTACAGGCTGGTTTGAAACTGCACGTGAACCTGTTTTTCGCTTATTCAACCCAAGTATGGAAATCAAAAATCTGCCTTTGATTCTCGCTCGGGTGGAAGTCGATTTTGTTGCACAAATCTATTACGGCGCTGATATCGAGGTCAAAACATGGATTGAGCATATCGGCAATTCTTCTTTTATTGTGGCGCATGAAGCTTGGCAAAATGAGCACTGTGTTGCACGTGGCAAAGCGGTTCAAGTGTATTTCGATTTCAGCACGCAAAAATCAGGTCGTATCCCAGATCAGTTCCGTGTCCTATTACAGCAATATCTGATTTCCCCATAAACAATTTCCCGCTGAAATAAACGCATTCATTTCAGCGGATCATCCTTACTCGCCTAAATCTTCGAGAAAATCAAAGGTTGGTACAAAAAATAAGCTGCCCGAAACTGCGGTACTAAAATCAAGTAAACGATCGACATGTCCAGTTTCTTTACCCAAGAACATATTCTCAAGCATAGTTTTGGTGATATTAAAAGAACGTGAATAGCCAATAAAGAAGGTGCCATACTCCCCTTCTGTTGGATTGGAAAATGGCATATTGGCTCTTAAAATTTTAAGTTCGTTCCCGTCCGCATCATGTGCCTTACTTGCGACATTATGTGCACTTTGCGGTTTAACGTCATCGCCCAGCTCGACATCATCATATTTCTTTCGACCAATCACTTTTTCCTGTTCTTCTGTAGTTAAGCCCTTCCACATTTCCATATTATGTAAATACTTTTGAATAAATACATAACTGCCACCTAAGAACTCAGCATCTTCTGAACCGACATAGGCAATTTCTTTGGCAATTTCATGCTCAGGATTCTCTGTACCATCCACAAAACCAAGAATGGCACGACCATCAAAGTAACGAAAGCCTTTGGTCTCGCTAATTGGATAGGTATCCTCTTTGAGTTGCTCATGCAAAATCGAGGCAAGTTCATAGCAGATCGCCATTTGATTGGCGCGAATATGAAAAAACAAATCCCCAGCTGTTGCAACGGCGGTATATTTTGGCCCTTTGATTTCCTGAAATGGCGCAAGCTCTTTCGGTTTATTTAACTCAGGAAACAGTAAGTCCCAGGCATTCGAACCAATCCCTACAGAGGCACTAAAATTACTATTCGGAAAACGATTGGTCAGACTGCGTACCAATGCGGAAAAATTCGCAAGAAAATCAATTACCCCTGAATGATCAGGATTGCTATTGATTCCAAGCACAATAAATAATGCATTCTCACCTGAAAGATTATTGATTACAGGCTGAGGTCTTAAAGGTGTATTCATAATATTTTAGAATAAAAAACTTAATGCTCATATCCTACACAAATCAATGCATTAGATATCGACCTAATCACAAATTTTTACCATTATTCGGTATATAAAACAAAGCTCTCACCGCGACAAAAACTGGCTAAGGTGAGATTTAATTGTTTTGCCATCTCAATGGCCATACTGGTGGGTGCAGAAATGGTCGCCAATAGAGCAATATTGGATTGCACACATTTACGGATCAACTCATAACTGGCACGGCTGGTCATCACCACAAAACCCTCCGCCACATCCATTTTCTGTTCAGCCAAGTAGCCCAATAATTTATCCAAGGCATTATGCCGACCAACATCTTCAAATAATGCTACGATCTGCCCTTTCACCACCCATGCTGCAGCGTGTGCTCCACCAGTGAGCTCACTGATTTTTTGTCTGACTTTTAATTGGGCAATTGCATTTGGAATTTGGCTTAACCATGTTGAAGAAATATGGGTACTGACCGCTGGTAGATTTGCATAGAGTTGCTTTAGACTTTCAATACCACATAAGCCACAACCTGTACGCCCAACCATCATACGTCGATGTGCTTTTAGAGCCATGAAAGCACGGGATGAAATAGTCATATCCACTTCAACCCCCAGTTCATTTTGACGAATATCGAGTGAATACAGCTCGCTTAAATTTTGTAATATTCCTTCCGAGAGACTAAAGCCTTTGGCAAAGACCTCTAGATCCGATGGTGTTGCCATCATGACGGCATGCGAAATACCATTATAAATTAAGGCAACAGGATACTCCTGAACAATATAATCCAGTTCATTTTCAGAAATCTCGCGATGGAAACGATGCACTTGCATCGTTTCATAACCTCGTGTTTTTGTGTCCACACTTACCTCATTTGCATCACTGATTCGAAAAAAATAGATTCCTATCCGTTATGCACTACTGACGCGTTCATTGGCATGCTCAGGGTCAACTTCAACATTCAAATTAAAATGTGCTGGTGCATTACCTGCATGCAAAATCACAGGGATGCTTTTAGACGCCGGAATTTTGGCGTATTTGTCATGGCTACCCAAAGCCACTAAGGGATTGGTTTCTGGATAATAAGCCGCCAGACTACCTTGTGGAATGTTATACGGTACGATACGGAAACTATGTACAATCCGTTTCACACCATCCGAGAATACACTCTCAATATCAACCCATTGGTCTGCTTCAAAGCCTGCTGCATCAATATCGGTTTGATTCATAAACAACACACGGCGTTGCCCGAATACACCGCGATAACGGTCATCCAAACCATATAACGTGGTGTTGTACTGGTCATGCGAACGAGTGGTCATCAAGGTATACACCTGCTGTTCACTATAAGCAGCCGCATATTGATTTTCTTTATCTTCGTAAACTTCGGCCAGTGGTGTAATCAAGAACTGGGCTTTACCACTTGGTGTATTCCAGACATGCTGATTGGCAGGATGCTCCAAATGGAAACCACTTGGTTGATAGACCCGTTGATTGAAATCATGAAATTCATCAAAAACATCGGCAATCGAATCACGGATACGGTCATAACTTTCGATATACCAACGCCATTTCACCTTACTTTCAGGCAATGCTGCTTCTGCCATACGCGCCACAATATCAGGTTCAGACAAGATATTTTCAGAGATCGGTGGATTACGTCCTGCTGAAAGATGCACATTCGACATCGAATCTTCCACCGAAATTGCTTGTGCGCCATGCACTTGCATATCTACTTCGGTACGCCCTAAGCAAGGTAGCATCAACGCATCTTTGCCACAGACCAGATGGCTACGATTCAACTTGGTGGTAATGTTAACGGTTAAGTTACAACGGCGTAACGCTTCTTGGGTATAAGGTGTATCAGGCGTTGCGACCGCAAAGTTTCCGCCCAAACCAATAAAGACTTTTACATCACCTTCATACATCGCCTTAATGGTATCCACCACACCAAAACCATGTTTACGCGGTGACTTGATGCCAAATACCCGATCAATACTATCTAGCAAGGCATCACTTGGGTTTTCATTAATTCCCATGGTTCGGTCGCCTTGCACATTACTGTGCCCACGCACTGGACAAAGACCAGCCCCTGGACGACCAATATGTCCTCGTGCCAGCATCAAGTTCGCCAACATATGAATATTGGCTGTACCATGACGGTGTTGGGTAATACCCATCCCCCAACAAAAAATAGCCGTTTTTGCATCCAGATACATCTTGGCAATCGATTCTAAATGCTCAGGTGAAAGTCCAGTATGTTTATGAATTTCAGACCATTCAGTACGATTTATCTCCGCCAGCATCTCATCAAAACCAATGGTATTCATTTCAATGAAGCTACGATCAAAAACGCTTGCTTTCCCTTTCGCAAGTGCCTTTTTATCCCATTCCAGTAAATGCTTCATCACCCCAAACATCAGGGCATAATCCCCTCCAATTTTGGGCTGGAAATAATAACGGCTGATTGGAGTACTGCCATTGGTCATCATTTCTAGCGGCGCTTGTGGGTCTTGAAAACGCTCTAAACCACGCTCTTTAATAGGATTAATGGCAACAATATTACCCCCACGACGCGAAACCTCTCTTAAGGTTGCCAACATCCGTGGATGATTGGTGCCTGGATTATGCCCAAAGCTAAAAATAGCATCTGCTTGATCGAAATCATCCAAAATGACCGTGCCCTTACCCAAACCAATCGCATCTTTTAAGCCAACACTGGTGGTTTCGTGGCACATATTGGAACAGTCTGGAAAATTATTGGTCCCGAAGCTGCGGACAAATAATTGGTACAAAAAAGCCGCTTCATTGCTGGCACGACCAGAGGTATAAAATGCCGCTTGATCAGGATGATCAAGCGCCTGTAGATGTTTGGCAATTAACTGAAAAGCTTCATCCCAAGAAATCGGTACATATTTATCCGAGACTGGGTCATAACGCATCGGGTCAGTTAAACGACCTAAATCTTCCAGATAGAAATCATTCTGTTCAGCGAGCCAGCTCACGGTATGCTGTGCAAAAAATTCAGGTGTTACCGTTTTACTGGTTGCTTCGAAAGCCACAGCCTTGGCACCGTTTTCACAGAAGTTAAAGGCATGCGCATCTTTCTTCTCAGGCCATGCACAGCCCGGACAGTCAAAACCAGTCGGCTGATTAATATTGAGTAAGGTGATTGAACCTTTTTTTAAAATATCTTGCCTTTTTAGGTTTCGGGCGACACTCAGTAATGCGCCCCATCCACCTGCGGGTTGGGTATAGGGTTCAATTCTGGCAAAACTGGTATTTTCTTGCTTATGAATGGTTTGTTCTGAGTTATCCATCATGTTGCCCTCATCTGAGCTATTTTTTAACATTTACTACAGATAGGATTAACATGAATTGTGCTTCTTTTCTATTCTTGATTTGTCTCATTCGATCAATTAGAGCGTTAAAATCTCTCTTGATTTTAACAATTACAACCAAGCCCAAAATAAAAAAAACTTACTGGCAAGTGCTCAAAATCACCAGTAAGAGAGAAAAAAACAAGCTTCGGATAAGAAAAATATCAGTTATTTATTCGCTTGAACTGTTGATTGTACATGGGCAGCATTCTGCTTCTGTTGCGATGGCATATAATCGGGTTGATTACTCACAGCCAGAAAGAAAAAGACTAAGAATAAACACCCCAATAAAATACTGATTCCAACCGCAAGGTATGGGAATTTTGATTGCTGTTGAGACATGAGCTCTGCTCCTATTGAAAGACTAAAACTTAATTCATAACAATTACATGGTGGATAAAGCCTTAAAACTAGCGCCATTTTGAATACGGGTTTGCATGTATTCGGCATAGACCGATAACTTTTCAAAAATATGTTCCGAATAGAACATATCCTCGATTAAATGAGCCGCTTGGGCTGGGCTAAACTGACCAATCTTCGCGACTAGATTTGCATTAAGACTGGAAAACAAAGTACATAAGCTTTTGTGTGCTTCATCTTTGTTTTTAAATAGCAGCTTGCGCGTATTAATCAATTCATCATTGAGCATGCTTGGCCTACGATCAGCATCAATCACATCAATTTTTACATCAAAATACTCTTCTAGGATCTGAATCTGTTGCTGATCTAAGGATAAATGCGTGACCAAAAAAATATGAAAAACATCTGTACGACACAGTGCCTTGACTAAACAACGGAACAGAAAATCTTGCTCTGCTTTTGCATCATCGACCAGCTCGATATATAGCTTGAGGCTATGAATCACATCTTCGATTTTAAGATTGACGCTTTTATCGGCTTGATAGTATTGATTCAATATCTTAAGTACAGAGGACGAGACTGGCGTGGTATAAATCACTGGCTGATTTAAATTGGCAATCATAAATGGTGCAAATAAATAGGCGAGATTATTGTCATTTTCCACTATTTCAGCTTGAGCAATATAAGCGACCTTCTCCTTAGAAAAATCTCTCAATACCTTGCCTCTTAATAAGGTTGCTTCAAGATTTACATATTCAAGACTTAGCTGTTGTTGTACTGCTTGCGAAGGCACTTTACTTTGAAAAAGCTGAGTCAACGCATTAAGTTCTTTCGTGATAAACATAGTCATACGCCATTCAGTCCGAATTAGTGTCATTCAAACGACTTACAATGCTTGATCAATATTTAACACACTGCATCGTTGCTTGATGCTATTTTGAATCAGGTACAAACAACTGAATAGCTACAGAGTTTCGCTAAAAAAATATAACAGATCATTTATGGACACCCCATCTGTTATAAAAAAACAAAAAGAAATTGTACCTACTCATATACAACAGAAGATTAGATGATGAATAAAACTTAAATCGCTTTTAAATATCCAAACCGCAGCTTTTTCAGGTTCTGCTTATTTTCAAACATTTAAGTCCATTCTTTCACATTTTCCTAGCGACTGCTTTTGCTGGTCTGTTATAGGAGAGGATATATGGATCTCGGTCTCACTGCTTTAGAATTAGCCCGAATACAGTTTGCATTTACTGTTTCATTTCACATTATCTTTCCCGCCACCTCGATTGGTCTCGCCTGTTTTCTTGCCATGCTGGAATGGAAATGGCTACGTACTCAAAACCCCATTTATAAAGATTTATTCAAATTCTGGATCAAAATCTTTGCGGTGGCCTTTGGGATGGGTGTGGTATCTGGCGTGGTGATGAGCTACCAGTTTGGTACCAACTGGAGTGAATTTTCCCGTATTGCGGGAAGCGTAACTGGCCCTTTGCTCACTTATGAAGTATTGAGTGCTTTCTTCTTAGAAGCGGGCTTCTTGGGCATCATGCTGTTCGGTTGGGGACGAGTCAGCCCCAAAGCCCATTTCTTTGCCACCTTGATGGTTGCCATCGGCACCTGTATTTCCATGTTCTGGATTCTATCCTCCAACAGTTGGATGCAGACGCCGCAAGGTTTTGCAATCGAGAATGGTATTATTGTGCCAACCGATTGGTGGGCGATCGTATTTAATCCCTCCTTCCCTTATCGCTTTGCGCATATGGCCGCTGCAGCATTTTTAGTGTCTTCCTTACTGGTGGTGGGTACTGCTGCATGGCATCTGATCAAAGGGCGTCGTGATGAACTGATCAAAAAATCATTTTCAATGGGGCTTTGGATGGTGCTGGTCACTTCCTGCTTGCAAGTGGTGATTGGTGATAATCATGGCTTAAATACCTTGAAGCATCAGCCGGCAAAATTGGCCGCAATGGAAGGTCATTGGGAGACCAATTATGATGAAGGAATGCCACTGTACTTATTTGGCATTCCAGATATGCAAGAAGAACGTACCAAATACGCAATTGCGATTCCAAATCTAGGCAGTCTGATTTTGACTCATTCTATGGATGGTACAGTCAAAGGCTTAAAAGACTTCGCCCCAGAAGACCGACCAAACTCAACCATTGTGTTTTGGAGTTTCCGTGTCATGGTCGGACTTGGCATGTTAATGGTACTGCTCTCTTTCGTTGCCTTATGGCTGCGTAAAAAAGGCAAGCTTTATGGATCATCTTGGTTTCATAAATTCGCTTTTGTCATGGGGCCTACAGGCTATGTCGCCTTACTGGCGGGATGGGTGACGACCGAAGTTGGCCGTCAACCTTGGGTAATTTATGGGGTGATGCGTACCAAAGATGGTTTGTCGCATACCGTGACTGCCGATCAAGTCGGTATCAGTTTGATCATTTTCGTGGTGGTCTATGCCATCGTGTTTGGTAGCGGTATTTACTACATGCTGAAACTATTGAAAAAAGGTCCTGAATTTATTGAAGCGATTGATCTTGAGCCAGCTGGCCATGGTCACTTCAAGACCCCAATGCGTCCATTAAGTGCGGTCGATGAAAGCATTGACCAACAAGACCAGACCAAAGAGGAGAACCGCCATGATTGATTTATCTCTGATTTGGGTCGGCATTATCGGTCTTGGTGTATTGATCTATGTCATTTTGGATGGTTTTGATCTCGGTATTGGCATTCTGTTCCCTTTCATCAAAAGCCGTGAAGAACGTGATGTGATGATGAATACTGTCGCACCGGTCTGGGATGGTAATGAAACATGGATGGTGCTTGGTGGTGCAGGTTTGTTTGCGGCCTTCCCATTGGTCTATTCAACCGTTCTTTCAGCCTTATATATGCCGATTACCCTGATGGTAATTGCACTGATTTTTCGTGGTGTTGCCTTTGAGTTTCGTTTTAAGGCCAATCGCACCAAGCATTTATGGGATCAGGCCTTTATTTGGGGTTCAATTCTATCCAGCTTTCTGCAAGGCGTGATTTTAGGCGCTTATATTCAAGGCATCCAAACCACCAATGGTATTTTCTCTGGTTCAGGTTTAGATTGGTTCACTCCTTTCGCCTTATTTACCGGGTTGGGTGTAGTTGCCATGTATGCAGCGCTCGGTTGTGGCTGGTTGATTATGAAAACCGACCATGAGCTACGAGATCAGATGTATGCACTGATGCCTAAACTGATCATGCTGCTATTTGTGGTTTTTGCAGGTGTCAGTCTCTATACCCCACTGACCCATCCTGAAATTGCAGCGCGTTGGTTTGCCTTGCCGAATCTGCTGTATTTTAGTCCTGTGCCCATCTTAGTACTACTGTTTACATTCTTGATTTTAAAAGCTTGTAAAGAGCGTCAGGACTTTAAACCTTTTATCTATACCTTGGCACTCGTGTTCTTGGCCTTTACTGGATTTGTGATCAGCCTTTGGCCGAATATCATTCCACCATCGGTCACGATTTGGGAAGCGGCCGCACCGCATTCTAGCCAGAAATTTGCACTGGTTGGTGCAGTAATTCTCATCCCAATCATTATCGCCTATACCATCCTGTCGTACTGGGTGTTTAGAGATAAAGTACGGGTTGGAGATACGGGTTATCACTAAGGAGCAGCTTTGCATGAAAATTAAATCTCTGCATTTAAGCCAAACTCAATGGTTTATAATACTGTGGTTACTTGGATTTTTTGCACTCGCCATCATTGCAGGCCTATTTAGACTGTTATTGATGTTTGCTTATTAAAAAAGAGATGGAGCAGCTTGCATACCAAGCTGTTCCATCAAGATGGATTCACTTTACTTTATGTATAAATCAGAACAATTAGCGCACAACCTGAAACTTCTCATTGAAAATGGATCATGGCAACCGCACAGCAAACTTCCTTCTTTACGTGAGCAAGTGCAACGATCAGGGTTTAGCTTAATTACCGTAATGAACGCTTACCAAGAACTGGAAGCGCAAGGATTGATTTATTCAAAAGAAAAGTCAGGTTATTTTGTCGCTGAGCAAAATAATATCCAAATTCCACAAGCTTATTCGGTGGTCTCTTTAAACCCCAAAATTGAAATTAACTCCTTGGTGTTTAAATACCTGAAGTCGATTCAATCCAAACAGGTCAGCCCACTAGGTTCTGCATTTCCAGATAGTCAGTTACTCTATCCACCCAAACTGATTCAGATCATGGGGCAACTTTCCCGCAATCGCCATAGTTATGATCAGACCACCAACCTGCCGCCTGGAAATTTAGCCCTCAGAAAACTCATCGCGCAACGCTATTGTATGCAAGGGATTCCAACCGATGCAGATGACATTGTCATTACATCTGGTGGTTTAGAAGCTTTAAATCTCTCCCTGCAAGCGATTACTCAACCAGGCGATTATATTTTATTGCAGCAAACCATCTTCTATGGCGCATGGCAGGCAGCTGAACGTTTGGGACTCAAGGTGATTACCCTCCCAGAACATCCACAACATGGCTTTGATATTGAAGCTTTTGAACAAGTCATTAAAAACTATCCGATCAAAGTCTGCTGGTTCATGTTGAACGCACATAACCCGATTGGCTTTACCGTCAGCGATGAGATCAAATATAAAATTGCCAAGCTGTTGCATGAACATCAAATTCATTTGATCGAAGATGATGTTTATGAAGAACTGTTTTACGGCAATCAAAAGCCGTTACCCATGAAGTATTTCGATCAGCAAAATCTGGTGTTGCACTGCTCTTCTTTTTCCAAAACCTTGGGTTCGGGGTTCCGTATGGGATGGGTCTATGCTGGCAAATTTTCCGAACATATTCAGCATTTGCAATTGATGAGCACCATTTCAGCCAATGCGCTGATCCAGAATGCGCTGGTGGAGTTTCTCTCCCATCATCATTATGAAAAGCATCTAAGAACGCTTAGACGGGCTCTGGAAAAGAATAAAAAACAATTCTTTCAATATCTCAAACAACATCTACCGAAAGACTGTAAGGTCTATAACTATCCAAGTGGCTATTTTCTCTGGATTCAGTTACCAGACAAAGTCAGCAGTATGCAAATCTATGAGCAGCTGATTCAACATCAGATCGGAGTTGCGCCAAGCCCTTTATTTAATGTGTTGCCCTCACATCAACATTTTATTCGTATGAATTGTTCCTTTGAATGGACAGAACAGATTCAGCATTCGCTAGAACTTTTTATTGTAACGGTTCAGTTGGCGATGTCGGATGAATCGGCCTTGGACAAATAGCCTTTCCGATACTGACTCGGTGTTTCCCCAAACATCTTTTTAAAGGCGCGAATAAAATTTGTGGCTTCTTCATAACCCACCAGAGCTGCAATATCCTGAATACTATATTGTGGCTGTTGCAGTAACTTCTTGGCTTGACTAAAACGTACCTCAGCTAAAATCTGCAAGAAAGTGGTCCCTTGTGCTTGTAAATGTCGTTTGATGGTTCGTTCAGACATATTCAACCGCTGTGCAATCAACGCTAATGTCGGATAAGTATTGCCAGCTCGATACAACAACTCAGAACGAATGCTTTTCTGCAGGTCGCGCGTCGATTCTTTGAGTAACTTCAATTTGTCATTTTCGCAATACAATAATGCCTGTTGGAATGCGACTTGATCTGCATTTGGATTTTTACAATGCAGATATTGCTTGGGGAAGCGTAGGCCATTGCGTTGCTGATTAAAATGAATCTTGATCTGAGATAAATCGATACGTTTATAATTCTGTGCATCGGCCCAATCAACAAAGACCTCACAACGTTCAACAATTTTTTCAGAAAACAAAGCTAAAAAATGAATCGCCCCAAAGAGCAAACTTTCAATCATAAACTGCCGTAATTGATCAGATTGCTGCTCATTGCCAAATTTAACAGGATGTACACCATCCAAATAAACATAGACAAAGTCTTCATCAATATACGATTCAGGGGTAAAGTTTTGGATTCGTGTACAGAAATACTGCTGGCACAACGTTAATGCAGTTTCAACATCCGTACAGCTCAGAAATGCAAAACCTAAGGCTCCATGCGAAGTGGGACGTAATTTAAAACCATATTCAATCCCAAGCCGTGGATTCCCCGTCAGCCTTAAAGCATTCACCACCAGCTTTGACCATTGATGGGCACTCATTTTGGCATCAGCTTGTTTCATTTCTGCCAGCACCAATCCTGTGCCAGATAAAACTGTTTCAATATCAATGGTATAATCATGCACAATTTCTAATAATAAATGTGCATAAGAAACCGAGATGGTTTCTTGAAACAATCCAAAAGGATCTCGCATCGCACATCCACTGTCCTAAAATGATCATCAATATGGCATAGTCACACCTATTGTGCGAGTGTTTTATTCGAAATAATGACTGCAATCAATCAACCATCGCAGAATGAGGAAGCGCTTCAATGACCACCATGAGGCTTGATCAACAGCAGTCCATTTATGTTTTGACATTAACCAATGGCGATCAGGACAATGTCTTAAATCAAGATGTGCTAAATGAATATATCGAGATCTTTGATGAAATCGAGCGTCATTCGCATAATGCTTGCCTAGTCATTCAAAGCGACCATCCTAAAACATTTTGCAATGGCTTAGACCTCGCTTGGTTAATGCAGCAATCCATGCAAGATAAAAAAGCTTTTACCTTAGAACTGGAAAATATGCTACTGCGTTTGGCCTTACTCAACATACCAGTGATTGCTGAGATTAATGGCAATGCTTATGCAGGTGGTGCAATCTTGGCATCTGCATGTGACTTCCGCTTGATGCGGGCAGATAAGGGACGCTTTTGCTTCCCCGAAGTCAAACTGACCATTCCTTTTACTGACTGTATTGCAGAAATTGTGCAACTCCTTCCCAATCAACATGCGATCTGGGAGATGTCCTTAACAGGAAAATCCATGACAGGGATTGAGTGCTTAGACGCACAAGTGGTCCATCAGATTCATCCTGCCGAATCATTAAATACAGAGGTATTTAAGTTTGCTGAGGAGATGTCACAAAAGCATCGTCTGACCTATGCTGTAATCAAACGTCAGTTACGCCATCGCATTGTTGAGATTGCCAAACAACGACAGCTATACAATCCAGAAAAATTTTCACATCCGTTTATGATTTAAATCAGCTTTTATAACAACTCGAATATAGGACATTGACATGAGTAATATGCAAGGAAAAACCATTTTTATTACTGGTGGCAGCCGCGGAATTGGCCGAGCCATCGCGCTGAAAGCAGCACAAGCTGGGGCAAATGTTGTTATTGCGGCAAAAACTGAAGTGGAAACAGCAAAATTAACAGGCACAATTTATAGCGTCGCCGAAGAAATTGAAGCTGCTGGTGGCAAAGCACTGCCCTTACTGTTAGATGTACGAGATGAACAGCAGATTCATGCTGCCATGCAACAAGCAGCCAAGAACTTTGGTGGTATTGATGTATTAATAAATAATGCAGGTGCGATTGCACTCACAGGTGTCGAAGCCACTTCATTAAAACAATATGACCTGATCCAAACCATTAACCACCGTGCAACCTTTATTTGTGCACAGGCCGCTTTACCCTATCTCAAACAAGCAAAAGATCCGCATATTTTAAGCTTATCGCCACCTGTAAATATGTCACCAAAATGGTTGGGTATGCTCTCGCCTTATGCCTTATCTAAATATGGTATGACGATTCTGACGCTAGGTATGGCAGAAGAGTTCCGTCACTATGGTATTTCCTGTAATACGCTATGGCCTGAAACCTATATCGCTACAGCAGCAGTTTCGAAGAACCTAGGTGAGGAAAATACGCGTCAATTGAGTCGTAAACCGGAGATCATGGCGGACGCTGCTTTTGCAATTTACAGTACGGTCAAAGGTGAACTAACGGGACAAAGCCTCACAGATGAACAAGCACTGGCACGGATCGGGATCACTGATTTCGCTCAGTATGCCTGTGTCAGTGGCAACACCCAGCTACAAAAAGATTTCTTTCTGGATTGATTCAGCAATAAAAAACGACCTTAAAGTTTACACCTTAAGGTCGTTTCAAAAGCACAGCTAAAATTAGCCTGGGAAAATACCACGCTCTTTACGTGCTTTTAAGATACGCTCACAACCTAAAATGAAGGCTGCTGTACGTAAAGTACATTCTTTTTCGCTTGATTTGTGCCATACATCGTTAATGGCTTGAATCATCAACTTATCCAGTCTTTCATTAATTTCTTCTTCAGACCAGAAGTAGCTCGACATATCTTGAACCCATTCGAAGTAAGATACGGTTACACCACCCGCATTACAGATCACGTCAGGAACAACCGTAATACCACGTTGAACCAAAACATCATCCGCTTCAGGGAATGTTGGGCCGTTCGCGCCTTCAAGCACTAACTTCGCAGTTAATTTTTGAGCACGTTCAACTGTGATTTGGCTTTCCAATGCAGCAGGGATCAAAATATCCATCTCTACATTCCAGAACTCTTCATCACTGATCACTTGCGCACCAGCAAAGCCACCCACACCTTGGTGAGTTTCCATGTGAGTTTTTAATGCAGCAAGATCGATCCCTTCAGGGTTGAAAATCGTACCTGTGTGATCTTGAATCGTCACGATGATCGATTTCGAGTCTGCAAACAAATATGCAGCTTCGCTACCGACGTTACCAAAACCTTGAACCGCAATTTTCGCACCGTCTAAAGGTAATTTGATTTTTTCAGCAACTTGTTGACCTGTGATAAATACACCACGGCCTGTTGCTTTAATACGACCAAGAGAACCACCGAGGTGTACCGGTTTACCTGTTACAACACCCGTCACCGTATGACCTTGACCAGATGAATAGGTATCCATGATCCAACCCATTACGTTTGGATTAGTCCCCACGTCTGGGGCAGGGATATCTTTTTGTGGGCCAATGATATGGCTGATTTCACTGGTATAACGACGTGTTAAACGTTCTAATTCACGTGGTGAAAGTTGACGCGGATCAACACGAATGCCACCTTTTGCACCGCCGAATGGTAAATTTACCACCGCAGTTTTAATTGTCATCCATGCTGAAAGAGCCATTACTTCATTTAAATCTACATCTGGGTGATAGCGAATACCGCCTTTACCCGGACCACGTGACAAGTTGTGTTGTACACGATAACCTTCAAAATGACGAATTGTGCCATCGTCCATAACAATTGGCACGTCGACAATCAAAGCACGTTTTGGGCGCTTCAATGTGTCCACATAGTCTTCTAAACCATCTAGATATGGAGCAACACGCTCGATCTGTTCAAGATAAGTTGCCCATGGACCGTCATTTTGAGAGACATAAGATAAATTAGACATGTTTTAACCTTTTGATGAATTCACATGATCCATCAATCAAATATGTAGTTAAAAATTATATAAGCGGCTAATTTGGCAGTTCTACTATCCAAATCAAACCGTGGATTACATTCCGCCACATCAAAAACTTTAATCTTTCCGGTTTCCTTAATGGCCTCTAGTAATGGGTCAAAGACGGATAAATCAATCCCTTTAACCGCAGGTGCGCTTACACCTGGCGCAATGCTAGCACTAAATACATCAAGATCAACTGTAATATACAAATAGTCAACTTTTCCGGTAAAAGCTGTCAACTTTTCGATTAAAGTTTCAACATTTTGTTGCTGCAACTCATAATCGTAAATATAAGTACAATTCAGCCGATCTGCGGTTTCAAATAAAACCTTGGTGTTTGAATGTTTCGCTACGCCAATGCACAAATAATTAAATTCTTGTTGATGCTGTTCAGACAGTTTTGCTGCATTTAAAAAAGGTGTGCCAGAAGTCACCTGTTCAGCTTCACGCAAGTCGAAATGTGCATCGAAATTGATGATGCCGATCTTCTTATTCGGCTCATGATTTTGCAGATATTGAAACAGACCTGAGAAGCTACCAAAAGCCACCTCATGGCCACCGCCTAACACAATCGGCTTCATGCCCTGTTTGAGGCTTCTTTCAACTTGTTCAGCCAATTCAGCCTGTGCTTGTTCCAGTTTGGAGCCGTCACATACCACTGTGCCAATATCGGTAATCGTGACTGGTTGATGCACAGGTAAATTAGCCAATTGCGCACGAATACTGTCAGGTGCATCTGCTGCACCCAAGCGCCCTTTGTTACGCTTAACGCCCTCATCCGAGCTAAAGCCAATCAAGGCATAATCAGCTCGTGGTGTGGTATTGACGACTTGGTGAATCCTTAAGTGTTCAGCACCCTCACCATCTTTACGCCCCTGCCATGTAAATGAATGATTCATTATGTCTAGCGTCCTTTAAAAATGAGCTTCGCTGTTAGATTGAGATTTCATTGCCATGCTGAATAATCCGCTTCGGTAAATCGCCACCCAACCAGTAAACAATCTCGGATGGATGCTCAATATCCCACGCAATAAAGTCTGCAACTTTACCAGTCTCTAAAGTGCCGTGAGTCTCTTGTAAACCCAATGCATGTGCCGCATGCGTCGTCACACCCGCCAAAGTCTGTTCAGGTGTTAGACGGAATAAGGTACTCCCCATATTCATCATTAACCGTAAAGATAAGGCTGGTGATGTGCCTGGATTTAAATCACTGGATAGTGCAATGCGTACCCCATGTTGATGCAAACTGTCTAAAGGTGGATATTTGGTTTCTCTCAAGAAATAGAATGCGCCCGGTAATAACACCGCCACCGTTCCAGCAGCAGCCATCGCCTTAACATCATCCTCAGTCATAAACTCTAAATGATCTGCCGATAAGGCATGATAACGTGCCGCCAAACTCGATCCACCCAATGCAGACAGTTGCTCAGCGTGTAACTTGATCGGTAGATTTAAAGACTGCGCTGTTTTAAATAGACGTTCGACTTGAGCTGGCGAAAATGCCAAATATTCACAAAAGGCATCGACTGCATCAACCAAACCTTCTTGATGTAGTTTTGGCAGCATGTCATTGCAGATATGCTCGATATAAGCATCACTTTGATCTTGATACTCAGGCGGTAAAGCATGTGCTGCTAAGCAGGTACTGCGAACTGTCATCGGCAAAGTATCTGCAATCTGACGAATCACACGCAGCATTTTCCGCTCATTAGCATAGTCCAGACCGTAACCTGACTTAATCTCAATAGTGGTGACACCATCTTTAAGCAAGCAGCGAACTCGTTTCAAAGCTGATGCAAGCAACTCTTGTTCACTCGCTTCACGCGTGGCACGAACCGTACTGGCAATCCCGCCACCGCTAGCTGCGATCTCAGCATAGCTAGCACCTTGCAGGCGTTTTTCAAACTCAACACTACGGTTGCCACCAAACACGCTATGGGTATGACAATCAATCAAACCCGGTGTGACCCATGCGCCATTCAAATCGATGGTTTCGGAATAAGCATCGGCAGGAAGATCTTCAAATGTTCCAATCCAGTGGATATGCTGCCCTGAAGTGACCATTGCAGCATGTTCAATACTGGAATATTGCCCATTTTGCATGGTGGCGATATGACAGTTTTTCCAAAGCTTTTTCATTCACAGTTCCTCTCACTGCTCAGGCGGGATGACACCTGAGCAGCTTGATATTTAACTTTCCATTTCGATATTTTGTTGCATGCTTTGATTTTCTTTTACCGTGTTTTGCTTGGGCTTCACCCAAATGGTATAAGCAATCCAAAGTAAAACTAACCAGGTTGCGCCAACATAAATTGCAGGTCGTGAGTCTGGGAAATAGCCCATCATCGCCAAGATAAACAACATGAACGCAATTGCAAATGCAGGTGCATACGGCCAGCCAATCACTGGGAAATCGAGGGCTTTGATTTCTGCTTTAGACAACTTACGACGCATCGCAACTTGAGCAATTAAAATCATCAACCACACCCAAACCGTAGCAAAAGTCGCAATTGAAGCAATAATGATGAATACATTTTCAGGAATCAGATAGTTCAGCAATACGCCGATCAATAACACCCCTGCCATCACCACAACTGTCATCCAAGGCACACCATTTTTGGAGATTTTTTGGAATACTTGCGGTGCTTGTCCACGATTCGACATGCCATACAGCATACGTCCAGCACCAAATACATCACTATTGATCGCAGAGATCGCCGCGGTAATCACCACGATATTGAGAACGGTTGCCGCAGATCCAATCCCAAGATTTTCAAAGATCTGTACAAATGGACTGCCTTGGCTACCAATTTGATTCCATGGAAAAATCGACATCAATACAAAAATCGTCATGACATAGAACAACAGAATACGTACTGGCACCGCATTAATTGCTTTAGGAATCGAGGTTTTCGGGTCTTGCGACTCACCTGCGGTAATCCCGATAATTTCAATCCCACCAAAAGCGAATACCACCACAGATAAACAGGCAACTAAACCAGCAATACCATTTGGCATAAAGCCATCGTGAATCCATAAGTTTTGAATGCCAGTGGTAAAACCACTATGATCCGCATGGAAGCCATAGAACATTAAACCTAAACCACCGACAATCATCGCAACAATCGCCGTCACTTTGACAATTGAAAGCCAGAATTCCAGTTCACCAAAGACTTTGACATGAATCAGGTTAATTGCCCCAAGGAACATAATCAGCGACAGAATCCAGATCCAGCGCGGCACATCGGGGTACCAGAACCCCATATAAATCCCGAAGGCGGTGACATCGGCCAAAGCCACAATGATCATTTCAAAAACGTAGGTCCAGCCTGTGGTAAAACCTGCAAGTGGACCAATATATTGTGAGGCATAGTGACTGAATGAACCCGATACTGGGTTATGTACAGCCATCTCACCCAATGCGCGCATCACGATATAAATTGCAATCCCTGCAACGATATATGCGATTAATACAGACGGACCTGCCATTTTGATGGCTGTTGCCGAACCGTAAAAGAGTCCTGTCCCAATGGCTGAACCCAATGCCAAAAAACGAATATGGCGGGTGTTTAACCCCCGCTGTAATGTGGAGTGTTGTGACATTATAATCTCCAATCCTTGAGGAAATTTAGTTAGATTCGGCCACTCCATGTGACCGATTTATTGATCACACTTCAGACAAACTCGGTAATAGCTGTGGAATGAGTAATTCGTTCAAGCAGCCACTTGCAAGCAATTCACTCGCTTGCTCAATATCTGGCGCAAAGAAACGATCTTCACTGTAATAAGGCACTTGGTCACGCAGCACTTTACGCGCACGCTCAAGTTTTGGAGAACTCTTCAAACCTTCACGGAAATCAAGACCCTGACATGCCCCTAACCACTCAACTGCAAGAATGCCGCGAACGTTGTCAGCCATATACCACAAACGTTTGCCCGCATTCGGCGCCATAGAAACATGGTCTTCCTGATTTGCAGAGGTCGGTAAACTATCAACACTGGCAGGATGTGCAAGTGCTTTATTGTCACTTGCTAACGCAGCGGCTGTTACTTGAGCAATCATGAAGCCTGAATTGACCCCACCATTGGCAACCAAGAATGGCGGCAATTGTGACATATGACGGTCCATCATCATCGAAATACGACGTTCAGACAGTGAACCAATTTCGGCAATTGCCAATGCAAGGTTATCCGCAGCCATAGCCACTGGTTCAGCATGGAAGTTACCACCTGAAATTACATCACCTTCAGCAGCAAAGACTAATGGGTTATCAGATACCGCATTTGATTCAATTGCTAACACTTCTGCGGCTTGACGAATTTGAGTCAAGCAAGCACCCATCACCTGAGGTTGGCAACGCAGTGAGTATGGGTCTTGAACCTTGCTACAGTCCTCATGTGAATGAGAAATTTCACTCGATTCAGTCAGTAAGTCACGATATGCAGCAGCAACATCAATTTGACCACGTTGACCGCGAACTTCATGAATACGTGCATCGAATGGTGCCCGAGAACCCAGCATGGCTTCAACACTTAAACCACCACACACCGTTGCAGCAGCAAATAAATCTTCTGCCTCAAACAAACCACGTAATGCGTATGCTGTAGAAACTTGTGTCCCGTTTAAAAGTGCTAAACCTTCTTTCGCAGCTAAAGAAATTGGCTCTAAACCCGCAATTTTAAGTGCTTCAACCGCTGGTAACCATTCACCTTTATAACGCGCTTTGCTTTCGCCTAATAACACCAAAGACATGTGTGCCAGTGGTGCCAAGTCACCTGAAGCACCAACAGAACCTTTTAATGGAATATGCGGATAAACTTCTGCATTGATCAACGCCAAAATGGCATCAATTACTTTACGGCGAATCCCCGAAAAGCCACGTGCCAAACTATTTGCTTTAAGCAACATAATCAGACGAACCATCGCATCATCAAGCGGCTCGCCCACGCCAGCAGCGTGTGATAGCACCAAAGAACGCTGTAATTGCTCTAGGTCTTCTGGTGCAATTTTAGTTGATGCAAGTAAACCAAAACCCGTATTGATCCCGTAAGCAGTACGGCCTTCGTTGACGATTTGTTCGACACAAGCAACACTCGCATTGATGCCAGCAGAAGCGCTGTCATCGAGTTTCACTTTGATTGGATTTAAATAAGCGTGGCGCAGATCTGCTAAGCTAAGTTTGCCGGGTTGAATTAGAAGTTCCATTATTGGCGTCCTGTTTTGCACTCTATTGTTCGCTTACGATGCCGCTTACACAATTGCAAAAAGCATCGTAATGTCCTTGTCTGTTTATTGTGTGATCATCGGCAAGTTCAAGCCTTGCTCTTTGGCACAATCAATCGCAATGTCATAACCTGCATCAGCATGACGCATTACCCCTGTTGCAGGGTCATTGGTCAATACACGTGCAATACGTGCTGCTGCCTCATCTGTACCATCACATACGATCACCACACCTGAGTGTTGAGAGAAGCCCATACCTACACCACCGCCGTGATGTAATGACACCCAAGTCGCACCGCCAGCAGTATTCAACAAGGCATTCAATAACGGCCAGTCAGATACGGCATCTGAACCATCTTTCATTGATTCTGTTTCACGGTTTGGACTAGACACTGAACCTGAATCCAGATGGTCACGACCAATCACGATAGGTGCTGAAAGTTCACCACTACGAACCATTTCATTAAATGCCAAACCGAGTTTTGCACGTAAACCTAAGCCGACCCAGCAAATACGCGCTGGTAAACCTTGGAAGCTAATACGTTCACGCGCCATATCTAACCAGCGATGTAAATGTTCATCATCTGGAATGAGTTCTTTTACTTTGGCATCTGTCTTATAGATATCTTCTGGATCACCTGAAAGTGCAGCCCAACGGAATGGACCAACACCACGACAGAACAATGGACGAATATAAGCAGGAACGAAGCCAGGGAAATCAAAGGCATTTGCTACGCCTTCATCTTGTGCCATTTGACGGATGTTGTTGCCATAGTCAAAAGTTGGAACACCCATTTTCTGGAAATCCAGCATCGCTTGAACATGCTGCGCCATCGACTGTTTCGCTGCTTTAACCACAACTTCTGGCTCAGTTTTAGCGCGCTGACGGTACTCTTCCCATGTCCAGCCAATTGGTAAATAACCATTTAATGGGTCATGTGCGCTGGTTTGGTCAGTCACCATGTCTGGATGTACGCCACGACGGACTAATTCAGGTAAGATTTCTGCTGCATTGCCATGTAATGCAATCGAAACAGCCTTACCTTCTTTGGTATATTTTTCAATACGCGCCAAAGCATCATCTAAATCAGTGGCTTGCTCATCGACATAACGCGTACGTAAACGGAAATCGATACTGGTTTGTTGGCATTCGATATTGAGTGAGCATGCGCCTGCCAATGTTGCAGCTAAAGGTTGTGCACCGCCCATACCACCTAAACCAGCAGTCAAGACCCAACGACCTGTCAAATCACCGTTATAGTGTTGGCGACCTGCTTCTACAAACGTTTCGTAAGTGCCTTGCACAATGCCTTGGCTACCAATATAAATCCAAGAACCCGCTGTCATCTGACCATACATTGCCAAACCTTTCGCATCCAATTCATTGAAATGCTCCCACGTTCCCCAATGTGGAACAAGATTCGAGTTTGCAATCAAAACACGCGGTGCATCTTTATGGGTTTTAAACACACCCACAGGCTTACCAGATTGAACCAACAAGGTTTCATCAGTTTCTAAATTCTTTAGCGTTTCAACGATCTTGTCAAAACATTCCCAGTTACGTGCAGCACGACCGATACCACCGTAAACAACAAGCTCTTTTGGATTCTCTGCAACATCAGGGTCAAGGTTGTTCATCAGCATGCGTAACGGTGCTTCTGTTAACCAGCTTTTTGCATTGAGCTTTGTACCACGTGGTGCGCGAATTTCTACATCACGAAATTTTGTTGTCGTTGTTGTCACAATCGGACTCCTTCCATTGAGTTTGAATCAGCAAATTAACCTGCTTTACTGTATAGCAATGTATTAACTTGTATATACATCCATATACTACACAAAACTTTTATATTGAAAAGATGCTTTTCAATTCTTTTATGAAAATAAATTACAAACTTATGAAATAAATAGATTTATTTTTTGATCGGCAATAAAAAACACATACAACCTGAAGTCATATGTGTTTCGTGAAGTTTGCAAAAAATTAGATTTTTGTGAGTTCGATCAGACAAGCTTGCTTAAAACGCTCAGATTTTAAAACCAGTTTTTTCAATGCTTTTTGCTGCTCGATTTTAAGACTTTGCTGGTGTACTAAACGAAAAACCTGCCGATCCACTTCAATTTCCAATGGTTCTGAACTCTGATTAAAAATAAAAATCAGATCGGCTGAACTGAACATCTCAGTGCTCGCTGACTCAAACAGCCATTGGTAGCAGGAATGCCATTTTTCAGGATGATAAATCAAATTAAAGTCCCGGATCGGTCCGTCAATTAGTCTACAACTGGTCGTGCGATCCCCACTGAATTGAACAGATTGTAAAGTTCTCAGATGCTCGGAATCACCGGCAATATTCAATACGATGCCAGCACCTTCCAATACCGTAAGGATGCGTTGCATGCCATTAAACTTGGAAAAATCCCCCGAAGTTTTGACATCAGCCATGGAGATACGCCAATCAAACGTATCCAAACTGTCACCGTCACTTCGGGCAAGCTCAACGGTATAACCTGCACCATTCTTCCACAGCATCTGTTTATAGTCAGCCGTGTCTAAGTGTTGAATCATTGGGTAAATTTACCTTCCAGATAATAACGGCTACCCGGATAGATCAAGCGCGCACTGGAAATGAGTTGTTTATTTGACCAAGTTCTGCGACGAATCAACAGACAAGGTTCAGTCTTGTTTATTTTCAGCCATTTACATTCTTGTGCTGACGCTAAAATTGCGGTCACCACATGTTCCCCTTCAGTCACGGGTGCTTTCGACATTAAATAAGCATTTGGTGTGATGGACTTAAAATCTTGTGCCAAATAATCTGGAATCAACATCGGATCGACCAGTCGATCTTCGATTTGTACAGGCACATCATTTTCATAATGCACGATGATCGAGTGAAATAGTTTTTGTCCTTCACGAATCTGCATCAGCATACTTTGTTCAGCATTGGCCTGAATCTGTTCCAGTACCAAAACTTCGGCATGATGTTTATGATTTCGGGCAATGATTTCTTCGGCAATATTATTGACATGAAACAAAGCGGTACGCCCTTGTCCTTCTGCAACAAAAGAACCAACACCTTGGATACGTACCAACAAACCTTCACTGGTGAGTTCGCGCAAGGCACGATTCACGGTCATGCGACTACAGCCGAGTAAATTAACCAATTCACTTTCTGATGGAATTTTTTTATTGACGGTCCATGTTCCTTCATAGATTTTTTGCGAAATCATTTGTTTCACACGCAAATACAAAGGAACAGGACTATCTTCTTCTAAGGACAAATCTAAATCGTTTTGCTTTGTCGCTCTTGACATTGGCTAAAACTCATACTAAATACTATAACTCATTGTATATTGAATTTAGCGCAATTGTATATACAAGCCTATACAAATAAACAATTTAGGCTTAATAGAAGATAAACAACTCTGATTTAATCTCTTAAATATCCCAAATTTATTCAAGCTAAACCGTATAGCGTTTGCTTAAACCCCATTCAGCCAAGATACGGCGATACATGGTCGAAGAACGATCTGCTTCAAAATGTGCTTCCATACTAATATCTAAAGGTAATTCTTCTGGCTTTTGCGCCTCTACCATCTCTTGATCTTCGGCAAAAATCTGCGCATTAAAATCATAGACTGCCTGTAAATCCCCCGTGGTATCGAAATTACGGGTTAACGGTACAAACAAACGGGTCTTATTATGCGAGATGGGACAACAGGCATTTAAAATCTTGAGCACCCCGTCATTTGGAAAATGAATGGTCAGTATTGCTGAAAATGGCGGATAAACATCAAAGATTCGTTCCCATAAAAAATCATCGGGTGCTAAATGTTGCATACCATGCGGATAGTTGCTGACATTACTGGTGTAGTTCGTATGCAAGCCATAATCGGTACGTTCAGTCCAATATTTAGGTACTACAGGATTATCTCGATCGGCAAAGGCCTGATGATGCACCCAAGCAAAGTGTGCCACATCAATAAAACCTTCCAGTTGACGACCGCTTGAACCGGCAATATCCACAGAAGGCGGCAAAATGGCTTGATGTGCCTCACTCTCCCATGTGTCTAATACAGGGAAATTTGCCAAACTTTCATCTCTGCCCAAAATGCTGGTCCAAACCAAGCCATATTTTAAAACCACGGGAAACTTGGTCAGCGAAAAGCGCTCTGAGATTTTAGTTAAATCAGGTTGAGCTGGGATTTTAGTGCATTTGCCATCTTCATTAAAATGAAGTCCATGATAAGGACAAATCAAAGTGTCTCCCTCAACCCAGCCTTTACTCAAAGGCACACCACGATGCGGGCAAATATCTCGTGCTAAATGAATCTGCCCTGTTTCGGTCTTATACAAAGCTAGATTCATATCCAATAAGGTCACTTGCTGAGGTTTACTGCCCACATCTTCAATACGTGCCACGGGATACCAATGTTGTGCAAGAATCTGCCAATCCTGATCATCAAATTGGCTATGACATGGCTTATTTGGAAGATTGATGAATGGAATTGCGTTCATATCCTGTGCTCATTTTTAAGATTTTTCTCTTCAAGAGCAGTGTGGAATAGATCAATATTCTCGTCTATTAGAATGATTTATATGCATCATTCTAAAAATTAGAACAGCCTAGGCACTAAAATTGCTTCTGTATTAAAACCTGCTTTATCTCAAGTGAGTTTGCAATGGCCTTGCCATTTTCACGTTTTGCCGATTATTTTATTGCCGTTGCCAAAACAGGCAGTTTAAGAAAAGCAGCCGATCAACTGTTTATTTCTGTCTCTGCCGTACATCGGCAGATTGTTTTGGCAGAAGAAGAACTCGGTGTGGCTTTATTTGAACGTTTACCCAGTGGACTCAAGCTGACCTTGGCTGGTGAATTACTCTATGCCGATCTACGCAGCTGGCAAAAAGAGTTTCAAATCACACAGAAACGTTTGAATGAAATCCAAGGCATACAACGCGGTTCAATTGATTTTGGGATGATTGCAGCACTCAATGAAAGCTTTGTCAGTGCCGTGATGCAGTCTATTGTTCAGCAATATCCGTGGATTAATTTTAAGGTTCGTGTCTTGGACAGTGATCGTATCGCTGATCTGGTGATTAATGCTGAACTGGACTTTGGCTTGATTCTGAACCCCAAACATCAGCATCAATTGCAGATCAGTGCCTTTATTGAAATGCCCTTGGGTTTCGTAATTCCTAAACAGCACCCTTTAGCCCATAAAGAAAAAATCTACTTCTCCGATACGCTGGAATTCAATCATATTATTCCTGCCGAGCCTTTGGTTATTCATGACCATGTCACCGCCTTATATAAAAAACAGGACTTTCACCCACGCCACACCATCGAATGCAACGATATCCATATGATGATTTCATTGCTCAGACAAAACCTAGGTATCAGCATCATGAGTTATCTGGATGCAGCCCCTTATATTGAAAATGCTGAATTTGAATTTAGAGCGATCAATGATCATGGCCTACATCCAATTACAGTTGCACTTTGTGTTGCACCAAAACGGCAACTTTCTCGGATTGCTCAAATCATGATGAATCAAATCATTATCGAGATGGAAGCACTAAAATCGCGCATGCTACAGAATATTCATCAATAACATGGTATTTTTGCACCAAAACAAAACACACAAGCTATTGATTTAAATCAATATAGTGTTTGACACCCAAAGATTTAATCAGGTAAGTTGATGTGAAGATTCACCTTTTTCACGATTTAGGCATTGCTATGGTTTGGCCCAATACAGACGCTCATTTAACAGCAGATTATCCACGCGATATGGTCGGTTATGCCGATCAACCTCCACATGCCCAATGGCCCAATCAAGCAAAAATCGCGGTTCAGTTTGTGCTGAATTATGAAGAAGGCGGCGAAAAGCATATTCTGCATGGCGATGAAGGATCAGAACAGTTCTTGTCTGAAATCAGTGGTGCAGAAAGTTATCCTGCTCGGCATCTTTCGATGGACTCGATTTATGAATATGGATCACGGGTCGGTTTTTGGCGGATTCAGCAGGAATTTGCCAAACGCCAATTGCCTATGACTATTTTTGCTGTGGCGATGGCGTTGCAACGTAATCCATTGGTGGTCGAGGCGATCAAACAACACCATTATGATGTGGTCTCGCATGGCTTACGCTGGATTCATTATCAAAATATGGATGTTGCAACCGAGAAACAACATATGGATGAAGCCATGCATACCCTTAAAGATTTGTTTGGTGAAATGCCGACAGGTTGGTATACAGGCCGTGATAGCCCGAATACCCGTCAATTATTGGCTGAATATGATCAGGTGCAATATGACAGTGATTATTACGGCGATGACTTACCCTTTTGGACAACACTCAGCAATGCAGCGGGTGCAAGCCGTCCGCATTTAATTATTCCCTATACACTTGATACCAATGATATGAAATTTGCCTCACCAACTGGTTTTAATCGCAGTGAGGATTTTTTTGAATATTTAAAAGATGCTTTTGATGTCCTCTATGCAGAGGGAGCAACCTCACCCAAGATGCTTTCGATTGGTATGCACTGTCGAATTTTAGGACGTCCTGCCCGCTTTAAGGCATTACAACGTTTCCTTGATTATGTGCAAAATCATGATCGGGTCTGGATTTGCACCCGTCAGCAGATTGCGGAGCATTGGTATACACATCATCCTTTTCAAGCTTAGGTTTATTAAAGCGTCATCATGTGTCGTATATCCGATTTAAACAATTTATCCAAACAAAATAAGCTTTAAGCTACTCCTTTAGAATAAGGAGATGATCAGGATGAAAGTACAATATTTTGCAGCGAGTACACTAGATGGATTTATTGCGACCGAAGACGATTCTTTGGAATGGTTATTTGCATTAGGCGAACTAGATAACTCAAGTTATCCCACGTTTATTGCAAATGTTGGTGCTTTGGTGATGGGATCGGCAACTTATGAATGGATATTGAATAACGCAGAGCAAGTTGCTGCCGAAACAGGTTCTCCTTGGCCTTATACTCAGCCAACTTGGGTATTTTCCAGCCGTAAACTGCCCTTGATTGAAGGTGCAAATATCCATTTTATACAAGGAGACATCACTCCTGTTTATGCTGAAATACAATCCATCATTGAGGATAAGAATATTTGGATTGTAGGCGGTGGCGAATTAGCGGGTCAGTTCTATGATGCCAATTTGCTTGATGAACTGATTATACAAATTGGCTCAGCCACCCTTGGGAAAGGAAAAGCGCTTTTCCCCCGAAAAGTACTTGCTCCAACACTTAAATTGATCTCCGTTCATCAAATGGGTGAAGGTATGGTTGAATTACATTATAGCGTTGAACATAAAAAAAATTAGTAAAATGTTGAATGCCTTATCTAGCCTGTAAATACTGGTGAAACAATTAAAGAACTCCCCCAACTCAATCGAATTAACCCATTCTGTCAAATAAAATGGGTTATTCGGAAGAATTTTCCAATCGTTGAACTGATACAATTTTATGACCTGATTGCGAATCGAGGAGATGCGTTTATACGACATTTCTTAATGCCCAAATAGGAAAAATTAAAAAGGAAAAATGCTTATGGCGCTTATTTCATGCCCCGAATGCAGCCGTCAGGTTTCGACCCAAGCCAACTCCTGCCCGCATTGCGGTTATCCTCTGCAGACGCAACATAACACACCCGAGCCAAGAGCATTGCAATCACCGCATGTGTTAAGCCGCACCATCATGGCACTCGGCGCTTGGCTGATCACGCCTTGGATTGCGCGACTCCTCTTCGGACTAGCGGTGCTGGTATTTGCCTATCTTTCACTTAAGAGCGAATGAATAAGCTTAATTAAAGAACTACATAGCCTTGTTAGTTGTACACGTGTTTTTTGTAGCCAAAGATAGGTATTCGAAGGACTTAACACGACTCAATTAAAACAAAATGCGGTCAACATATAAGTAGAGTAATTAGACATGTTTTCAATGAACAGATTCATGGTGTTGGGAATAGCATTGCTCGCGTGCGCCTGCACGAAGTCACCCTCGGCTAACGAAGATAAGGATAATGCCACGGCGAAAACAGCCAAATCAGCAGCGAAGTCCGCTGGGGATGTCGACTTCCCAGTAATCCCGCAGATCGTTGTGCCGGAGATCATCGGTATTGGCCCAGCCCAGCGAGCGTTGGAAACATCGATGCAAGATATCATTGACCCAGTGGCTGGCATCAGTGTCAAGCCCGCCAACTGTGCCACCGACGGCGCATTAGTCAACGATGCGGGCATTACCAGCACAGATGCGCAAGGCAATCTGTCGCGCAACGGTGATGAAGGCATC
Organism: Acinetobacter sp. NIPH1876; assembly: GCF_022808535.1. Classification (NCBI taxonomy): domain Bacteria; kingdom Pseudomonadati; phylum Pseudomonadota; class Gammaproteobacteria; order Moraxellales; family Moraxellaceae; genus Acinetobacter; species Acinetobacter sp. NIPH1876. The sequence goes on from NZ_JALGBR010000004.1 coordinate 164,637, forward strand.
TTCCATATCGACGCAGACGGCAGTGGTACCGCCAACTACGAAGGCGGCGTCATCGTCGTCAACGCAGATGGCAGTGGCACAATCAACGGCAATGGCGGCGGTGGCGCTGACGATGGAATCATCTCGGTCGAGGCCGACGGTTCGGGCACGTATAACGGCAAGTACGGCATCATCGTGCTGGACGGCAAAGGTGGTGGTACTTGGAACGGCGACCACGGGGTGATTCGCAACCAAGGTGATGGTTCAGGCAGTTGGAATGGTCCGCAAGGCATCGTCACCATCAACGCCGACGGCAGCGGTACATGGAACGGTCCGCACGGGTTGGTGAGCAACGACGGTAAAGGCAATGGCAGCATTGGCACACCAGCACGTCAAGTGAAAATGGCACCAATTCCCAAGGTCACTCCAGCTGGCAAGTTCCCGCCGTTAAAAAAATTCGCTCCATCCGGTGTGCCATGTGGGTTCATCATCACTCTCAATGATCAGGTGTTGTTCGATTTCGACAAGACGAATATCCGTCCTGACGCAGCTAAAGTGCTGGACAGCTTGGCCATGGCCTTGCAGAAAGTACCAGCCAAAGCAATAGAAATTCGCGGACATACCGATGCCAAGGGCAGTGATGCCTACAATCTGGATTTGTCCGAGCGCCGTGCTAAATCAGTAGGCATGGCCTTGCGCCAGCGTGGTGCCGCAGCTGATGCCAGCACGCGTGGTTACGGCGAGTCGCAGCCAGTGGCGCCCAACGTAGTCAGCGGCCAAGACAACCCTGCCTGCCGGCAGTTGAATCGGCGGGTGGAAATCTTCGTGCGCACTTGATGATGCGAGCGGGTCAACGATGGTCACGTTTTATACTCGTAAGCGTATTGCAATAGCTCAGTATTGCAATACGCATTTGATGAACGATAAAACCTTGTATCTTGTCTATATAGATTCCAATCTGGCAACTGATGATATGCCGATGTTTTTTTATTACTCGCTGGACTTAGTTGAATGAATACTTAAAGATGCCCGCAAATGCGATGAGTTTCCCCTGCTACGATATCTCAACTTTAGCTTAGGCTATTTTTGCCATTTCTACACTCCGCTGTTGTAATAACTTCACCGCTTGCTTGGCTTGCCAACCCAACTCCATCATATCCAGATCAGGAATCTGATCATTTTCCATCACCATTTTCCCTGCTACAAACATCGCTTTAATATGCGCGCGTCCGCCACTTGCCACAGGCCCAATCGCCATATCATGTAAGCCAAAATAACGAGGATCATCTAACTGATAAATGACCAAGTCAGCCTGTTGCCCCACCTCAATTGTCCCGACTTGATCAAGCCCTAAAATCTTGGCCCCACCCACTGTTCCCCAACGGATCACATCCTCAATACGGGCAGCATCTGCACCACCTTCAAATTGCCCACCCTCATATTGTGGTGTCGCCAACATCCCCTTTCTGGCTCGTTGTAATAACCAAGCAGCATGGGTTTCAGACAGCATATCTGCGGCTTCATTAGAACCCGCGCCATCTACCCCAATTGAAATGGTCATCCCTGCCTGTTCCAGAGCAACAAGATCAGCAATACCGCTACCCAAACGCGCATTACTCTGAGGACAATGCGCAATACCTGTTTTGGTCTGACCTAACAACTGAGTTTCTTCGGGTAATAATTTCACTAAATGCGCAAACCAGACATCACTGCCAATCCAATCCTGCTCGGCACAGAACTGGACTGGGGTCATGCCAAACTTGGCTCTAGCTGCATCCAAATAATCCACTGTTTCAGATAAATGGCTATGCATCCGAATCCCCAATTGTCTGGCAATTTTGGCGCTTTCCCGTAATTGCTGAGCTGTGGTCGAATGCAAGGTTGAAGTCGGTGCCATCACGATTTTTCGAAAAGCATCTGATTCTGGCTGATGATATTGCTGCACCAAACGCTCAATATCCGCCATATAGTCTTCAAATTTCTCAGGACGTAAGGCTTGAGGCAACTCACTTTCCAAACCACGCGTTAAGGTTGCACCACCACGACACAGCACAAAGCGCATGCCCAATTTTTCGGCTTCATCAAATAAAATTGCAGCACCATCAAACGGCATCTGTGGCCAATATAAATAATGATGATCTGCTACCGTTGCACAACCTGAACGTAATAATTCAATCAAGCCAATACGTACAGCAATCCGAAAAGTGCTTTCATCAAATGCGCCACGGAACCGATACGGCGTACTGGCAAGCCATGAGGTCAGGTTTTGATTTAAACCTTGTGGCTCGCCCTTTAATAAAGACTGAAATAAATGGTGATGAGTATTTACCCATGCTGGGTAGATCACACAATCTTGAGCATTCACAACCTGTTCATTCGGCTGAGCACTTAACCGCCCTATTTCAGTAATTTTACCTGATTGGATGCGGATATCAGTGGATGAGCAGCGTGCTGCTTCACCAGTTAAGCCTGTCAAAATGGCATGGGCATTTTGAATTAAATAACTTTGATTTAATTGCTTTGAAATCATACCTGCTCACTCTCATGCCATTTGCTTAAAAAGAACTGGCTTAATAAAGACATCAGAACAAATAAGCCCAGACCAGTACACGTAATCAGAAATAATGCAGCAAACATCAAGGGTAAATCCAACTGAAAACCTGCTTGTAAGATTTGATAAGCCAAGCCTGCACTAGTACCACCCGCGCCTGCTACAAACTCGGAAACCACAGCGCCAATCAGTGCCAAACCACAGGAAATTCGTAAGCCACCAAAGAAATAAGGCAAGGCATTCGGCACACGTAAACGCATCAAAATCTGCCAGCGACTGGCTTTATTGATTTGGAAAAGATTGAGCAAACCTTTATTGACACTACGCAAACCTAAAGTGGTGTTGGTCAGTATCGGAAAAACTGCGACTAACATGGCACACACCACCAAAGCCAAAGTGGTATTTTGAATCCAGATGATGACCAAGGGAGCAATCGCAACAATGGGTGTCACCTGAAATAAAATGGCATACGGCATAAAACAAGCTTCGAGCACACGACTTTGTACAAATACAAAAGCGATCAATGTGCCAATCATCACAGCGCAAGCAAAAGCCAATAAGGTGATTTTTAAAGTTACCCATAAACTACCGAATAGCACACTGGACTGATTAATCAGCGCCATCACAATATCACTGGGCTTCGGCACGACATAAACAGGGACTTCCAGTTGTTGAAAACTCAGTTGCCAAAACAACAAAAAGATCAGACCAAGCCCAAGTGGAGCGGCAATACGTTGTACGGTTGGATGTTGTAGCAATGGTTTAATCATGAGCATGCCCTCCGCTTGCCTCAGCCAATAATTGCGATAGATGCGAACATTGTTGAATAAAGATGTCTGAACTTCGGAAAGACTCATCGCGTTGATAAGGCCCTTTAATATTCAGGTCCGCCACTACGCGTCCTGGTCGTGCACCCATCACAATGACCCGTGAAGACAGATACACCGCTTCATAAATACTATGCGTAACAAATACCACTGTAAGATCTCGTTCTGACCATAATTGACGGATATCACTATCCAGTTTATGGCGGGTAAATTCATCCAATGCCCCAAAAGGTTCATCCATCAACAATAGATCAGGTTCTGTTACTAAAGCTCTGGCCAATGAGGCACGCATTTGCATGCCGCCTGAAAGTTCACGTGGATAAGCTGTGCTGAATTTTTCTAAACCAACGGCTTTTAAAGCAGCTTGGACTTTGGGCGTACTGGTTGATTTGGCAATACGCTGTAAGTCCAAAGGTAAACGCACATTGTCCTCAATATTGGCCCACGGCATCAGCGTAGCGTCCTGAAACACCATGGCCATTTTGCACTGTGATTGAATATCAGCTTTACCATTCCAGCGCACTAATCCAGCAGAAGGTTGCTCGAGATCGGCAAACATTTTCAGCAAGGTGCTTTTACCGCAACCTGATGGTCCCAATAATGAAATAATCTCGCCGCGTGCAATATTTAAATCCAGTCTTTGTAAGGCATTGGTGCCATTGGGATAGGTTTTTTCAACCCCTCTAGCCATGATCATTGGCGTGATAAAGGTTGAAGATTCTTGTATTGGTATCTCAATTGATAAAGCAGAATTCATGTGGTTTCCCCTTGATGCGAATGCACTATTTTGTTAACCCTTCAGCCATAATTTAGAGCTAAGATTATTTGCTAGCTTTAATAAATTGCGTGGTATAAGCAGCTTTCCAATTGGTTTGAGCTTTGAGTAAGCCTGAGTTCACCATAAAATCTCGCGTTGCTTTCCAACGTGCATCCGTCATCACGCCAATGCCTTGGGTCTTGGCATCTCCACCATCAATCAATTTTAATTTGCGCATTTGCCCCACTGCAAAAGTCAGTAATTCATCATTCATATTCGGATTTTCTTTTTTAATGATGCTATTGCCCAAATGTGGGTCTGCTAAATAGTTTTTCCATCCCTCCATTGAAGCTTGGACAAAACGGCGCAGCACATCAGGTTTGTTTTGAATCACATCATTGCGAGTCACTAAAATGCCGCCATAGGCTGGATAACCCGCATCAGCAAATAAAAAGAAATTACTGGATGGTTCTGCTTTTTTTGCCTGAAAGACTTCTGAAGTGGCATAGGCTTGCTGTACTACATTTTTGCCTGCCAAGAATGGCTGCATATTGAAGGTATAAGGGCGTGCCTGTGCAGCATCTAATTTATATTTGCCTTTTAACCAAGGCCACCAGCTTGCTTGTCCGCTGGTTGAGACTAGAATGGTTTTGCCTTTGAGATCGGCCAAAGACTTTACATCGCTGTGAGTGAGCACGCCTTGTGGATCAAACTGGAATGGTGCTGCTACCGCTTTGATGGGAAAGTTACTTTCGATGCCTTTTAAGACCTGTAGGTCATAATTAATAATAATGTCGGCACGTTTTGACAATAATAAGGTCATGTTATTGACTTGTGGCCCACCGATTTTAATATCGACATCAAGCCCGTATTTTTTATAAATTCCTTGTGCCAGTGCTTGGTAATATCCGCCTTGCTCGGCTTGTGCAAACCAAGTGGTTTGTAAAACCAGTTTATCGGCTGCAAAACTGGTTGAGCTGAGAACTGTGCCTAGTCCCAATAACGCGCCCGAGATAACAGTACGTCGCCCTTTGCCCACATAGTGCTGAATATTCATATTAAGACCCCTAAATCTGTATGGATTCATCTTGCTATTCTTTTAAGGGGGTCAATCAATGTATAAGCTACACATTTCTCTCAAAACCAAATCAATTGGCTTTGTCCCCAAAAGAGGAACAGCAAACGCTGTAGAGCAATGTCCCGTGTGTTCACAACACACTGACCGCTTATACTCAATCATGATTTAGCAAGCTCTGTGCCAAGATTGATTTGATCTTGATTTTTATAGTAATTTTCTAGGTTGGATTTATTTTTAGTTGTTTTTAGATGAATCAACTGCATTGAGTCTTTGGTTTTGTATGCAGTTTAATGGTGCGTTAAGTAAGTGCAGATGCACTCTCGAGGTGCTGAGGTTTCAATAAATCTTTTGTGAAAGAATTATATTGAGTTAATTCATTGACCAAGATAGTAATTAGCTTGATGCATAAGCCGAATCATTTACCTCTTTTCCTGTATCACTTAAATCGTATCCTAAATATTTACGACAACCTTATTCATCCCAGACCAATTTTTGCGGGCAATTGAACATCCCTGTACTGAAATACCTTGGTAATTGATTGAGCAAAGCCAATATCTCTTCTCTTGAAAACTCTTGCCCATAAGAAGCTCGCTCAGCTTCGTACGGAACCTCAGCCCAGTATAGATTCTTGCTTGCATCGTGCAGTATCTGAAAGCTTTGACCTATTTCATCGACCAAGCCAAGGTAATCACCTAAGTCCAACAAGCACCAAAAATAGTCATCCAACAAGTCGGTAAATGTCACTCGAACTTCCGCGTCAGACTCTACCGTCCGCTCAATGGCGGGGTGCTGCTCGAAGTGGGCATAGACGATAAAATTTTCCCATGTGGCGGTTGCTAAGGCACGATTTTCTATACTCATGGGCATCTTGTTCACAAAAGGTCGTAATCCATCTTCCAGCGTCCAAACAGGAAAATCATCCTTTTTGCCACCAGTCGCTAGACTCCAAGCTTGCCCGCCCACATACAGCAGAGATTCACACCAATTCATCTCAGGATTAACTCTATCGTCGAATATCCTCGGCCAGTGCAGTGATGCCTCGAACCACGCCTGTCCTCGTGCAATCGCATAACAGGCGGCATAAAGCAGCGCATCATCGCCAAAGGGGCCTCGTCTTGCTCGCGATGCTATCAGCAACTTCTCCAATCGCTCTGTCAATCGTAACGCAAAGGCAACAATCTCATCGGGATGCATATTGCTCAATGTGGATTTGAGTGGAAGTAAGCTCGCAACATCTTGTCCTGACAACAGTAATGGATGATCTACTTTTGTCATCAATGCCCAAAACTTGGACTCTGGCATAAGGGAGGGCAATGTAGTCATTGGTAGTTTATTCCATCAAAAGAGAGTAAAAATCGAAAATCTTCAGCAAGAATAATCTGTTATTCAATAAGTGGTCACTGACGTCGGTGAGATAAATTACTCATATGACAACATCCCTTCTGAAAGTCATTTAATTCAGCGCCATCTTTAGACAGATTAAAGTCCACTGTTGTTTGATTTTCAACATTTTCACAAGAAATTGCAGTGTTTCTGCTCATATTGACCTATTTCACTTTATAAACTGGCACAAAAAGTGCTTCATTCTTTCTGTCAGAGTAGAAGCGTTCAGCATAGTCAGTCACATCGACTGCTATGTGGGTCATTGCTCAGAAATCAGCTCACTTTTTTTATAAGCTTTGTCTTATGGAAAAAGTGCAGCTCTTTTTTGAATGTGACCCCGTCTCTTTCAATCTATTTGATTGGGTCACGGTTTATCCAAAAGATGAGGTTGAAAATATGAATAGCGCCAATATGACTACATTAGCTGAACAAGACTACAGCTTAGAAGAACTGCAAAAAGAAGCTCGTATGGGAGCTTTGGGTCAAGAAACCTTTGAACGCGAAGTCCGAGTGATTGATTTATCTGACTTTGAACAACGTAAATATGAGATTGCGGAACAACTCTGGACGGCTGCCACTGATATTGGTTTCTTTCAGGTCTCGCATCATGGTATTCCACTTGAGCAGATTCAAACTGCATTTGACATGACACAACAGTTTTTTGATCTGCCTGAACCGGTCAAAGCACGCTACCCACTTCATCGAAATGCAGGTTGGGAAAGTAAGGCTCAAGTTCGTCCATCAACCAGTACCCCAGACCAGAAAGAATCCTACCAAATCACTCGCCCACGTATGGATGGACTTTATCCAACCGAGCAAGAGCTGCCTGACTTTAAAAATACCATGCTTGAATTTGAACAAGCGTGTTGGCACGTGGGTATGAAAATACTCTCCTGTTTTGCTTATAAACTGGGTTTTGCAGATAACTTTTTTAGCCTTGCTCATGATCCTGAACAAGACAGCTATCAAAGCACTTTAAGAATGTTGCATTACTATGCTATTGATCCTGCTCTGAAAGATCAATTAGGTCTATGGCGTGCAGGCGCACATACCGATTTTGATTGTTTAACCTTATTGTTTCAGCGTAATGGTCAAGGTGGTCTGCAAGTGTGCCCAGGTAAAGATATGGAGCAACAACAATGGACCAGTATCGAACCACGAGATGATGTGATCACTTGTAATATCGGCGATATGTTAATGCGTTGGAGTGATGATCAATTACCTTCTAATTTCCATCGAGTCAAAAATCCAGAAGCAGATGAATACCAAGGAGCACGTTATAGCCTCGCTTTCTTCTGTCAAGCCAATGAAGATGTGCTAATTGAAAGCCCACAAAAGAAATATCCAGCAATTACAGCCAAGGAATATTTAAAACAACGCATCAGTGCGAATTTTAAAGGGAAATACTAATCGTTGATTCATTGTAGACAGAGGTAAATCGTCTCTGTCTACTCTTAAAAAATATCGATTTATTTTTTCCGTTTATGATCTTTTCCGTGATCTCTTCTTGGTTCTTTTAGGTACCGCTTTTTGAGGAATATTGATTTTTCCCGTACCTAAACCTCTGAAAAAATAGTTAACAAGATAAATGAATAAAAAACCAAAATAGAAAAATGGAAAGATCGTAATAGTGCTAATACATGCTTCCCAAAAAATTACGCCAATTCGATAATTATAACTTAACTGGATGAGTGCACCTCTACGGCTACCATCCTGAAAGGAAATTTCATCATGTAGAAAATGTAGGATGCCGATTAAGAGGAATAAGAAAAATATACCTGAAACAATCGTTTTTTTTATTAATGGTTTCTCCAGCCATGGATATTTCTCCGATGCTTTAAACTCGGCCTGAAAAAATTTACTATAAATTTTTTCCTGAAACGCCTTGCTCACGCCGACTCTCTTAATGAATAAGAAGCACAAATAACCTCCGAAAACAGAGGTTACAATCGTATAATAAATACTTGAAAGAATAGTAAAAAATGGCAATGGACCTTTAGTCCCTACCGTAATCAACATCTGCTCTGTGATATAACGATAAATCTCATACTGCCACTGATTGCGTGGATATGCTGGAAATAAAAATAACGGTAAAATAAATACAATAATCAAAAGGCTAATATGTATTTTCGCCTGTCTTTTTTCTTTAGCTCGTTGTTCAAGCGCCAAACGTCTTTGTTCTAATTTTTCTTGCTTCTTTTGCTTTGTGTGCTGTTCAAGCAATTCTCTTGCTACATAACGTTTTGTTGACATAGAAAATCAATATTTATGTTTTATATAAAAATCTTAATTAGAAAATAATAAAGATATGCGAATATTCATAGAATCAAGAATTCTAAATTAAAATGAGCAACCTTCCAATATTATAAAGTACATATCTTCTTTTATAAAATTTATACAGTCAGAGATTCACAATCTCTGACTGTACTGATGCATTGGAGTGATGATCAATTACCTTCTAATTTCCACCGAGTCAAAAATCCAGAAGCAGATGAATACCAAGGAGCACGTTATAGTCTGGCGTTCTTCTGCCAAGCCAATGAAGATGTGCTGATCGAAAGCCCACAAAAGAAATATCCAGCAATTACAGCGAAGGAATATCTAAAACAACGCATCAGTGCGAATTTTAAAGGGAAATACTGATTATTTAGATAGGGTTTGAAGTAATTTTCAAACCCTATCTAGTCGTCAACATACTTGAACTATGGTTTGGCATTGTTGAGTTACTGGATCGTGGAAGACGTATGCAGCAGCCTCATCATGAAAATAATCTGGAATTGTAATTTGCCCTAGAAAGACTAATGGTTTTTTCTCTCCTATCGGCCAAGCTGGTGCTTGGAGCCATTTAGGTGGTTTCTTTGCATAGCGAAAGAGTTCCAATATTCTGCATTGTAGCCATTTTTTTAATTCATCTTTTGATAGTTTTTCTGGGGCTTCTTGCATAAGTTGTTGTACATAACTTGGATCAAGTTCCAACCACTTTGGTTGAACTACAGCAATAAGCTTAACCATATCAGCCTTACCACTAGACACTCGCACGTTAATCCCTTGTTGTTCTTTTAAATATTTTACAATCACGGATTCGGCATTCAACACATCAATCGGATTGCGATAATTTAGAGTGATCAAATAATGATAAAGCGTGTGGGCAGCAAGTGCGTATTGTGGAGCTAGCTCAGCAGATAATAATTTTTCAATATCAGGATCATTGTATAAAGCATCTTCGAATAAGCGCGTTTCCATATGGCCTTCGACAAATTGCACTAATATATTAACTGTAGATAACATAATATTTATCAATCCTTTGCCAATTTAACCCTTAAGCATTAACTTTTACCACCATAGCGACTACTACACTGGTCGTATAAGCTTAATGCGTTTCCCTGCAATGGTCACGCCACGCAAAAAAGCAGCCTCCAAACCACGAATGACATTCGTAGCTAGACACGTCTGCAAATCGGAATAATCAGCGAATTTAGCATTAACAGGGTCATGGAACTCGGCTCGTCGATCAACGCTAGTACGAACGAAATGTTTTTCTTCCAGACCATAAGCGGCTTGTTTCAGGTCAGGAACAGGAATGCCAATCGACCAGCTTTTTTCTTTGTCTGACGGATAGGTGACGCAACACTTGCCAAGCCCAATAACATCGCCGTGGTTAAACACCAAATACATCAAGAGTCGCCACTCACCCAAATCTTCAGTGTTTATCGACGGCGTGAGTGTCTCAATGTATTTGTTAGCCAACGCCTCAATCGCATTTATATCTACGACATCATTCAGCTTCATCACTCCAATGTATGAAAGAACTCTGATCTTCGGATAATTGTGCATTTTTTCCCTATAAATTTGTATATCGTAAACTGTAATAGCTCAAATCTGAATTGTTCTTTATCATGGTAAAAGAGTACTTAAGCGCAAATCGATACGAATTTGAAAAAAAAAGTCCGCCTTTCTAAAAATAGTTTTATCGGGTCTGAGCACGTTTGAGAATAGCATCCCAATCTATCTGCATGAGATTCGACAATTCAGTTTTGAAGTAACTGTCATGGTGCCCGATATATGCGGGAAAATTTATTAATGGATGATTATTCCATTGTTGCGCAAACCAATGTTCTATCAATGTTGACGCAGTTGCCCAAGGATCAACTTCATCCCATTCTTCATCATTAGCATAATTATCGTAATCATATATCTCCACAGGAATTGCAATCGTATTATCAATTAGAAAGTCATGTTTATTAGAATTAATAGAATTACCGTACTCATCCATCGCCCATAAGCTCACAGAAAACTGACTATCAAACTGTGATGAATCGTATTCTATAAGCAAGAACTTTGTTGTGTCATGCCATGATCGATTAGACAACATGGCTAACTCTGTGTTTAATTGATGTTCTATAGATTTTAAATGTGCTTGTGCAACTTTAATGAACTGCTTTTTATCAATACTCATTATGATCGCTCGACATCAATTCAATATCTTTCAAATATTAAGATTTATAAAAACAGGCAAAACTCTTGATTCAAAAACTACTTCATATTCCAATCAAGAACACAAGGCTTCTCTTGCAGGGTATCTTCTGGTTCTATTTCGTAAACCTTATAAGAAATAAAATTATATCAAGAAAAGAATCTAAAAAAGCTTCTGAATGCACTAGATTACTGAACAGAATAGGCCATTTAAAAGAAAATATAAAAGCATGGTTTAATGGTTACAAATTCACGATCTCTGACTGTACTAAAGCCTCAGTGATCCAGCACGGTTGAGATAAATGATGGACATCACAATTACTGCCACCACCAATGCGATCTACGACCAGAAAATCACTATTTGCTTCCAAAGTAATTAAAGGATGATGCCATACCCCTTGATGGTAGGTAATTCCCTGCTGCCCATTGCTGATAAAAGCTTGAATCCGTTGCTCATCAGGTCGCGTTTGATCAAAAGGCAACGCCACAACAACAATAAACTTCTGTTGCTGTAATGGAATAAAAGACTGTGAACCATACGGATGTCGTTCCAACATCTCAATCTGAAATGGAATGGGAGTTGCAAACAGATTATGAAAAATACTCATCCCTACCGCGACCTGATCGCCTGACACCTGTGCAAGAGATAAGGCGTGATAGCGTTCAGTGAGTCCCTGATTAATCGGAATAAAGTCTTTGTTGCTCTTTTCAATCACATCCCCAAAATCAGCAAAACTGTCTTGAGTTAAAGGCCGAATTTCAATATTTTTTTCATGCATAGGTTGATTCTCTTTAGATCAGTTGCATCGCGTGAGCAACACTGTCGCGCAAGACAACTTTTGCGCTGTTGCTTTATTTGCTTAAAAATAACTACAGGTTATGCAATCAAATTAAAATCAAAAGCTCAAAAACCAATGGCTGCGCCATTGGTTTTTGAGGGTGTGCTAAGGGGCTTCGCCCCTTAAATCCCTGAAAAATCATTTTGCAACCAGTGCCGCTTTCCCCCATAAACGAATCCGACTAATCCCGCCATCAGGAATCATATTGACGCGGATATAATTCACTTTTTGATGTTGAAGCACTTCTGCAACATACTCATGAATATTGTCCATGCTCAAAGGTTGCTGTTCCAATAAAAAAGGCCAGAACATACTCTGCGGAATAAGTTGCGCATCGGTTGCATCTTCAATATAAGCAGCTTGAATCGAACAAAACGCAGGAAAATTCCCTTTAAAATACGCGGTATCTACATCAATTTTTTCAATCTGGCCTGTTTGTCCCAAAGCAATAATGCACCAATCAAAACCAGGGGCACGGCGACGTTTGGTCTCCCAACCATCGCCCATATTTAAGCCTCGCTCAGGACTGAGTAGATTATTCGGATGGCCGAAATGCGCATCGCTAAAGGCCACAATACGCCCGCCATTTTTCAAACCAATCAAATCCATCTGCTGGGTTGTATCGACATTTTCGAGCAGCACACGGCCATACACTCTTAAACGTGCAATACCGCCATCAGGGAAAATATTAATGCGGATATGGGTAATTTTCTGAGCGGCACAGTCGAAAAAATGATGCTGGTCTGGAGATAAAACTGAGTTTTCTAATAACGTCGTCCAAGTAATACCTTCCAATTGATTATCTGGCGCATAGCAGCCCTCAACGGAAGCAGAGGCTGGATAATTGCCTGTAAAAAATGAGGTATCAATATCAAATCCAGATACAAGCCCTGTCACACCTAAACGAACAATACACCAATCATAACCAGACTCACGCTTACGTCGCGTTTCCCATCCATCCATCCATTTGCCATTGTCATCATATTTTCCTTCAATGAATTGAGCGGGTGTGCTTTGCAACATTCTTGCCGCTTCTGCAAAAAACTCATCGGAACAACTTATGATAGTTGCACCAATTCTGGCATCAGCAAGATTGGTTAATGCCTGCAAATGGGTCGGTAAAGCTACGGTTTTAGCAACATGCACTGTCATTGATCATTCCTGAAGGTTTCATTTCTATTCTATTATGCAAGATCCAGTCCAACTGGTCTGACCTGTTGTTAAAAATATAGCTATTTTTAAGCAACAGCACCAACAAAAAGATAAATTTTGTGTAGAATCAAACTGTTTATTTTTATATTTAAGGTGCGTTACTGATGAGTCCACAGGCTATGCTCAATGGAAAATCCTCTCAGGTGACTGAGCAAGCGGTGGAAGTGATTCATCAACGCATTCAACAAAATACTTATGCAGTTGGTTCTGCCTTACCCTCACAACGTGATCTTGCCCTCCAGTTGGGAATCAGCCGCGCTTCTTTACGTGAGGCATTAACCCGTCTTGCCGCTTTAGGATTGTTGGAAATTAAGGCGGGTAAAGGGGTTTATGTGATTTCACAGCATAGCCAAGCCGCTGAACAATGGGATGGCGAACACCGTGTTTCGCTTAAAGATTTCTATCAATTACGTTATGTATTGGAAGGTTTCTGTGCCCTGCTTGCATGTGAGTACTTAACCGAAGAGGATAAGTCGACCCTCCAACAACACTACCAATCACTTGCCAGTGCAATCAAACAGCAGAACTGGCAAGCAGCCTCTGAATTTGATTATGCTTTTCATCGGCACATTATTGAACTTAGTCACAATCAATCAATTATTCAAACACTTAAAATGCATACTGAATGGATTAAAAAAAGCCAGATCCTGCCTTTCGTTCAACCTAATCTGGCATTTAAAACCATTCAAGAACATGAATTAATTCTGCAAGCCTTATTTAAGCAAGATGCAGCTGCGGCTGAAAAAGCCATGCAAGCGCATATTATTGGTGCTGCGCAACGGGCGGGTGTGTACTTTTCTCGGCATAACAGCTCAATCTAAGCACGAAAATTAAATCTGCACCACTTTGCCCCATGCTTTGAACCACATCAATGCAACCTTTCTATTTTTGCTTTTTAATAAAGCAAATTATCTGGTATGACCAGTAAAACCAGTTGCTAAAATTGGCACACTTCTCGCTTAGAACTGTTTAGAAACTTATTTATATATTTAGGGTCTGAACGATGAATATTGCGATTGTAGGTGCAGGTATGGGCGGTTTGACTGCTGGTATCGCTTTAAAAAAATTTGGTCATCAGGTCACAATCTATGAACAAGCTGCCGAAATCTTACCTGTTGGGGCCGCTATTTCACTTTGGTCAAATGGGGTTAAGTGCCTCAACTATTTGGGCTTAACCGATCAAATTCAGGCGCTTGGTGGACAAATGGAATCTTTGGCTTATGTGGATGGACTGAGCCAACAAACCATGACCCAATTTAGCTTATCACCTTTATATAAAGAAGTCGGGCAACGTGCCTACCCTGTCGCCCGAGCAGATCTACAACAATTATTAATGCAGCAATTTGGTCTGGAAGATATCAGACTGGGCATGAAAATGACGGCGATTGAAAGCCATCAAGATGATGTCACCCTTCATTTTCATGATGGCTCACAAATTACAGCCGATTTACTGATTGGTGCAGATGGCACACATTCGCTCACCCGAAAATTTGTCCTCGGTTATCAGGTTGAACGTCGCTATGCAGGTTATGTGAATTGGAATGGTTTGGTTGATATTGATGAAGCCATTGCACCTGCCATGCAATGGACGACGTATATCGGTGAAGGTAAACGTGTCTCACTGATGCCTGTTGCCCAAAATCGTTTTTATTTTTTCTTTGATGTTCCGTTAGCGGCTGGGCTGGCCAATCAACGTGAACAATATAAGCAAGACCTCAAATCCCATTTCAGCGGCTGGTGTGAGCCTGTACAAAAACTGATTGGAGCTTTAGATGAGCAAAAAACCAATCGTGTCGAAATTCATGACATTGAACCGTTTATGGATTTTTATAAAGGACGTGTGGTGCTGCTCGGTGATGCAGCGCATAGCACCACCCCAGATATCGGACAAGGCGGCTGCCAAGCCATGGAAGATGCGATTTATCTTGCTCGTGCCTTGCAAATCAATACCTTTGGTTTAGAGGATGCATTGGCACGTTATCAAAATAAGCGCAATGATCGCACTAAGGAAATGGTGCTCCGAGCACGTAAGCGTTGCGATGTCACCCATATGAAAGATCCTCAAGTGACTGAAGAATGGTATCAATCGCTGTATCAAGAACAAGGTTCACATATCATGCAAGGCATCATCAGTAATATTATCGGCAATCCACTGGATTAAATCCTTAAAGGGGGCACTTATCAGCCCCCTCCTTTTGAGTTAAATCAACAACGATTTCTTAAGCCGCCAATAAGGCTTTTGCTGCGGCACGATGCTTCGTTTTCAGTTCCTCTAAATCAAGCCCCTGAATCTCGCCATGTTTGACTTGCCACTGACCTGCAACCATCACATGTTCTGCTTTATCTGCACCACACAAGAGTAAGGCTGCAATCGGGTCATGACTACCTGAGAATTTCAATTCATCGAGTTTATAACAGGCTAAATCGGCCTGATAATCAGGTGCAAATTGTCCTAAATGCTGTCCACGCCCTAATAGTTGCGCAGAACCATGGGTTCCCCAATGCAAGGCCAACTCAGGGGTAATCCTTTCGGCACCGTATTTTAAACGCTGTAAATACATGGCCTGACGAACTTCCAGAATTAAATTTGAAGCATCTCCAGAGGCAGAACCATCAACCCCCAAACCGACCTTGGCACCTGCCTGCATTAAATCAAGAGTTGGACAAATCCCTGAGGCGAGGCGCATATTGGAATGGGGACAATGACAAATCCCTACACCCGCCTGCCCTAAACGCTGAATTTCATCCGCATTAAAATGAATACCATGTGCCAACCAAGTCCGTTCATTCAGCCAACCCACGTGTTCTAAATAATCCACCGTACGCATACCAAACTTTTCCAGACAAAAGCTTTCCTCATCCAAGGTTTCGGCAAGGTGTGTATGCAATCGAACATCCAGTGTCTGGGCAAGTTGCGCGCTTTCTCGCATAATCTCCTGTGTGACCGAAAAGGGTGAGCATGGGGCCAAAGCAATATTGACCATGCCATTATCCCCCCGTTGATGATATTTCTGCACCAAGCGCTCACTGTCCCTTAAAATAACCTCCATGCTTTGCACAGTATGCTGTGGCGGTAAACCACCCTGTTCTTGTCCGAGACTCATCGAACCACGGGTTAACATCACCCGCATTCCCAATTGCTGCGCGGCATTAACTTGAATATCAATCGCATCGGTCAATTGTTGCGGGAATAAATAATGATGATCCGCAGCAAAGGTACAGCCCGATAACAACAACTCGGCCAAAGCCACTTGAGTCGCCACATGTAACTGTTCTGGATTTAGACGTGCCCATACCGGGTACAGATTAACCAACCATGGAAATAAAGGTAGATTAACCACAGGTGCCCAAGCCCGAGTCAAGGTTTGATAAAAATGATGATGGCTATTCACCAACCCAGGAATCACCACCAAATCTTTGGCATCGAATATGTCATCACATGGCAGACTCGGTTGCTGGTCCTTTGCCAAGACCTCGATGATTTTATTATTTTCAATTACCAAGCCATTACTCGCGTCGAGTTGATTCGCGGTATAAATTGCAAGTGGTTGTTTAATCCAGATTCTTGAACGGCTATTTAAGCTGGCCATCATGATTATTACCTCGTCCTTTAAAATTTGTAGCTCAGTGCAAAACGGTTTTGTAAGAAATTCTTGTCATAGCGTGGAGAAGTCTGAATCCCTGCAAAATTACTGACACTAAAACCTTTCAAAGCACCCTTGAAGTTATAAATGCCGAACAGCATGTATTCAGATTGGTTTCGACTGGCGAGATTTTCAGCCTCTTTTAAATCCATAAATGAATAACGTGCTCCTGCAATCACTTGATCTGTCAGTTTGCCCTCCAAAGACACCATCAAGGCATTGCCCGCACCTAAATCTTGGGTACTGGTAAAAAAAGGTTGTGCAAAAATTTCACCAGACGATGTCTGACTGGCATAAGGCATGAGTAACGCGCCATTTAAATAGCTGTTTTGATCGGGCTTAATATAGTTATAGGCCAGCTTCAAAGTGGCAGCGGGTAAAACTTTCAACGCAGCTTGGACACCCCAAACCTGACTATTGACCTCGCCTGCAAGTGCCTTGCCCTGATCCTTGCCAGACATATATTGCAGTGAAAACTCAGGAGCATAATTCAATTTTGGAAATGCCAGATCCGCTTGGGTATAGATCAAACGTAGATAATCATCATAATCCTGATACCACAGTTGTGTTTTCAGGGTCTTATCATCCGCTAGTGCAAAGCGTTTCCCAGCACCAATCGACCAAACTCCATCGGTTTGCAATTTTGAATTTTGACGTGAGCTTTTGGTGAACTCATCTTCCGCATAACTTTTATATTTATTTACTTTGGTCAGGCGCAGGAAATCATTGTTATTCCCGATCTGTACATCCGCAGCTTGATATAAGAACATCAATACACGGCGGTCCGCATAATCTCCCATAAACGGCAAATTGAGACGCTGATTCCCGACGGTCACCCGAGCCAAATCATTTTTCCACGTCAGATAGGCTTCTGCTAAACCATCACGATCTTCTTTTAATTCAGAGACTTCATCATTTTTGTTTTTTTCATCTAATCGGCGTTGAATATCATAGCCAATTCCTGCCTGCACTCCATAAAAAGGCGCTGTTTCATATTTGATATAGCCGCCAATCACCGTGGTATCTTGATTTAAATTATTCACAAAATAACCATTATTGAGTGAATAATAAGTAGACTTGACCACACCATGCACGCTACCACAGGCAAATACAGCGGAAATCGATTCAATTGAATTGTCCTGAGGCTGACAATCTTGTTGCAGATTAAATAAAGCATTTAAGCTGGTATCGGCAGCCCATGCAGGTAGTGTTGTCCCCATAGCGACTGCGAAAGCAACCGATGTTAAGTGAATTTTTTGCATAGATATCCCCTAGATCTTGGATCTAAAAATTGATTTAAAACGTTTAAAACCGACCTGCTGATGCTTTAAAAATCTTGCTTTGCACTTTTTTAAAGCCAAAACTCCCCCAGACCTATTCAAAATTGAATAAGTGACGTCTAACGATGTGCAGGTAAAAAGCAGGATTCAGTTTGAATATTCAATTCTGAATCCGTGATGATCAATGCCCTGAATTTAAGGGCAAGCTTGCCACTTCCACAGATTTTTTAGTGAATGGAAGATGATTGAAAATGATGTTGAGTAGAATTGCAGTAATACAGGTCGAACTGATCCCAGAGTGTAATAACATCTGCACAGAAACAGGGAATTGTGCATAAAACTCATGGTTTACAATCGGAATCATGCCAATCGCCAATGAGGTCGCGACAATAATCAGGTTCTTATGCTCGTTATAATCCACTTTTGCTAAAGTGCGAATTCCACTGGCTGCGACCGTTCCAAACAGGACAATCCCCGCTCCACCTAATACCGGCATCGGAATGGATGCGACTAAACGCCCCACAATCGGCAGTAAACCTAAAACAATCAGAATTCCCCCAGCAGTTGCCACTACGAATCGGCTCTTAATGCCAGTTATCGCCACCAGTCCAACATTCTGTGCAAATGCCGTTTGCATAAATGAACCAAAGATCGGTGAGATTGCACTCGATAACATATCTGCACGTAAGCCATCCCCAATCCGTTTAGAATCGACTTTGCTGCCCACGATTTCACCAATCGCAATAATATCTGCGGTGGTTTCCGTCATCACCACCAAGGTCACAATCACCATGGAAAGAATGGCAGAAAACTCAAAGACAGGAGAACCGAAGTGGAAAAAGCTCGGCAAAGCAAAGATAGAGCCTGAACCCACATTAGAAAAATCAGTGAATCCTGCAAAATAAGCCAGTATTGTTCCCAACACAATCGCAATCAAAATTGCAAGCCGACGCAAAATTTGGCTGCGTAACATACTAAAAATAATCACAATCGCTAAGGTCATTAATGCCAAACCGACATTGGCTGGATCCCCCCAGTTTTCAGCTTTAGGATTGCCGCCCATAATCCAGCGGATTGCCACAGGCGTCAGCGAAATACCGATCATGGTAATCACACAACCCGTCACCACTGGTGGGAAAAAACGGATGATTTTTGCAAAAAATGGGGTGAGCAACAGGCCAATAATCGACGCCACAATGACTGCACCAAACGCCGATGCCAAACCACCACCTGTGGTCACAATAGCAAGAATGGTGGCGACCCCTGCAAAAGATACACCCTGAACAATCGGCAATTTCGCCCCAAAATGCTTGAAACCAACGGTTTGCAAAACTGTGGCAATTCCCCCAACAAATAATGCAGCCGCTACCAACAATCCAATTTCCGAGGCTTGCAAACCTGCCGCAGCGCCAATAATTAACGGTGGTGCAATGATGCCGCCATACATGGTTAAGACATGCTGCAAACCATAAATGAGGTTTTTGTTCATGCCTAAATATTGATGTTCTGCTGATCCGTGAGCCTCACGGTCTAAGTTGTCTTGCTGCATGGGTTAATTCCTCAAATTAAATTCATAATGTCCACATTGCTTGAGTTGGTTTAGCTGCCACGATAGGTTGAATATGAAAACGGACTGATTAATAACGGCACGTGATAGTGCTGTTGAATATCAGCGACCTTAAAATCAATACACACACGTGGATAAAAACTTTCGGTATTCAAAGCTTGAAAATAATCGGCAACTTCAAAAATTAATTGGTAATTGCTCTGCACAAATACATCGATGTTGAATGTTTTAATACGACCATCGGTATCGGTAAGTTGCTGATCTAATAACACATAGCCTTGATCCACTTGCTGCAGTAATTTCACCAGAACCTTTGACGCAGGCTGACCCAGTGATGCATTTAAAATATGTGTGCTGATACCCGCCATTATTGAATCTCCTGATTTAAACGAAGCAGTGCAATTTCCCCTAATTGCTGCTTCACTTCGGCTTGCTCTTGTTCTGCTGTGTTTTTGAGTCTGCGTTGCAGCTCAGACAGTATCTGTTGCCCTGAACGACCTGCTGCACGAATCAGATAGATATGCCCAAATTTGTGCTCATAATCTAAATTGCCCTGATAAAGTGCCAGTTGCAGCACTGCATCGGTTTGGATCTGCCCTTGTTCTTGCTGAGAAAACTGCTGCTCTTTTTCAGACAACACCGCTGCCGCTTTTTTCTCGCCAATACGTGGATGTTGCGCCAAGGCCGTAGAAATTTCAGGCCATTGCCAGGTTTGGGCTTGTGCAAGCGCTGTTTTATAAAGCTGTTCTTTAGAGCTGTAAGGACGTTGCTGTAGCAATTCAGAAATCCAAGTGGGAATGTGCACACAGCCTTGCAAAACCCGTTGGGCCTCACCTGAATCTAGCTGATTGAATGTTTCGAGTTGCATCGCTGCTCCAATTTAACGCATTGTCTGACTGGTCAGACCAGATATCATAAATTAAGCAATGAATATGCCAACTATAAAAATTCACAGTAAAAGATTGCCGAGCTGATTTTTATTTTTTAAACTTAATTAATTATTTATATTTAAAAATCAATTTAAAATAAACCACCACTATTTAATTTAAAATAATTTGACTATAAAAATACTCTCTGTTATTTTTTAAAGGCTCAAACGATCTTATATATTTAAAGCACTTACATAATAATTTAAGATCAAATAAAAACCAAAAATCATGATTTATTTTAATAATCAAAAGAGAAAATAATATGTGTACCGAATTTATTTTACCTCAAGCAACAGGCTATCGTATTTCTGGGCGTACTATGGATTTTGCCGCCACATTTACTTGGCAACTGGCTGCAATCCCATTGGCAACGTCCTTAAAAGCAATTAATAGCTTAAGTCCGAATACATCAGCTTATCACTGGACTGCAAAATATGGTTTTATGGGGATTGGGATTAAGCTCCCTTTAAATCTGCTTGATACCAAACTATGTGATGCCATGAATACAGAAGGATTTTCGGCAGCCGCACTTTGGTTACCCCCTTCGCGTTATCCGAAAAAAGCCGACGCGCCACCAAATGCTAAACTCATTTCAGCTTTGGATATTTGTGGCTGGGCTGCGTCTAACTACAACTCAGTTGAAACCTTAAAAAAGGATTTATCTGCCATTCAACAAGGACTGCCGACCTCTCTGGGGGAAGTTTTATATTTTTGGGATCCGTTACAGTTTTCTGAGCACAGCGAGTTTAATCACACGGATGAGCTCAAAAATTTAATCCCGATTCATTTCCAGTTTCACGATAAAACGGGGGCAAGTCTGGTACTTGAATTTCGTGATGGACAATTGTCAATTACCGACAACACCGATATTGGTGTCATGACCAATACCCCATTTATTGAATGGCATCGTACCAATTTAGAAAATTATCTGGGCGTCACCAATGTTGAAACTGACAATCAAACCATCATTGGGCTCAATGTCAATAAAGCAGGCAATGGTGGTGGTTCGATTGGACTTTCTTCTTCCGCATTGCCTTCAGATCGATTCCTGCGTACAGCATTCACCCTGAATTATTCAATTCCTTGGCTAAACCAAACTCAACGCCCAAGTAATACTGCTGCGATTGCACATGTGATGAATGTGATTAAAGGCATTTATGTCACACGCGAACAATGTATTGATCAAAGCGGCAATATCAAAGGTGACTATACTCAATGGGAAATCGTTCGTGATCACAGCAATCAGGTTTTCTATATTTCAACAACGGCAAGCTTAGGGTTTTGGCAAGTAAACTTCTCAGACTATCAACTGGAACAAAATGCTCAACCACAATTTGCTGTGATTTCTGATGCTGTACAGATGCCTGTTTTAACTGCAGCAACTTAAAACTAAATCAATGAAAAACGGCAATCACTAAGATTGCCGTTTTGTTTATTTCAATTTCAGCTTAATTCAAGCTATATGCAATCACATAATCACCATGATCAGGCGACTGACGTGCACCACCCGCAGTAATCATGACATACTGTTTACCGCTTTTCGGAGACACATAGCTGATCGGTGTACCTTGGCTACCCACGGGTAAACGCGCTTTCCACAGCTCCTTACCAGAAGATGAATCTAATGCACGCAAGTAATAGTCTTGCGTCGCAGCAAAGAATACCAAACCACCTTGAGTTGCCATTGGTCCACCAATGGTTGGCATTCCAATTGGTGCTTTAAGCCCCATTTTGATGCCCATCGGGCCCGTATCTTGCACGGTTCCCATTGGAACCTGCCATGCAATTTGACGGGTTTTCATATCAATTGCGGTCATGGTGCCATAAGGTGGTTTTTGGCATGGGATATTGGCAATTTGCTGAACTTCATTCAATTGACTGCCATTCACCGCATCAGTCGAACTCGCATTTACATCACCTTTGGCCACGTTGGTGATCTTTTGATTACCTGCACTAATTCCGTTCTTGCTAATACTTGGGCTATTTGCGATTGCATTGCCACTACCATCCACAAAGCTAAGACCATTACTATTGATCAATGTTCCTGCTGCATTGACACTATTCACTGCCAAGTCTTTTGATAATTCAATCGCAAGCTTGCCTTGATCCACCTTCGTGGTGATATTGCTGTCTGCGCCAACCACATCCACCGTTTGTCCCAGTTTCTTCTGAACTGAATTACCATCTGCCGCAGTTAAACCAAAGCCACTGTCGGTTAAGCCTGTCTGGATTTGTTTTAATTGTTCTTCTGTTGCTGCACGACCTTGAGTCGCAAAGTCCGCACTACTGATATCTTTATTGCTTAGACCTTCAAGCGTGCCTTTACCTGCATCTAAAGTCAGCGTATTCGCTGTGTTCTTAACAACCACCTTACCTGCTTCGAGTTGCGTTTGAGTCGTTCCATTGTCAATAGTCACGCCCGTCTGACTCAGCACAGTTTTATTTGTTCCTGTACCTGCAGTGACCGTATCAATATTCAAATCCTTGCTTAAACTAAAATCAATGGTGGTGGTGCCTTTGCCATCATTCACCGCAGTTGATTTAAGATTAGTTTCGCCTGTGGCTAAGCCAATATCTACCGTATCTGTCGGCTTCACTTGTGTCGCAGCCAAATTACTGTCTGATTTTACATTCCAGCCCTTGTTGGCATTCTGTGCAACATCGCTGACTGACTTTAACTGTTCCTCGGTCGCGGCTTGTTTACTGTTATAAGTTGCGTTCGGGTCCCATGTAGTATTGGTCAAGCCATTGATTCGACCTGTGACACCATTCACCGTTACAGGGTTGCTGCCTGCGCCTGATCCAATCGTGACTTGATTGGCGAGACGGATATCCACATTATTGCCTTGGTTGCTGATCACAAGGTTACTGTCTGCATTGGAAATATCTACAGTACCGTCAGGTGCAACATTGCTCTTACTTGCAGCATTCTTATTGGTGGTGAGGTTCCAACCCTTATTGGCAATTTGCTGAACTTCATTCAATTGGCTGCCGTTCACCGCATCAGTCGAAGTGGCATTTACATCACCTTTGGCGACATTGGTGATCTTTTGATTGCCTGCACTAATTCCGTTCTTGCTAATACTTGGACTATTCGCGATCGCATTGCCACTAGCATCCACAAAACTGAGGCCATTACTATTGATCAATGTACCTGCTGCATTGACGCTATCGACTTTCACATCTTTGGCTAATTTAACCGTGAGCTTGTTATTTCCATCAGCCACAACACCAATATTGTTATCTGTTAATTTGCTCGCATCTGTTACACCACCAACGACATTTAGCGTTTCTCCAAGTTTACGCTGTACATTGGCACCGCTATCTGCTTGAAAGGTTAGTGGTGTATTGGCTAAATCTTCAATTGCAGTATTGGTTTGATGCAATTGACTACCATTAATCGCATCCGTACTGGTTGAGCTGATTCGACCTGCTGCGACATTGACGATGATACGTTCATTCCCTGCACTAGACCAATCGCAATTGCATCTTTCGCCTCAACTTTGCTGTTTTTACCCACTGCAATGGTATTTTCCTCAGTCGCTCGAGCCGTATTCCCTAGAGCAATTGCACTTTGAATTTGAGCAAAACTATCTGTACCAATGGCAATCGTATTTGAATTGAGATTGTTATCAATTTCATCTTTGGTCGGATTGGCTTTCCCTGAAATAGAGTTATTTCCCAGTGCAATTGCATTGGTTGCATAACTTGTTGCTTGTGTCCCTGTTGCAATTGAGTCACGAGCATTGGCATTGGCTTGTTTACCTGTCGCCAACGCATTGGTTCCAGATGCCGATGCTTGCGTACCTAAAGCCAGTGCATCTGTGCTTGAGGAACGACTGCTGACCCCAACGGCAAGCGCCCGATCGGCACTCGCTCGAGCATCATAACCTTGCGCTATACTTTCCTCTCCTCGTGCAATCGTTTCTTTACCAATCGCAATCCCTTTACTGTTAGTCACCAGTGCATTTGTCCCAATTGCCACTGCATCATTGACTTTATCATTGCTGGTTTGTGGCTCTGATTTCGCATCTTTACCAATGACAATACTATTTTCACCCCGGCTGATCGCATGCTGACCAATCGCAACACCTGCTGCATCATATGCAATCGTTCCTGTTGAACCAATCGTGGTCGCATTATCACCAAGGGCATAGACCTGCGAACCTATTGCCGTACTATTTTTATTCTGGGCAATGGCTTCAGGCCCAATTGCAACCGCATCTACCCCAGAAGCACCTTCATTATTTTTGTTTCCAATCGTCTCAGATTTAACACTGATATATTTGACCCG
This sequence comes from Acinetobacter sp. NIPH1876, assembly GCF_022808535.1. Taxonomy (NCBI): domain Bacteria; kingdom Pseudomonadati; phylum Pseudomonadota; class Gammaproteobacteria; order Moraxellales; family Moraxellaceae; genus Acinetobacter; species Acinetobacter sp. NIPH1876. Next base: position 189,450 of record NZ_JALGBR010000004.1, read on the forward strand.
ACTCGCTTCAACGGCTTCTTGCATTTGAGCTAGATTCACCGCATCTGTACCCACTTTACCTGGTGCCAAACCACTAATAACCGTATTAGGTCTTAGATTAATTTGTTTAGAGGTTGCATCTGTATAAGTCACTGCATTATCAATACTTGGCAGCACAGCACCACTTGAGATCGCACCTAAAGCATCGACCACTGTATTGTATTTATATTCCTTGCCATTATTATCTTTTAAGGTAATTTGCGAATAATTACCGTTGTTGTCTACACTAACATCGCCACCAATTAAGTTACCTACTTTCTCTTGAGCAATTTTTAATTGTCTGACATTAACAGCATCATAACCATCTGCACCATCATCCACATGAGCAATTCTTCTGTTAAATGCAGCCACACCTCCTGAACCATCCGAACCAACTGAGACCACGCCTTGATTACTGGTTTTAGATGAGGTCAGATAACCTGTTTGTGTTTCGGCTAACTCTTTTGAAGCAACAGAATTAGAACCCAAAGCAATACTATTATCTTTAGACCACGCATTTGTTCCAATTACAACGCCATTATCTGCATTTTTCTTGGTCCCTGTACCCGAGCCGTCATCAATCCCTTCTACTTTTGAATTGGACCCAATCGCAACCGCACCTTGATTGTCTGCACTTGCTAAATAACCAACAGCAACAGCCGCTTGACCTGAAATTGAACGTCCACCAATCGCTGTGGTATGGTCAGTTTCTTTGGCATTTTGATTGGATAAATAACCAATACTGACATTTTCCTCGCCCGCGGAAGCCTGACCCGATTTCGAACCAATCGCAATGTTATAATTTCCCGATGTACCATTGGATGCTTCTAAACCAATGGCGATATTTTCATTGCCTTTGATGTTTTGTCCTGCATTGGTACCAATTGCAATATGGTTTTGATTGCTATTTCCTGCATTATTGACCGTACCTACGCCTGCATTTGCACCTAAAGAAATGGCGCTGGTACTATTCGCCTGAGCACCTGAACCCAGTGCAGTAGAATTTGCTCCACTCGCAATTGCACTATCTCCCAAGGCTATTGCTGAGCCAGATGCTGCTTTCGCCCCTTGACCAATAGCGGTAGCATTCGATGCAGAAGCTTCTGCACCAGCCCCTAACGCAGTCGCATTCTCAGCACTTGAAATTGAGTTAGAACCTATAGAAACGGCATTTTTGGTGCTGGTACCACTAATCTTTGCAGCATCACCAATCGCAATCGAACTGGTAATTTCCATCGTATCCGTCGTCGCTGCCTGCCCAATCACGGTATTTTTATTGCCTAGTGCTTTAGTGTCTTTACCAATCGCAATTGACTCAATTCCATCGGTAGCAGGTGTACCCGCAACGGTTGCTGTTCCGACAATGGCATTATTACCAATCGCCACCGCATCTTTAGCTGCTATATTGGTCACAGCCTTTGGCCCTACCGCCACTGAGTCGGTACCATCAGCAACAGAATCATCTAAAACTGAAGTTGCATGGAAATATTTAGCGCGTTCAATTCCTGCATTTAACAAGTCTTGTTCAACTTTATACAGTTGATCACCAGTCACAACTTCCTTAGATCCAGAACCTACAGTAGCATTTTTAGTCACTGTAATTTGGCCATTATCGATCACAACCCCATCGACTGTAACTTTGTCAAAACTAACCTCTGGCTTTGTCGCAACAGTCAGATTATTTCCTGATCGGGTAATCGCAATATTTGCGCCATCTGAAAACTGAACTGTATCAGAAGACTTTACTGATGTTGCAGCATCACCATTTGCTTGAATTTTCCAGGTTTGATTCGATATTCCCCCAACCGATGACTGTAAATTTGCAATATCTCCTTCATTCACCGTGACTCGATTAGTTAGTGAGGAAATATCACCTGTGTTTTTAGATACACTCGAGTTTATTGTCGAAATATCACCTGTATTTTTCGAAACACTAGAATTTAATGATGAAATATCTGAGCTATTTTGATTGACTTTATTATCAACAGTTTTCAATTGCCCAAAAGTTGCAGCATCATCATTATTCGCCCCATCACTCAATCCAGAGATTTTATTGCTTGTACTATCAACCACCACCGTCCCCACGGTAACATTCTTAAAAGCAACATTATCCGATGTAGAAATTGTGTGCTTTATATTCAACGGATCACTATTATCTGTAACGACTTGTATATTATTTCCCTGAATTACCTCATCTGCATAACTTGCGCCTATCCCTACACTAAAATTAACCAGTATGACAGCAGCTAAAACCTTAATTGTCTTTGATTTTACTCTGGATTTAGCCAGCTCAGATACCGCTACCCAAACACCAGTTGAAGCATTCCACACCAGCTTATAGACTTTATTCATGATTATTTCACCTTATCGTTTATGTATGTTTTTAAAGTGTTTATTTTGAATAAAATATAAACAGAAACTTATTCAACCCTTGGTAACTTAGAGTAACTCTTTATTTATACTTTGTTTTTTAAATGTAATTTACAAAAATACAACTTACTTTAATATTATTTTAAATCTAATTAATGATTACAGTTTAAAACAACATTTTTCATTAAAAATCATAATATTAAATATTTATTATAAAAAATTAATTATTATTTAAAATTTATTAAAAAAACATAAAACACTAGTAAATACTTAGATTCCAATTTGTTTATTTGTGTAACTTTATTTTTATCTTTAGTTAAAATATATTTTTATATAACAACACTTTGAAAAAAAAATTAGCCTTTATAACAACTTAGACTTTAAAAATATAAAAATACAATAAAATCAATAGATTTGCACAGAATCGCTCTGAGGCGTATTTTAAAAAAACATGAAAAATAAATAAATTTCAAACCTAAAGATAGATCGAATAAGAAAAGTGAGATCGAAAAATGATTGAATGGTTACAAGGCGAATTAAAACATAGCCCAGAAATACTATTGTTCTTATCCTTAGCAATAGGTTTCTGGATCGGTCAGTTTCAATTCGGAAAATTTCAGTTCGGTGGTGTAGCAGGTTCCCTACTTGTTGCAGTCGTACTCAGTCTCATCGGTGTTCCCGTCGATAATGGGGTCAAAGCCATTCTATTTGCATTATTTATTTATGCAGTTGGTTTTGAAAGTGGCCCACAGTTCTTCAAATCATTGGGTCCACAATCGATAAAAGAAATCCTATTAGCAGTCTTCATGGCAGTCAGCGGCTTAATCACAGTCTTGGTCATGGCAAAGTTATTCCATTTAGACAAAGGTTTAGCCGCAGGACTCGCTGCTGGTGGAATGACCCAATCTGCAATTATTGGGACTGCAGGTGATGCGATTTCACGACTCGACCTGCCCTTGGCTGAGATTCAAAAACTACAGGCCAATGTCGCAATCGGATATGCGGTGACTTATATTTTTGGTTCATTGGGTGCCATCATTGTCTGTGTCAATATTCTGCCTAAATTTATGGGCAAAGAAATTCACGATGATGCTTTGAAAGCACAATCCGAACGTCTGAAAGGTGCTTTTGAATTAGCACCAGGTCAAGAGCTTGCAATGCCTGAAATTGTCGGACGTATTTATAAAGTCAAACAAGCCAATGGACAAACTGTTGCAGAACTTGAATCCATACAAAGTAGCATTACCATCGAGCGCTTAAAGCGTAAAGATCAATTGATTGATGTGGCACCAGAACTAACTTTACAAACAGATGATGTGATATTGCTGGTCGGCCGTCGTGCCAGTGTTGTTGCTATTTCAGACCAAATTGGTACTGAACTACAGTCTTCACAAGGTATGGAAATGATTATGGATACGACCGATGTCATCCTAAGAAATTCCAAGTATATCAATCGCAGTCTCGGTGATATTAAAAGTAATACCCCATCCTATTTAAAGCATGGGATTTACGTGCTGGCGATTAAACGTAACGATGAAACGCAGAGCTTGAGTGATGACACCGTTTTACATCAAGGGGATGTTATTACCGTGTATGGAACTAAAAGTGATCTTGATCGTTTAGTCAAAGAAGCAGGTACAGCACTGCCAGAAAGCTTAAAAACCGACTGGATTTTCCACGGCGCAGGCTTGGTCGTTGGTTTATTGATTGGTTTGTTTGTAGTCCGTATTGGTGATGTCCCTCTAACACTTGGTGCAGGTGGTGGTGCGTTACTGTCAGGTCTTCTGTTTGGTTGGTTGCGCAGCCGCAATCAAGTCCATGGCAACATGCCTTTAGCTGCATCGCAGCTCCTGAAAGATCTGGGTCTTGCAGGATTCGTGGCTGCGGTTGGCTTGCAATCTGGTTTACAAGCCATCCAAACCATTAAAGACAGTGGTCTGTCCTTATTTATGATCGGTGTGGTGGTCACATTAGTTCCTCTGATTCTTTCCATGCTTTTTGCACGTTATGTGCTGCGTTATGACAACGTTGCCGTTATGGCAGGCGCCTTGTCTGGTTCTCGTAGTGCCAACCCTGCCTTTGGTGCAATTTTAGATAAAGCTGGAAACTCAATTCCGACCGTGCCTTTTGCAATTACCTATGCCTTGGCAAACGTATTCTTAACTCTGCTTGGCCCACTGATTGTTGGCCTTGCTTAAATCCATATTCAAAATTTTATTGCCGTCACTATAATTAAGGAGACTTCCCATGGGGAACGTTGATTACTCAAAATACTCAAAACTTAGCCCATTCGAACTAAAAGACAATTTAATTGAGCTTGCCCAAAGCAAAACAGACAGGATGATGCTGAATGCAGGCCGCGGAAATCCAAACTTTTTAGCCACGATTCCGCGTCGGGCATTCTTCCAATTGGGGCTATTTTCAACAACGGAATCAGAGTTTTCGTTCTCTTATATGCCAGAAGGCTTAGGCGGCTTCCCTCGCCCAGTTGGTCTGCAATCTCGCTTCGATAACTTCATTATGCACAATCGGGATAAACCCGGTGTAGTATTTTTAGGCAAAGCCATTTCCTATGTCCGAGATCAGCTCGGTTTAGATCCAGATGCTTTTTTACTGGAAATGGTTGAGGGAATTTTAGGTTGTAACTACCCTGTCCCTGACCGCATGCTACGTATCAGTGAATCGATTATCAAAGAATATATCCTACGTGAAATGGGCGTCCAAGGCATGCCGAAAGAAGGCTTAGACTTGTTTGCGGTCGAAGGTGGAACCGCAGCAATGGCCTATATTTTTAACTCCTTAAAAGAGAATAAAATTATTGCCAATGGCGATCGTATCGCGATTGGTGCACCTATTTTCACACCATATTTGGAAATTCCAAAACTGAATGACTATCAACTTGAAGAAGTCCTGATCGAGGCCGATCCAAAACTCGGATGGCAATACCCTGAATCTGAATTGCGGAAACTGGAAGACCCATCGATTAAAGCCTTCTTTCTGGTGAATCCAAGTAACCCGCCCTCAGTAAAACTCAGCGATGAAGGTTTGGCGATATTGGCTGATATCGTGAAAAAACGACCTGACCTGATTATTTTAACCGATGATGTGTACGGTACATTTGCAGACAATTTCAAATCACTGTTTGCGATCTGCCCAGACAATACCATCTTGGTGTATTCATTCTCGAAATATTTTGGAGCAACTGGATGGAGACTCGGGGTAATCGCTCTCTCCAACAATAATATTCTGGATCAAAAACTGGCTGCGCTGTCGAAAAAAGACAAGAAGGAACTGGAAGAACGCTATTCTTCTTTAACCACTGATCCAGCCAAGATCAAATTTATTGATCGTCTGGTCGCAGATAGTCGCAATGTAGCACTGAACCACACCGCAGGTCTTTCTACACCTCAACAAGTGCAAATGGTACTGTTTGCCCTATTCAATATGATGGATTCGCAACAGAACTATAAGAAGGCGGTTAAATCTGTAGTGCGCGAACGTGATGCTGCGCTGTATCGACAATTAGGAGTTGAAGTTCCAGCCGATCCAAACTCAGTCGATTACTATACCTTGGTCAACTTGGAAAATACCTCTCGAACACTGTATGGAGACGAGTTTGCAGATTGGGTCATGAAGAATAAGAACCCAACCGAATTATTATTCCGCGTTGCTGATGAAACAGGTGTGGTACTGTTACCAGGTTCAGGCTTTGGGGTACAGCACCCTTCTGCCCGTGCGTCATTGGCCAACCTGAATGAATACCAATATGCTGCCATTGGGGATTCCTTAAGACGCTTTGCCGAAGAATCTTATCAAGAATACTTAAAAACCAAGAAAGGCAAAAAATAAATCTGAATCAATGTTCCTGATCAATAAAAAAGCAGCTTAGGCTGCTTTTTTATATTTTTAAACTCAAAACTTTAAATTAAAGATCAAGTACCAGTTTTTTGCCTTTTGCACGCGATACACAAATCATCATCGACTGCTGTGAGGCTTTTTCATCATCACTCAGATACTGATCGAAATGCTCTACCTCACCTTCTAGAATCATGGTTTCACACGTGCCACAGACTCCTTCACGGCATAAACATTCCACATCAATATTGAGCAATTCAATCGCTTGTAAAATGGTTTGATTGCCTTGCACTTCCACTTCTTGATTGGATTTCGCCAATACAACCGTAAATGCTTCACCCTCTTCAGGTACCGTAGATGCAAACTGTTCCCAGTGAATATATTCATCGCGGTAACGATGGTAATTACAACGATCGATCACTGCATCAATCATTGGCTTTGGGCCACACACATAGACGTGCGTACCTTTGGGTTGAGAGCCAATCAATTGATCGAGATCAAGATATTTTCCATCTGAATCAATATAGCTAACAATATGTTCGCCATGCTTTTGCTTGAGTTCATCTAACAATGCAGCATGCTCTGGGGAACGGTAGGCATAATGCAATTCAAAGTCTGCACCACGCGCTGCCAGCTCATCCATTTGCGGCACAAATGGGGTAATCCCAATCCCGCCTGCAATTAAAATATGTTTCTCACCATCTGCCGCCAATGGAAACAAATTCTTCGGTTCAGAAATCAGAATTTCACAGCCTTCATTGCACTGATCATGCATAAAGACTGAACCACCTTTACCTTCAATATCTTTACGGACACAGACTTGGTAAGTCGATAGATCATGAGCACAGCTCATCAATGAATAGGCATTGGATAGCTGATCATTCATTTTCACAATGATATGACTGCCACCATTGAATTGAGGGAAATTTTGTCCGTCCTGACGTTTAAATGTAAACCGTTTGATCAGTGGAGTCAGTTGCTCTACCCGTGTGACCACCGATGCAAACATTTCATAATGACTAGCCATGTCTAAATCCTCTTTACCGCATGCTGCTCATCTCAGCATTTTCTAATTTTAAGCGCATATTGCCCGTTGGGCTGCCCATTCTGACAACCCAACCAACAGTGTCCCTAAATTCCTAAACACATATATTTAATGGTCATAAATTCTTCTAAACCGTATTTAGAGCCTTCACGACCAACACCCGATTGTTTTACACCGCCAAATGGCACCACTTCATTGGAAATAGCAGTTGAGTTCATCCCGACCATGCCATATTCCAGTTGTTCAGCCACACGCCAAATCCGTGAAATGTTTTCGCTATACACATAGGCTGCCAAACCAAAAATGGTATCGTTGGCTTGCGCCACCACATCCGCTTCCTCAGTAAAACGAATTAAAGGTGCTACTGGGCCAAAAATTTCTTCCTGAACAATGTCCATATCACGCGAAACATCGGTTAACACGGTCGGTTCAAAGAAGGTTTGTCCAAGTGCATGTTGTTGACCACCGCACGCCACTTGGGCACCTTTGCCACAAGCATCATCAATCAACTGTTTTGCTTTCAGTACTGCCTTGTCATTGATTAACGGCCCGATCTGTACATTCGGTTCCAAACCATTGCCGATTTTGAATTTCTGTACTTCTTGCACAAATTTCTCGGTAAAGGCCTGATAAACCTTGTCATGGACATAGATTCGATTGGCACAAACACAGGTCTGCCCTGCATTACGGAACTTGGCAAAGATTGCACCTTGTACCGCTTTATCCAGATCCGCATCATCAAACACGATCAATGGTGCATTGCCACCCAGTTCCAGCGCCAATTTTTTAATGGTGCCTGAGCATTGCTGCATCAATAAACGCCCCACAGGTGTAGAACCAGTAAAGGTCAGTTTTTTGACTTTTTCATGACTGCTAAAGACCAAACCAATCTCTTGCGATTTGCCTGTAACTACATTAATGACACCTGCTGGAATGCCTGCCATTTCTGCCAGTTTGGCAATTGCAAGCGCACAATATGGGGTTTCATTGGCAGGCTTAATCACGATCGTACAACCCGCTGCCAAAGCAGGTGCCGCTTTACGGGTAATCATGGCAATAGGGAAATTCCACGGCGTAATCGCTGCAACCACACCCACAGGTTCTTTGGTGATAATAAAACGCTGCTGGCTATTGGTGGTTGGAATCACATCGCCATAAACACGTTTGCCTTCTTCCGCAAACCATTGAATAAATGAAGCTGCATATTTCACTTCACCCAAAGCTTCGGCTAAGGGTTTACCCTGCTCAATGGTCATGATCCGCGCCAGCTCATCCGCGTGGCTCAAAACCAGCTGATACCAAGCCAATAATAGGTCTGCACGTTTTTGTGCCGTTAATCCTTTCCACGCTGCTAAAGCCTGATACGCCACTTCAACCGCTTCGGTGGCTTCTGCTGCACCCATATTTGGAATGACACCAATTTCTTCACCTGTCGCAGGATTGGTCACAGGAATGGTGGCATTAGATTGTGCACTCACCCATTGACCATTGATCAATCCGCGTTGTTGAAATAACGGACTTGCTTGCAAACTTGACATGTCATGTTCCTATCGATTAAAAGCAAGGTACGGCCTGATCACCGCACCTTAAATTATCTGATGCCTGAGACAAAATTATTTGTGGTATTGCGCAACAAGATTCTGGAAATACGCAATACCGTGTTCACTGATTCCTGAACGTTGCTTGTCGGTCATGATACGCCCTTGACCACGATAACCCCGTGATTTTAAACCACGTTGTACGCTTTCAACCAGTTCGAGGTCTTCAGGACGGAAGACATTGCGATACCATTCAATCAGGTCTTTCTGATCTTGAGTCAATTCTTCATTGGTGAAGAAAATGTCATAGTGCTGCAAAGTGGTTTCCGCATCCATCGGGAACTCATAAATCACGGTCATAAAGTTCGCACCCGGTGGTACGTTAAACATGGTGCATGGCCAAGTCCAGAAACCACTAAAAGTTGGATCCTTCACCGATGGGTCAAGCTTGAATGATTTTTCTGAAGAACGTGCATAACCATATTGCAGCGTCCAATTTTGATGGGTGGTGTGCCAGTATTTATCCACCTGTACCGAGTCAGCAAAACCAGGATGCGCTGGACCACAGTGATAACATTCTAAATAGTTATCCACGATCACTTTCCAGTTGGCAGGTGTTTCCGTTACAAAACGTGCAGCCAGTTTCAAGTCTTTGATTACGGCACAAGCTTCATTCAGTTTTTGTGCAAATTCAGGCAATTGATCTTCAACACAAGTGGCATTTTCATCCATATTAATAAAGACAAAACCACCATATTCTTCAACTTTTAACGGCACCATGCTGGAGTTTTGCTTGTCAAAAGACTCAACATGATCACAGTTACGTGCCAGTGCCAAACTACCATCCAGCTTGAATGTCCATGCATGATACGGACAGGTAATCACGTTTTTGGCTTTACCGCTACCACTTAATAATTCATGACCACGATGTGGGCAGACATTATAAAATGCACGCAATACACTATCTTTACCGCGAATCACGATGATGTTTTCACCAATCACCTTACGGGTAATATAGTCATTGGCTTGGGCAACTTCACTGCCATGTGCTACGCAAATCCAGCTTTTCGCAAAAATTTCTTCTTTTTCGCGCTCAAACACCTGAGATGAGGTATAGAACACTTTTGGAAATGTCCATGCCACATCTGGGTTTGAACAGAAATCTTCTGGTAATTTTTCAACTGCATTCATGGTTTTACTCCATTAAACTGTTTTGTCCTAACGACCGTTTTATCAAAATTGGCTGATGTTCAAATCACTTGAACATTTGCTTTAACGAACTCAGCATGTGCTGATATAAATCCTGCACCACAGGACAATCCCGTACTAAACGTAAACTGCCATGTAGTAATCCTTTGCCGAGATAAAACTCGGCGGTAATATTGGCTTGTTTTAACTTGTCCACGAAAATACGCCCGTCATCACTCAGTGGATCGTATTCAGCCACCGCAACAAAGCTACGTGGCATGTCAGAAAAATCCTGTGCATTTAGTGGCGCTAAACGTGTATCTTCCCAGTCATTTGCATTCGGCGCATATTCCTTCAGGTAATAATGCATTTCCTCGAGCGTCAATAACGGCGCCTGTGCGTGCTGCTGACAAGACGCGGTATCAAAACTAATGCCCAAACATGGATAGATCAAAGCCAAACCACATGCCTGATTGCCTGTATGTTGTAATTGAACCGCCAGTGCCGCGGCTAAATTGCCGCCTGCACTGTCGCCTGCTAAGGCAATCTGCGTTGGATCAATGTTCCAGTCTGCGCCATGCGCACGAAGCCACTGATAAACCGTTTCACAGTCTTCATAAGCGGCTGGGAAATGATGTTCGGGCACCAAACGATAATCCACACTCAGTACCGCAACATTCAAATCACGACATAAATAACGGGTAATAAATTCATGTGAATCTAGATTCCCCAGCATCCAGCCACCCCCATGGATAAACAACACGCAAGGCCAACCTTGCGCAGGTGCTTGGCCCAAGGGTGAATACAACCGAACATTGACTGGATGAGTGGCATGCGCAACAGTTTTATCTTCAATATTGACCGTACCATCACGTGGCAAGGTGTAATGCAGGCACATCGCATCATAGGCTGCACGAATTGAATCAATATCGTTATCCGCTGCTGAATAAATGCTGCTCCAGTACACCAGACTTTGCATTTCTTCGCTTAACCCATAGTGCATGTTCGGTTGCTGAGTCATAACAATTCCTTTTGACTGCTTTTATGTGCCAGTGTGGTTGCCGCAATATCAATCTGCATCTGTTGATTTGGGTCAGTATGCTCAAGCGCGTCCAAATCACTAAAGCTGCGCTGTTCAATCAAATGCGATGGTACTTTGGAATAATCCTCAATCAACCATTTCACCAAGCCATAGGTCTGTACCAGAATAATCACAATAAACGGCAAGGCAGTCACAATGGTGGCCGTTTTCATGGTGTCTAACGGCGCCTTAGAGAAAATCATCGCAATCGGTACCAGGGTTAACATCAGACACCAAAACAAACGCGCATTCGGAGATGGATCTTGCCCTTCACTTAGGCCACGGGTACAGGTTGCAGAAACCGCATAGCCCACCGCATCCATATGTGCTGCAAGGAAAATCACCATAATGCCAAGGAACAACCACATCATCAGCTTGCCTGCTGGCAATAAACCGAGCAGTTGACCAATCGCCACTTCACCGCCTTGCTGACTCAAGATTTGCGGCACATTGACCATGCCGTGAATAAAGCTGTGAACGCTGTAATTTTCAAATACCCCAAAGATGAACCATAAACCAACGCTACCGCCGATGACCATGGCAAGAATCACTTCTTTAATGGTGCGTCCTTTAGATACACGGGTCACAAACAGCGCTACACCGGGTGCATAAGAAATCCACCATAACCAATAGAACACCGTCCATTCACGGGTAAACTTTCCATCGCCCATCGGGTCGGTAAACAGACTCATATCGACAAAGTTAGTCGCCATCAGACCAAAACTCATCAATGAATTATTCATAATGAATTGGGTTGGGCCAAAGCACAGCACATAGATCGCAAACAGCACCACACCCAAACACACCATATGACTCAAACGCTGCATGCCTTTATCCATACCGACATAAGAGCTGAGGGCAAATAACACCGACACCGCCAAGATGATAATGACTTTGGTCATGAAGGTATTCGGAATACCCGTGAGTTGGGACAGAATGTTGGTAAAAGTGACTGCAGTCAAAACCAGTGAAATGGTCAAGGCACCAAACATGCATAGCAAGAACATCAGGTCGACCACACGTCCAACGGGTCCTGTCGCTTTAAAGCCAGTGACTGCTTCGACCATTGAGGCTAAGCTCAAGCCTTTATTCTTTCTGACATGATAGCTATAGCACAGTGAAATCGATGCCAAAGCATAGATCGACCATGCACTCAAACCAGAGTGAAAGAAGGAATAGGCCACGCTGTATTTCAGTGCTTCAGCTGACTCAGGAGCTAAATTCAAACCTGGCGTTTGATAATAATAAGCCCAGTCTAGAAAGCCCCAGTACAAGGTAGATGACCCGATCCCCGACAAAATAAACATGAAAATCCATGACATGGTGCTGTATTGGGGCTTACCTTCGCCGAGCTTGATTTTGCCGTATTTACTAAAGGCCAAACCGAAGGTAAAAATAATTGATAAAAAAGCAAATAACAGGACTGGCGTGGTAAACACCGACGTGGTCCATTGCATCCATTTTGCTGCCAGTTGTATTGATTCAGATGAGTAGATTGCCAACCCAGCCACCGATGTAAATACAACGGCAAGACTGGTGATCGCAAGCGTCTTATCTGTATAAGGCTTTGTAATTTGATTATCCATATCTATTCAATCCATCTCGGATAGTGACTATTCCCTCAGGGGTACTTACTCCATCGCGAATAAATCCATTTTTTGCTGAGTCACACAGGATGCAATCGCATCACCCACTTCATAGGTCTTGGCAGTTCCGCCGACATCAGGCGTTTTCGGGCCATGCACCAACACATGCTCAATCGCCTGCATAATTTCCTGCCCTGCCTGAATCACCTGCTCATCTCCATCTGCCAAGAAATCCAGCATCATGGCACCTGACCAAATCGCCGCAATCGGATTGGCAATTTGCTGACCGTAAATATCGGGTGCTGAACCATGCACAGGTTCAAACAATGACGGGAATTTACGTTCAGGGTTGAGGTTGGCCGAAGCCGCCAAACCAATGGTGCCGGTACATGCAGGGCCTAAATCCGACAAGATGTCACCAAATAAATTCGATGCCACCACCACATCAAAACGCTCAGGCTGTAGAACAAAACGTGCCGCTAAAATATCAACATGCTGTTTATCTGCCTTAATCTGTGGATAGTGTTTTGCCATTGCATCGACACGCTCGTCCCAGTACGGCATGCTGACGGCAATGCCATTAGATTTGGTTGCAGCCGTGATTTTTTTAGCCTCACGTTGATCCGCAAATTCAAACGCATATTTTAAAATGCGATCGACGCCATGACGGGTAAACACCGCTTCCTGCAAGACGAACTCACGATCAGTGCCTTCAAAGGCTTTACCACCAATCGCTGAATATTCACCTTCGCTGTTTTCACGCACCACATAAAAATCGATATCGCCTGGTTGCTTACCAGCCAGTGGACATTTCACCCCAGGCATTAACCGAACTGGACGTAAATTCACATACTGGTCAAAACGACGACGGAACTGCAGCAATGATCCCCATAGTGAAATGTGATCAGGCACCTTTTCAGGCCAACCCACCGCACCAAAGAAAATTGCATCATATTCCTGCAAGACTTCAAACCAGTTATCCGGCATCATTTTGCCGTGTTCAAGGTAGTAATCGCAGCTGGCCCAATCAAAGCTATCCATTTGAACTTGAATGCCATATTTGTCTGCTGCCGCCTTTACAACCTTGATGCCTTCTGGTAGAACTTCTAAACCAATCCCATCACCCGCAATCGTGGCAACTTTATACTTTTTTGCCATAACGCTCCCTTACACCTTTGGTTAATATCCTTAGCTGTAAACATGCTGTTTTCAGCAAAAATGATCAATAAGAAAACTATCACCCCAATGGACACGGATCGTGAATAATCTACCTAACCTATCGGATTTAAAGGTTTTTTGCACAGTCGCCAAACGCAAGAGTTTTGTCGATTCAGCTGAGGAGCTAGGTGCTTCACCTGCATTTATCAGTAAACGCATCAATATTTTAGAAACCAATCTGAACTGTAAACTGTTCCATCGCAGTACCCGTCATGTCAGTTTGACCGAAGATGGCAAACTGATTCTGGATCGGGTCTCCAATATTCTGGATGAATTTGATGAAATCAGTGAGCTGGTGAATAACCCCTTAAGCACGCCCACAGGTCATCTCGACATAGTCAGTAGCTTCGGTTTTGGCCGTAAACATGTTGCGCCAATTCTGTCTAAATTAATGACCATGTACCCAAAACTGGAAATTCAGTTTGATACCATCGACAACACCAAAGACCTGATTCAACACAGTATTGATCTGGATATTCGCATCGGCAATGACATTGCCCCGAATATGATTGCCAAAAAACTGGTGTCGAATTTCCGAATTTTCTGCGCTGCACCCAGCTACTTACTGCAACAAGGCATGCCTGAAAGTTTGGAAGATTTACGCAACCATGATTGCCTGACTATCAGTGAGCGTGACCAATCCTCAGTATTATGGAAATTGCGTCATCTCTCGGAAGATCGGTCGGTACATGTCACACCGCGCTTCATTTCCAATAATGGCGAGATTATTCACCAGTTGGCGATTGAGGGACATGGCATTATCTTACGTTCGATTTGGGATGTCGCAGATGAATTGATTAGTGGTCAGTTACAGCATATTTTGCCTGAATACTGGCAAGATGCCGATGTTTGGGCGGTCTATCCTTCACGTTTAAAAAGTTCGTCTAAACTACAGACCTGTATCCTGTTTATTCAAAATGAACTGATCAACCGTTTACAGCATATCCAGAACCTAAGCCGTGGTCAGTTGATCCAACCGATTGAGCCGATCAATCCAAATACAGAGAAAGTATTTCTATAATCGCGCTAAGCTGCCTGCTTTCTTTTTTCAACCATATCATGCACATTAGCAAGATCATGAAATAACAGGCAGCTTATGAGCACGGCAATATTTGGCCTTATTTTACTTGCAGCGACATGTCACGCCACATGGAATGCCATTGTAAAAGCGGGTACAAATAAATTTTTAACTACCGTATTGGTCACTGCATCCGCAGCAGTTTTAGCCGCACTACTGCTGCCCTTTTTCCCGATTCCGCATCGCGAGAGCTGGCCTTATATTCTGTCTTCAACAGCAATACAAATTCTGTATTTTGGTATGGTGGCTAAAATCTATCGCGTTGCCGATATGGGGCTGACTTATCCCTTAATGCGTGGCACAGCACCGCTGATTGTGGCCATTTTAGGCACTTTGTTATTGCATGAACAACTTCAATTCAATGCATGGCTAGGCATTATCACCATTTCCGTCGGCATTTTATCGATGATTCTGGCTGCGCCCAAAACGGGACGCAAAGGTATCGGTCTGGCTCTACTCAACGCTGTCCTGATTGCGGGTTATACCTTGCTGGATGGACATGGTGTTCGCCTTGCAGGATCAGCCATTGCCTATATCCTATGGAGTTTCGTACTCTCAGGACTGATCTTTTTTATCTTTGCCCTAAAAATGCAATATCGGCAAATGGGGGAGTATTTTCGACATAATTGGCATTTAGGTTTAATTGGTGGAATCGGTTCATTTTTTTCTTATGGTTTGGCACTGTGGGCGATGACGCTTGCACCTGTTGCGATTGTTGCCGCACTAAGAGAAACCTCGATTTTATTTGCCACGCTGATTTCGATCTTTATTCTAAAAGAACGTATTAATGCGGTACGGATTATCTCCTCATGCATCATTTTGATTGGTGCTTTGATCTTAAGAACCGCCTAAAGCAAAAAGCCAGTCTATCGCAAACAGACTGGCTCATTTTCAACGCTGAGTTTAGAAATAATAACCCAAGGATAAATAGAACAATTTATTCCATTGATTGCTCTCACCTTGTGCCAATCCATCTGCGCCACTGCCCGTCATTGGGTCATTGCGACTCCAGATATATTCCCCCTGTATGCCGACTTTTTTATAGTTAAAATATAGACCTGCGATTAAGCGATCCGAATCTTGATAGCCTGATTCATCTTTATAAAAACGACTATACGACACATAGGGTTTAATATTTTCTAACTGATGGAAAGGCTTAGCAAAGGTATAGTTAATTTCATTGGCCATATATTTACCTTTGTTGGCCACTTGATAAGGATAGTCAAATGCGCCAATGGTCGAACTTTTTGGCAAAAGATCATCTGCATTTTTAATGTCCTGCTCTCCTGCCAAGAACAACCATTGCCATGCCTGATAATTGGTGGTGCTAAAAATGCTCCATGTACTACGATGCCCATCTTTATTGGTTCGGTTATTTTCCAGTTCCGAATACCAGTAAGAGCCACCAATTTCCGTGGAGAAATTCTGAGATTGATCGAGCTCAAATTTTCGGGATAAGCGTGTCACCCACATATTCTTTTCATCAATATCGGTACCTTGGGTCTGATCATCTGCCCGCACAAAGTTACCGCTATAGCGACTGGAATCTTTGGATGTGCCTTTGTAGTTACCACCATCAGTCGGGTAAAAACCGAGAATGAAGTTATACAGATTGTCCTTAAACTGGTATTTCACTCCAAGGTTTTGAATGTCTTCCAGCCCAACGGTATTGAGCAAAGTTTCATAATAACTATTGCCCCAAAGTCGTCCAAAGCCGAAATCAACCGATTGAAAACCAACTGTCAGCCGTTGCTGATCCGAGAATTTGTAGCCTGCCCAAGCATCTTTTAAAAACAGTGCATCACATAAGCGGTCATACTGGTAACAACGCACATCCATCGATGCAATCCAGTCTGGATTTTCATAACTCAAGACCGCCTTGATATCGGCCAATCTCCAGTCATCATTTTTGGAGCCTTCATTGGCTTCGACAATATAGTCTTTATGGATATAGCGGGTACGGATGGCGCCTGTCAGTTTTAGTTCACCCGCCTGTGTTTTCGGGTCACCGATACTTAAATCGGCGGCCAAGACTGGCGTATTTGCCAAGATACCTATTGAACCCAAGAGAAGCAGTGCTTTTTTCATTGTTGTACGTCCTTGTTTAACCTCATAAGAAAATGAAGAAATTCAGGCTGACAAACAACGCTTAAACTATAAAGTTGGTCTTTACGGAGTGTGTTTAATGGAACAGGATTAGAGATACTGAAGCTATCCGCACGTAAATTAAAAGGTTTAATCTATGCAACAAATAGCTTCAGCTTTTTTCATGGTTTAAAAGTTTACGGTAGAAATCTCTTCTACAACCTTTAATCCTTGCTGCGTTTTTTTAACTGAGTACATATTTAAATCCATTGATGAGGCTAAGCCAAATTGAAGCCGTGTGCTCAAAAGAATTGAAATTTTACTGCTGTCATTTATCAACTGCGGCTCAAGTCTTTGTAAATTATCTGCGAACTCTTGGGCGAAAAATGAATTTTTAAGTTTTATTGGATCATTGATCTGCACATCAAATAAAATGAGTTGAGCCTCTGATCCATCTTCCATTTCTAAAATCCGTTTTACATGAACAATTTCAGGCTGACCGCCCTTAAAATTATTAATTTCAACAGTATTATCACGATCAAACAAATTGAAAGAAGAAATTCCAATGCCTAAACCCACCAACGTAATCAATGCTGCAAAAATCTTATGCTTAGTCCACATCTCAGGAACTTGTTGTTCTTGATCATCTTTTTTTAAATTAATCACCATTGAACCCACAACGAAGTCATGAATGGAGCGGCGGTTTTGTCGGTTAAAAATATAAAAATAAATAAGCAAAATTTGTAAGCAGGCCAACAACAGGTTGAATAATTCAGATAATAGTAAAATCGGAAAATAACCGCTTAATGACATGAGGCATGATGGCGCAAACAAGATGGATGAACGAAGCAATGATGGAATTACAGCAAGATCTTTCCCATGTGTGTCAGCCACTCTGATTTTTAAAAGCTGTTTGCCAAACGTTTGTCCAGAATGTAAATGACTGTTTAACAAACCAAAATATAAAACAACAAAGAAATATCCAATAAAAATAGATATAACTGGGAATTGATGCAAAAAATTAGATAAAAGTCTAATCGTACTCCAGCAGAAACCACCTACCAGTAATAAATCAATAAGAAAAGCAAATGATCGGCGCCAGAAACCAGCAATATAAGAAAATTTTACAGAAGACAAAACATACCCTTTATATTTAATTAAAAATTTATAAATTTAGCTATCAAACTAAAATTTCAAGATTATATATTAAATCTTAATAAAATACATTAATGAAGCATCTCACCCAAGGCTTTTATATTCAACAACTCTTCATCTGTATATTTCATTTTAGCCAATAACTTTTGATCACTCATTTTTAGCTTATATTGCTTGTAAATATTAATATTATTTTTATTCAAAAATTCAACATACTCACCACCATTTTCATTGCGATGGAATTCAGCAAAAAATAAAACTGTATAAAATTCTTCTCGTTGAATTTCATCCAACCCTACCAATAAACTATCCAAGCGATTATAAAAATCACTATAAGGATGGTTTCCACAAAAAATTTTCTGATCAATACGATTGATCACCTTCTGTACCTTTAGATCATGGCTTAGTTCAATCACTCTCTTATTAAAATTATGAATACATACTTTTTCCTCAAGTAAAGAACAACTCAAAAAAGGTACTACTATTAAAGAAATGAGTAATTTCTTAAAGTGATTTGTCATTTCCTTCTTATCCATAAATCTTTTATAAAATAAATTCAAAAATCCGTATCATATTTAACTTTTACTTCTCAAATAACATTCATTTAAAGTACCATTAGCAGTATGTCTTAAAAAAATATTCCAATTCTTTTCAAGCTGTTTACCAATATCTCCTCGACCTAGTTCATTGTTATCAACAAGAACTTGTGGAGGAATTATTTCTAATTGGCGAGAACCTTGGCAAAATATATAGCCTTCATTAACTTTTGATCTAAAAAACCAACCTTTTTCAGGTAATATCTGATCTTTGTAGAATTCAAACTGTTCCATACTTAAATTTCTAGCACTAATTTTATAAACAACGTCATTTGAAGAAAATGATTGATAACTTCTTTCTCTTTCTAGCTTATCTCCAAAAATATCTTTAGCCTCTCTTTTCAACTCTATATTAATTGGATGATTACTTCTTCCAATCTCTAGATTTTCATCTTGTGCACAGGAAGTTAAAAGTATGATAATTAAAAAAGATTGATATATACTTTTCATTATATAAATACACATTTTTCAAAAATATTTAAATTCAAACATTATTTCTTGTAGTCATAACAAACATAGCGCCTTGTATTATTTGGTGACATAAATATAACATGCCAAAACTTATCCAACTGCATACCAGCAGAACCTTTAACTAAAACTTCATTTTTAGAAACAATTCTAGGTGATATTATCTCTAATTGTCTTTCCCCATCACAAAAGATATAACTTTCATTATACTTTTTAAAGAAAGACCATCCCATTTTTTTTAAATCTTTACTCTCTTCTTTCATAAAAAAATTAATATCAAATTTATTTGCTTTAATTTTATATGCCACAGTGTTATCAGTATATGAAGAATAAGCACTTAAATCTTCAACAGTACCATTAAATAAAACTTTGGCCTCATTTACGATGTCCTGATTTACTTTATCTATATAGGGTTTTCGTTCTACCTCCTTATCACATCCGACTAACAGAAATGAGAGGATTAAAATAATTTTTTTCATACAAGCCAAATCAAAGTAAAAAAATAAAAAATAATTACTTACTATAATACTCCATACAATTATTAACGCCTAGCTTATTGTAATAAATTGAAAAGTACCAATAATCTTTACTTTTAAAATTAACTTCTTCACCGTCTCGTGTATAATGCTTATCATAAATCGGATTTAATATGTCTATCGAATAATGGTTGGTTTTACAAAAATTATAATAACTATTATAAGAGTCTACCAAATCCCACTTCCTCTTTAGTAGATCATTTTTTACACCCTCATAATCTTTGCTAGAAAAATCTTGTTTTTTTATTTTCACTACTAAAAGTTGAGTTGAGCTCTTTTCCCTATCAGTATCATATTCGTACTCATATTTACCAAACAACTCATTGGAGAACCTCTTCAAATCCAGTACTTCACTATCATCACATCCAAATAAACCAATACTAAAAGTAAAGATAGACATCAGTTTTATAAATCTTATCATCAACTTAAAACCGAATTTAAACAATATTAACTATCAATATTACACACATAGCGTTTCTGTCTAGAGTGAATAAAACCCACATTCCAATACCCAACCAACTGGTTTAATGACTGTCCTTCACCAGCAGAACTATAAGTATCTAATTTAACTGGAGATACTAGTTCCAGTTGATTATTTTTTTTATCACAGTAAATATATGCTTCCTTATATTTTTCTTTATATACCCATCCTTTTTCTTTAAGACTAGATTCAATATTGTTTAAAAAATCTATTTCGCCAATACCACCATCACTCTGAATTTGAAATATTAATCTATCTGCATTATATGATGAGAATGAATGTTTATCTAAGATGCGATCGCCAAAAACATAGTTAGCATCACTTTCAAATTTTTTAATTATTGTCTTGTTATTATCGAGAATTTTGACTTCATTTTTTTTTCTAAAGTCACACCCAGAAAAACCTAAGCTAATTAAAATTAATAATATAAATTTCAAAACCGAATTTCTTACTATAATAGACATTACAATTACTCTCTTAATTCTTTTCTCTATTAGGTTTGACTGCATCTAAAATTGTATCAACACTAACTGTGCCACTGACTCCAACATTTACCCCTGGTGTTCCTACACCAAATTCAGAAGCCCATGCTCCTCGCACGGGACTACTTTTGTTTACTAATGGAACAACTAAGTTTGCTACTGCACCATAAGCTCCACCTCCAACTGAGACAGAAGCTCCACTTACAAATTCGTTTGTAATTTCTCCCATCGTCATCATTGATTTTGTATAACTTGGAATATTATGAATATTACCACCTACACAACTAATCCCCGCTAAATCTTTAGCGCTAAATGGTTTTTTTTGTGCAGCTGATTTTGCCACAGGTGCTAAAATAGAATCCTTAGAACCACTCATATAATACTCACCAGTCCATTGATTTTTTACAAAGCCAACACCTACTCCTAATCCGCCACCACTACATGCAACATAATCAAATAATGGTGGTATATTTAACTTACATAGCTCTCCAGTTTCAGCGTAACAATCATAATTCTTCCTTCCTTGGTACGCTAAACCAGATTGAGCACTAGCAGGAATACCAAACATCTCACCAAAATTCATTCCATTTAATCCTTTCGGATCAATCCATTGATTCGGATTATTTACATAAGCAGAGGTATTCATACCGCCCTCAAGTCCTATCGGATCTTTACTCATATACCTTGCACTATACGGCTCATAATAACGATAACGGTTATAATGCAGTCCTGTTTCATTATCGTAATATTGGCCTTGGAATCTAATATTGCTCTGCTCAAATGGATTGTCCTTATTTAGCATTTGAATCTCGAGCGCAGTCCCCCATGTATCCTGAGTAATTTCCCAAACACATTCACCTGCGGCATTACTCAGTGTTTGCGGTGTTCCAACCTGATCACAATGATAAAATACCGTCTGTTCTAAAGCCACACGGTTTTTACGTGTATCGCTGCTCCAAATCGGATCTTTATAAACCGAATAAGGCTTGTTGAGATATTCACTATAATCAGGTGTTTCTATCAGTTGAATAAAACCCTGATACCCCGCCTGCATTAACGGTACAAAGCTATCAGGCTCATAGACATAATGTTTGGTATAACTGTTCTCAGGATGGCTCGAATTTTGGCTAGATTCCCAAATCATCAAATCTCCATCCCATCCAAATAAGGTGAAGTCTTGATTTGATGATTTCTTATATAAACGACGTCCAAAGACATCATAACCATACTGAGTCACTTTCCCATTCAAGTTACTTTGAATCAAACGGTTATGATTATCCCAAGTCAGCTTTAAGACCTTACCATTTTGCATGGTTTCAATCACATTGCCTTGTACATCATATTGATAATGCTTGCCTTGATACTGCTTGATTAAATTGTTTTTGGCATGTGTTGTCTGGTTGATTGGGTCAATCAGATTCCCCGCTGGATCGAACTTAAAACTCTCGTTTTTATGCTGACTTTGCATTGAAATCAGACGTCCAATCGGATCATATTGATAATTAAGCTGTCCTAAACGAC
The DNA here is from genome assembly GCF_022808535.1 of Acinetobacter sp. NIPH1876. Taxonomy (NCBI): domain Bacteria; kingdom Pseudomonadati; phylum Pseudomonadota; class Gammaproteobacteria; order Moraxellales; family Moraxellaceae; genus Acinetobacter; species Acinetobacter sp. NIPH1876. The sequence goes on from NZ_JALGBR010000004.1 coordinate 211,751, forward strand.
TGTCTTCAACTTGGGTGAGCAAATAGTTTTTATCGTATTGATAATGCCTATGCGCTTGATAACGGAGTCGATCTGAGCTTTCTTGCTCAGGCTCAATCTGTTGAGAAATCAATAACCCCACATCATTATAATACTTGGTTTGCACCAAACCATTTGCCAGAAAACGTCCCGTTTCACGATGCAAATCATCACGTTGGAAAGAAACAACATCCTGCTGATTAAACGCAATTCCGTAGATATGTCCTGAACCATAACTTAGATTGGTCTGTTGCTGTCCGTCTGGACGAATCGTTTTAACCAGATGACCCAGTTCATCATATTCATAACGCAGTACAGCCGTTAGATTCAACATTTTATAATGCTGGTGTTCACGCACCAATTGTCCAAGCTGATTACGATACAGTTGAACCTGACTTTCTGCATTACTGGCCGAGCTTAATTGTTGATTTAAATTATATTCAAATTGCTCTGTCTGGCTTTGATGAGTATGCAGATGCGTATATGTTTTAGAAGCAATCTGTCCATCATCATAATAGCTAAATTCAGTCAGAATATTGGGTTGTCGAATCTGGAACAATAGACCATTTTCACTATAGCTATAATGCTTTTCCTCACCATCAAATGCTTGTTCACTGACCAACTGACCAAACTTGTTATAGCTAAACTGGTATTCAGCCTGATTTTGATTAATAAGCTTTTGGATACGACCCTGTCTATCCCATTGATAGCCCACACGATGCTGATTGGCATCAATGCGTTGTTCTAACAGGCCGACAGTATTGTATTGATATTGAGTGGTTAAGCCGTTGGTGTCGGTGTGATTAAGCAGGCGACCTTCTTGATCATGCTCAAATAGCTCTTTCAAGCCATCTGGATACACGATGGCTTGAAGCTGACCTTTATCTTTGCCTTGCAGACTATACAGATATTGAACTTTCTGTTCATTCGCCGCTTGCTGGGCACTTAGATCACCTTCTTCATCATATTCCCATGTACTGCTTTTGCCTGAACAATCGGTATAAGACAGCATTTGCCCTTGATCATTGTACTGGATTTTCTTGATACCTCCTTTGGCATCAACCACTTCCACCACTTGATTATTGCTGTTGTATTTATATTGAGTGACATGACCTAAGGGATTAATCTCTTTGCTAACATTGCCCTGTGCATCATATTCACGTTTCCAGATATTACCTTCTGGATCTTTGGTCTCGGTTAAATTGCCTTGTTCATCATAAGCAAAGCGAATCACACCACCATTCGGCTGTACAATTTTCGCCAGTTGCCCTTGATCATTATATTCTTGCTGAGTTTCCCGACCTTCAAAGTCAATTTGTCGAGTAATGCGTTTTTCACCGTCACGAGAATACCAAGACTCTCGACCATCAGCTAAACGAGTCCGATAGGTAAAACCATCCAAATCAAAATAATAATAGGTTGGTACATCATAGGCATCGTAAACCGCAACTTGACGTAAACGCGGATGCCATTTCAGTTTGGTATGGAAACTGCCGTCATCCGCCCATTCTTCAATGGCTTTGGCATTTGGCAACGTCGATTCATAACGAATATTTTGTCCACGTCCTGTACGATCGGTATAGCGCGTTAGCTGGTGCGCCTGATTATATTCGTATTGACGTGCATACCCATTTTGATCGAAAGCTGTAATCAGATTACCTTGTGCATCATAGTAATAGCGTGCCCAAGGCTCAATTTGATCATCCACAAATACCGCAATAATCTTAACTTGCTCATTAAAGGCAAATTTTAGTTGGTGCTGAGCCTGTTCAAATTGGAAATCAATAGTTTGCAGATAAGCAACACCATCTGCCAAAAGATAACTTAGGCTAATTTTTTCATTGGAATTTTCATTGAATTGTTGAATTAAATGATAGGGCTGACCAAGACCAAATTGATGAAAATGTAAACTCCATTCACCACCAAAATTTAATAGTAAATCACCATTTCCAACTGGATGAACCGTCACTCCTTCATAAGGAACGGTATAAGCCTGCTGCAAAATCGTAGATGGTAAGGCATGTTTACGCCCTTTCGCATCAATAAAGACGTAACCTTGTTCTTTTGGCAAAATCACATTGGAAAAAGGCATCATCCAACGAGCGCCAATCATCCCCTGATCAAACTCATCCATTTGCGAGTTATATTGGCGACTAAATACAAAACCAACTTTCGGTAAATAGAAATCGGCATGCTGAACCCGCTCTGCGCCAATTGAATAACTGATACTCTTACCCGTCTCTGACCCATTACCTTCACAAGGTGGTGCATTCAACGCATCCGCCTGTAAGCTCACAAACTCCAAGGTATCACCTTTGGTATGACGCTCATATTCTCCCGTCTGATTAATCGGCACACTGGCATTGCCTTTATTTTCGCTGGCCTGAATCGCAGTTAAAGTTTGTTGTAATAACCAAGCCAAGCTGTATTTCTGCCCTGCATTGGCTTGCTGCTGTAAAGTCTGGCTTAAAGTTGCAATTGCCTGTATTGCTTCTTGTTGCAGGCGTGTTTGAATATTGGGTTGTAGTTTAGGGGTTAAATCTGCCTGACTCGGTTTACCGATTAAATCAATGAGAGGTGCAGCCCAATTGCTAAATTTGAGTTTGGGGTCTCTTTTCTCTGCTGTCACACCTGCCGACGTTGCAGCCATGCTCGCATTCATTGGTGTAGCAGGCACAGACAAGCTCGTCAGAATACTGCTGCCTAAAATCGTTGCCTGTGAGAGCAAGGTCGCTAATTTGGCTTGTGTTTCTTGTAAAAACTTTTCTAAATCACCTGCGACCATCGCATTCAGATGTAGTCCCAAGCGTTTAATATCCGCGTCTTTAATCTTTCCATTTTCAGGATATAAACATTGCGACATTAGACCAAACATCGGACGTAATGCCATACGCGCATGTGCTTCATTGCTTGGTTCCGCAAATAAACCAATTAAATTTGCAGCGAGCAATGCACCCTGTTGTACCGCAGCATCCTCTGTCTTGCTGTCGGTCGCGTATAAAATTAAATCCAGCACACTGCCAGTTAAAGCAAAAATATTGGCTACCGTTGCAGTATTCGCACTCCCTTGTAATTGTTCTAAACTGGTATTCCCACATACCTGTAAATAAAGCTGGATTTGCTTGGCAATCATTTGCAGGTCAGTTACCGTGTGTACGCTGTCCAAATTAAAAACAGCAAGTTCAACCTTCGACGCTTTTTGATCTGTTGCCAGTTGTGTTTTTTCCGTAGCCATCAATCTCAAACCCTTAATTTATTTCAATACATCTATTTTTTAAATTGCTGCGCGTGAATTAAAATCTGTCCTAACCATTGTTCTGACCATGAAAACGATCAACGATGCCTTGTTGAAGAATCGAATCCATTTGGGTGGCCTCCGCCAATTTTGTAGCTGCCTGATCTTTTACAAAACCCACACCCTGTGCTTTGATCATGTCAACCGACTGGCTCGGATTCATGGCGAGTTGCGCCAAGCTTTTCATTTGATCTGGAGAAATATTAAGGTTCAGTTGCTTTGAAACAGCACTTAAAGCGGTATTGCTGACTTGATCCTTGATTTGCCCAACCGTCTGCTCAACCAAACCATTTAAGGTATTTTTACCTATATTTTTAAGGCTGTTTTTATCCATCGAAACTAAACTGCTGCTCAGCTGTTGCTTCATGTTCTGTCCCAATGCACTGCTTAATGAGGCGACAACTTTTTCTACTGGCTCTGCCCAAGTATAATCACGTTTAAAGTCACTACTTGATGCCCATGCACTGGTCTCATCTTTTTCAAAAATGACCTTAGCTGCACCTGGTGCAATGCCTGTCACTTGCGCAAAACCATTTCCATCTAGTTTGCCAGTCAGTTGCTTACCCAGAGAATCAATCACTTTATAGCTGTTCTGCTTAAAGAAATTATCTCCCCCATAACTTCTTAATAACTGTAGCGCGCCTTTCAATGATTTTGCTTGTGGTAACTGGGGTGCATTGCTACTTGCACTCGCGCCTGAGGCGAGTAAATGCTGCCCTGCTTTCACCTCAAACTTGCCACTGGTCACAGGGAAAATACCTGAACCATTCAGTTTGATCTGAGAACCACCCGCAGTAATCACAATCTCTTTCGGACTGCTGATCTCAATACGGTCTTCAGTTGAAATAATCTGAATCCCTTGCTTGGCCAGTAAATCCATACCATCCGACTGCGCTTGGACTTCAACCTTACCTTTGGCAGCCACTTGCTTAATTCCATTCTGCGCTGCAAACACACTGATTCTGTTTTGCGCATGCGTAATCAGATTTTTCTGTGTACTCAAATTGATACTATCGCCTGCAAACTGATTGATTTGTCCATCCGCAGATAAATGAATATCTTCATTGCTACTTAGACCAATCCCTGCTGGTGAGTTCAGCAATAGCAATGATTTTTTAAACTGAGCGATCTTCTCTTGAATCTGCTCAGCAAATTCTTTGAGTTGATCCAGCGATTCTATTTCATCAGTCTGCTGATTCTTGGCCACTTCACTCAAGGCTTTGGCATTGCTTTGATTGCCTTCTAGCTGTTGTTTAGCAACTTGGGCATCCAGATGTTCACCTTGGGCTTGATCCTGTTTATGTGTGGAAAGCAGTAGACCCTCGCCTGCGCGTACTGCACCCCATTGGTCAGTGCGCAGCTCAAAACCTTCACCGCGATCTTCACTTTCAGCTGTTGCTTTAGGGTGACTCAACTTCCCTAGATTGAGTTGACTGGCAGCATGACTGCTTTGCAACTGGGCGCTGATCTGACCTGTGGTATCATCAAAGCGCAGTTGGTTAAAACCTTCGCCCTGATATTCTTTCGATTTGATTCCTGCCAGTTTCTTGGTGTCTGGCAGCCTACCTGCATTGTCAAATTTGGTTGGGCTGCGATGGCCTTCATGGATACGTCCCACTACAAATGGACGATCAATATTACCATCAAAGAAGTCGATGACTACGATTTCATCAATACGGGGTAAGAATCGTGCGCCAAAGCCTTCACCTGCCCAAGGGGTCAGTACATCCACCCAAGCTGAATCGGTGTCGTTGTCATTCGCTCCCGCACCACCATCATGGCTATGGTCGTCATTGCGGGTAAACAGGAAACGGACTTTGATCCGTCCCCATTCATCCACATAGATTTCTTCGCCGCTTGGCCCAACCACTTTGGCACGTTGTGGTGAAGCTGCTGGACGGTGTTGCAATGGGTTAAATTCAGGAACGGTTTTGATATTGCGGCGTTGCAGAATCAGTTGGTTGGCTTGGCGCTCTTCATTATTCGATTGAGTCGGTTGCCAGTTGCTTTGTGCTAATAATTGATTGATCTGTTGATGTAGATCTTTAGGTAAGTTGTTTTGGTTATAAAAGTTTTTGCCTGTAATCAGGAATTCTTTATCACTGCCATCATGTTGATCAATTTCAGGATGTTCAGCCAATTCAAACCAGTAACCGACATGGGTATCGCGCACGGTGGTATGGGCTGTAAATTGTTTGGATTGTAAGTCGTAGTATTGACCCAAGTTCCGATTCAGTTTTTCAATTTGAGCATTGCCCGATGGGGTTGCACCATCTTCCCCATTCAGGTCTTGCATCCATGCGGGTGAAAAGTGCCATGCCTGTTCCAGACCAAGACTGGCATTGTCATATTGTTCGCTGTGTTGATGTGTGCTCTGTACACTGCCTGCACCATCTTCTTGTTCCAGTGCATCGGCTTGCCAGCGTTGTACATGTACACTGCTCGGTTGCAGTGAGCGTTGTCCAACCAGACTGGTCATGCTGTCATATTGTTCAGTGGCACTACTACGGTGATAACGGATCTGTCGACGCTCTAAAGCTTGGTACTGGCTATTGTCGTCAATCAGACGTAGTTTTTGCGGCTGAATCGCAGCACTGCTTTGCGCGACGGTTCGTTCAGCTTCATCAATGAGCCAGTTAATCGATTCGCTACGCATCAAAGATGTTAAAAAATCTTCATCTGATTGATTATATTGCATAATAAAGGGACGAATGTCGTAATCTTGGCTGAGTCCGCTTAAATCAAGCGTTAAGCTGGATGCAAATAAGGGGCTTTTTTGTTGCCACTCTTTGAAGATGATTTCCACTACATCACGCACGCTCTTGTTCATAAACACACGGCTGTTACGGCGTTGCTTCCACAGTGCAGTTGGATCTTCTAAGGTGAGTTTATATACGGTCAGGCTACCGTCTGATTGTCCTTGTAAGGCTTGAGTAATAATGCCTGTGACACGAGTGAGTTGACCTTGATCAGTCACCGTATCAATTGCTGCTTGGCTACCAATAAATTGTTTGAGTGGAATCGCCGCATTGGTCGACAGGCAAATCAGTTCTGCCCTAAATCCTTCATTCAGTTGATGCTGACCATCAATACGTTGCAGGAAGACTTGAGTATTTAAATTTTGATTAGAAAATTGAATATGGATTGCACGTTTTTGTGCGGTAAGGCCCAAATTATCCAAGGCCTGAAATATATTACTCAACATTATTTTATAAAATATTAACTAAAATTTACGCTATTTTATAAACAGCATACAAATCTGTCTATATTTTTAATGTTACGTTCTTGCAACAAAGCCTGCCATAAACTGCCAATTTTAGTCTAAGCGCTTAAAATAATGATTAATAATTTTTTTACAGGATTAAATCAGAATACATATAAACTAAAATATTTTATCAAATAAGGCCAATTCTCCCTATTTGATAAAACAGCAATTATTCAGCCTTAGACCGTGGCCTTAAAATAATCCTCTTTCGGCATATCAATCACTTCAACACACAACTGTATCGGATAGCTGACTTCAGACTGGATATAGCTTTTTTGCTGCAGTCGCTGCAACAATGCCGCACCAACAGCTTGTTTTTGAGCCTGCGTTCTGCCACTCAATAAATACAGTTTTAAATGAATATAGGCTTCTTCTGTTTCATCCAAACCAATTAAAAATATCTCGTCTTTAAATGCACGAGATTTAATATCATGTGCGACAAATAAATCCGTTTCAATTAATGCGATATTCGCATCTTTTAATAATTGATGCGGATTTAACTCTGTTAAATTAGCCGAATAGTTTGCAATTAAATGCGGCATTTTTATGATTCCTATTCTACAAATAATAAAGCTAAACGGACTTGGTCATAAGCCATTCGCGGACTAGTGGCTTCAACAATGGGACGCAATTTAATCGAACCATCATCAGTAAAATGTTCAGGGTTTTTACGTTTATGCAAACGCTTATAAATCTTACGCACTTCTTCAATCACTTCATCGCCTGGACTGGCAACTGAAATATCCAAACCCTGCTCTTTATGCAAACGTGCCAGATGATTGATGATCGTTGCAGGGGTTAAACCACGCTCATGTGCAATATCTTCAATTTCATAGCCTTCTTCAAATAAAGTACGGGTTTCATCCAAGGTCGCTGCAGCATAATTCTGTTTTGCACCTTTGGCGATTTTCTTTTCATTACGGGCAATTTCAGTCGCATTCAGTGTGCCACCACAATGCCGAATAAAGGCATTATGCTGTGTGCTTAAATCAATATTTTCAAAGTTGGCTTCCGCTTCACTCGATAATTCCTGAAAACGGCGATCTGCTTTGATTGCGAGACTATCCAGCTCAAGTGCCTGCTCATTAAAGCCGAGCAATTTCAGCCCTGTCAGAGATTTTAAGCGTGATAAAGCCACATAGCCCTGACCTTTTTCAAAGGTATTACTGAGATTGATCTCTGCAGCTTCCAAAGTCATCCCTTGGCTTTTATGAATAGTGATTGCCCACGCCAAACGCAACGGAATCTGTTGAAAACTGGCAATTGCCTTACCCGCTTCATTTTCAATCGACCATGTTTCAGGTTCAACCAAGAAGGTTGTGCCATCCGTCAACTTTACTTTAGGCAAAATGCCCTGCTTATCATCTTCTTCAAAACCAATCACTTCACCCAAACTGCCATTGATATAGCCCATATCAAAGTTGTTTTTAACAAACATCACCTTGGCATTTTTCTTTAGGGTGAGTTCTTCAGGCGCACGCACTGATGATTTTAAGGTTTCCATCAACTTTTCGTTGCCATCGACCACGGCATTGAATTGATGGCTTTCATTGTCAATTTCATTCAGGTGCTGATAATTAATATTATCGACATCCATATTATGTGTGTATAAACGGGTAAAGGTCTCGCCAATATCGTGCTGACGCGATTGTTGCAAAGCACTAATATGGTTGCTTTGAATATTCTGTGCCCGAATTGCATTGAGAATCTGATTGAGGATTTCATCATCCTGACGATGCTGTTCAGTCAAATAACAGACACGGAATTTGGCTTCGACCCAAGCCTCTGACATAAAGCAGAATTTATCGCGATTGCTTTCATCCTTTTTACCGACTGGCGGTAACTGGAAGAAGTCACCAGCAACAATGACCTGAATCCCACCAAAGGCTTCGTCACTTTCTTTAAAGTATTTCAATACCTGATTAACCAAATTCAATTGCTTGGCATGCAGCATTGAAATTTCATCAATAATCAAGACTTGGGCATTTTCTAAATGCTCTTTTAAATATTTACGCTCTTTCATCCGTTTCAGATCATCATCACTTAGGCGGTCTTTAATCCCGATCCCTGCCCAAGTATGGATGGTCATGCCATTCATATGCGTCGCCGCAATCCCTGTGGATGCAGTGATCGCCACAGGCACTTTACGTGCTTTGAGATAATGAATGTACTGATTAAGCGTATAGGTTTTTCCTGCACCTGCTGAGCCCGTTAAAAAAACATTTTCCCCAGCTTTAAGTAACTTGAGTGCAGTCTCTTGTTTCATAATTTCTTCAGTCAAAAACAACAGTGCATAGCTTAACGATTTTTTCGCAAAAATAAAAATGCAAATCCAATTCGCGAACGCTTGGTGTCGCATAATTGCATTGACATCCAAGGGTTTTCATTTAATGTGGTTGTTAATGAATTCAGACTTGATATATAAAAATGACTACTTCAAATCTCTATACATATCAGCCAGATATACTCGGTGAAGATTATCAGCAACTGACTTTAAATTTTGCTGATGACTATGATGGAAAAGTTGTTGCTACACTGGTTCGCAAGAAAGCTACAGAAGCGACCAAAAAAGCAGTTTTATATATTCATGGTTTTGCAGATTATTTTTTCCAAAAAGAAATGGCTGAACAATTCAATCAGCATGGTTACGATTTTTACGCACTCGACCTGAGAAAATATGGCCGCTCAAAACTTCCTCATCAAAAACTCTACTACGTTTTAGATTTGCGCGAATACGATGCTGAAATCAGTAAAGCACTCGAAGTGATCAGTCAAGAAAACCACAATCAAGTTGTACTGGCAGGACATTCGACAGGCGGTTTAATTGCCACTTTATATGCTGCACATTATCCTGATCATCGTTTAATTAAAGCGGTTTGGAACAACAGCCCCTTTTATGACTTCTATAAGAGTGTTATTGAGAAAAAGGTCGGGATTCCCTTGCTCAGTGAAGTGGGTAAACGCTTACCGAATGCAAAATTTCCAAGTGGTCTAAACCCGTGGTACACACCAAGCTTGCATAAAGATTTTTACGGCGAATGGGATTTCAATCTGGATTGGAAACCGAAAACCATGCCTTTTGTTCATCTCTCTTTTGTCACGGCAATTCACGAAGCACAAAAAGAAATCCATCAAGGTGTGACCTTAAATGTGCCGACCTTGATCATGCATTCACATCAATCCAAATTCCCTAAAAAATGGGGCATTGATGCACAGCAAAGCGATGTGATTCTGGATGTCAATGATATGACGCAAAATGCCAAGAAAATGAAAGGCGATGTGCAAACCCTGTCTATTCAAAATGGTTTGCATGATTTGGTTTTATCTGCCCCGCCTGTTCGTGCACAGGTCTATAAAGATCTGTTTGCTTGGTTAACTGAAAAAATCCAGTAATACCGACGACCATTTTAAATATCTTGATGCTCAGTGGTCTTGGTACTTACTGAGCATATTTTTAGCGGGATGCGAGGCTGGTAATAACTCCAATAAGCGTTCAGCCGCATCCACGGCTTCCGGACAATAAGCCAAATGCTTTAATAAAGCATCACTGCCCTGTGTCTGGAAAATCGCATGACTCAAACGAGATTCCAAGCAATCCCGCCAAGCTGATAAAAATGGACTTTCGGTTTTCGCTAAAAAAATGCCGGTATAACCTTGCAGGGCTGTGTTGATATAACCCGCATCCAATGCTTGTTCCAGTTGCAGAAAATCCGCCTCAACAGGTACATTCAGGCGATAAGGACGAGAACCAAGTAAATCGCCCAAGTGCTCTCTTAAATGCGACATCTCCGCTTTTAATGTCCCCATACTGACTTTGCGTTCCCCATACAAAGCCTGATGTAAATTCTCTAAATTCAGCCCTTGTGGGCATAAAGCCAAAATTACCAAAATTTCAACTTGTCTCGGGCTTAAGCTTAAGTGCTTGCCATTGATCAAGACCTGCGCTGTATTAAAAGTACGGAGATACACATGTTGTTGTTGTAATTGTTGCACCGCCATTTGAATAATTGCGGCGCAGCGTTCGACCGCCAATAAACCTAAACTATTGTGGTTTTCCCATGTGGTGGATAAATCCACTACGCCTAAGACTTGTTTGGAGTATGGGTCGAGGATCGGGGCAGCATAGCAAACCCAATCATGCACCGACGCCATATAGTGTTCATTGGAAAATACACAACTTGATTTCTGCGTCTTGAGCGAAAGTGCCAGTGCATTGGTGCCGACCAGTTCTTCCTGCCATTGCCCACCTGCAACAAAATGGACACGTTCGGCAGCATTGCGCATTTGAGTACAGGATGCCGTCCAAATAATGGTACTGCCGACATCGCCAACCGCAAGCACCATCGCTGACTGCTCTGCAACATGCTTGAGGTCTTGTTGGCAAGCCTGCAATGCCAAGGCCAAAGAACCTGTCTGAGTCGAAACTTGATCGAGCAACGGTGCAGCTAAACGTTCTTTAGGAATATCAGCGAGTGTAGAACGCTCCCATGAACTGGCAATACTCTGTTCCATTTTTTCGGCATGTTGTGGGTTGAGACTACTTTGTGCCCTGAGTTGCTCAACCAATGTCCGCTGTTGCTGTAATTCCCTTTTTGTATGCATTTGTAATTTCCCTATTCCCTTACATGCGATTCCAACCTTTTTCCAACCTTCAACGCGATAACGTCATTCTCAATAACGTACCCAGTACTTTATTTAAAAATATCACAACACATAAAGGAGTATGTATATGCGCTATGTTGATCCGAATCAATCTGGTTCAAAAATCCATTTTAAAGACCAATATGAAAACTTTATTGGTGGACAGTGGGTTGCCCCCGTTAAAGGAGTCTACTTCGACAATATTTCTCCTGTCGATGGCAAAAGTTTTACTCGTATCCCACGTTCGAGTGCAGAAGATATTGAATTAGCACTGGATGCCGCCCACAAAGCCAAGAAAGAATGGAATAAATCCTCTCCAACTACACGATCTAATTTATTACTTAAAATTGCTGACCGTATGGAAGCCAATTTGGAAATGTTAGCAGTGGCTGAAACTTGGGATAATGGTAAACCCGTGCGTGAAACACTGGCGGCTGATATCCCTTTGGCCATAGATCATTTCCGTTATTTTGCAGGCTGTATTCGCGCACAGGAAGGTGGTATTTCTGAGATAGACGAAGATACCATTGCCTATCATTTTCATGAACCACTCGGCGTGGTTGGACAAATCATCCCTTGGAACTTCCCGATTTTGATGGCGGCATGGAAACTGGCACCGGCATTGGCAGCGGGCAACTGCGTGGTGATCAAACCTGCAGAACAAACCCCCGTCGGTATTTTATTGGTGGCTGAACTGATACAGGACCTATTACCTGCGGGTGTACTCAATATCGTCAATGGTTACGGTGCCGAAGTTGGTCGACCGCTTGCGACCAGTCCACGTATTGCCAAAATTGCGTTTACCGGTTCAACCCAAGTTGGGCAATTGATCATGCAATATGCCACCGAAAACATCATTCCAGTGACTTTGGAGCTGGGCGGAAAATCACCAAATGTGTTTTTTGCCGATGTGATGGATCATGACGATGATTTTCTGGATAAAACCCTTGAAGGTTTTGCCATGTTTGCGCTGAATCAAGGTGAAGTCTGCACCTGCCCATCGCGTGCCTTGATTCAGGAAAGTATTGCCGATCAGTTTATGGAAAAAGCCATTGAACGCGTCAAGCGCATCAAACTCGGACATCCACTTGATACCGACACCATGGTCGGTGCACAAGCCTCACTGGAACAGCAAGAGAAAATCCTACGTTGTATCGATACAGGCCGACAGGAAGGTGCGGAAGTGCTATTGGGTGGGCATGGTCGCCAAGAGGTCGGCAATGGATACTACATCGAACCGACCATCTTTAAAGGTCATAACAACATGCAAGTGTTTCAGGAAGAAATCTTTGGCCCTGTGCTGTCGGTAACTACATTCAAGGACTTTGATGAAGCCATTCAGATTGCCAATGACACCATGTATGGCTTAGGTGCTGGGGTCTGGTCACGTTCAACCCATACCGCCTATCGTGCAGGTCGTGCCATTGAAGCGGGTCGAGTTTGGACCAATTGTTACCACATCTACCCAGCTCATGCTGCATTTGGAGGCTATAAAAAGTCAGGTGTAGGCCGTGAAAATCACAAAATGATGCTCGACCACTATCAACAAACCAAAAATCTGTTGGTGAGCTATTCAACCAAAGCCATGGGCTTTTTCTAAGTCTATAGAAGGATCAAACCCTGTATAAGCCTTGCGACATAGGCTTATACAGCCTTAAACCCTAATGTACTGATGACTCAATAAACACCGTATTTTCTCAAGCAAACTGGATCAAGCAATCAAATAAAAATTTAATTTTGGCACAAGGTGTGCAACATCGGCATTGCTTTTGCATCTTGCTGATGAGACCCATACACGGAGCTTTGTATGAACAATCAAGAACCTATTTCTGCACTTTCAGCATCTGCAACCTCTTCTGAAGATTATTTTGCCCAAAGAAAACTCAAGCAAGGTGCCGTGGGCTGGTTATTACTGATCGGCTTAGGGGTCGCCTATGTTATTTCAGGCGATTTCGCTGGCTGGAATTTTGGTATCGCTCAAGGGGGTTGGGGCGGCATGTTTGTTGCCACCGCGGTCGTTGCCGTGATGTATCTCTGCCTATGTCTTGCCATGTCCGAAATGGCGACCATGCTGCCTACAGCGGGTGGCGGTTATAGTTTTGCCCGTATTGCATTTGGTCCACTCGGTGGTTATTTAACAGGTACCGCGATTCTGATTGAGTATGCGATTGCGCCTGCCGCTATTGCGGTCTTTATTGGGGCCTATTGTGAATCTCTATTCGGTATTGGCGGCTGGCAAGTTTATTTAGCCTGTTATCTGATTTTTATGGGGATCCACCTGAAAGGTGCTGGTGAAGCACTTAAGATTATGTTTGCCATCACCTTGGTTGCAGCGATTGCACTGGCTGTTTTTATCGTTGCGATGTTGCCTCATTTTAATTCGCAGAATCTGTTTGATATTGCTGCCGGGCAACAATTTGGCGCAAGCAGCTTTTTACCCTATGGCTATTTAGGCATTTGGGCAGCGGTTCCCTATGCGATTTGGTTTTTCTTGGCTGTTGAAGGTGTACCTTTAGCTGCTGAAGAAGCCAAAGACCCTGCCAAATCACTACCACGCGGATTGATTGGTGCGATGTTAATTTTAACCGCTTTTGCCCTACTGATTCTATTTTTAGGCGCAGGTGCAGCCGGTGCCAGTACCTTACAAAACTCCAGTGCGCCCTTGGTCGATGCGCTCGTCAAAGTCTATGGTCAAGGTACATGGCTGGCGAACTTTGTTAATTTTGTCGGTCTTGCTGGGCTTATCGCCAGTTTCTTTTCAATTATCTATGCCTATTCACGCCAGATTTTTGCACTCTCCCGTGCCGGCTATTTACCCACATCGCTGTCATTGACCAACAAAAATCACGCCCCTTATTTAGCCATTATTATTCCTGGCATCATTGGCTTCTTCTTGTCCTTAAGTAAAGAAGGCGATTTACTGATTTTAATTGCAGTCTTCGGTGCGACCATTTCTTATGTCTTGATGATGCTTTCACATATTAAGCTACGCGTATCTCGTCCCTTAATGCACCGTCCCTATAAAACACCTGGTGGCATCGTCACCTCGAGCATTGCCTTAATTTTGGCTGCCATCGCAGTTGTCGCAGGTTTTCTGGTCAATCCTAAAGTGTGGTGTATTGCAGCAGGCATTTATATGGTCTTTATTGCCTATTTTATTTTTTATAGCCGTCATCAACTCATACAAGGGACGCCAGAAGAAGAGTTTGCCCAGATCACGGCAGATGAAAAGCAATAATCAGAAAGATTAAGGAGAAGCGCATGCGTTACCGTCAAATCGTAGCCCAACAACACTATCAGTTTGCCGATCTTAAAACCTTGATGGCAAAAGCCACCCCTTTGCGTTCTGGTGATCAACTGGCGGGGGTTGCTGCACAGGATGCAACTGAACGTGTTGCTGCACAAATTACACTGGCAGATGTACCGTTAAAAAACTTTTTAAATGAAACGCTAGTCGATTACGAAACCGATGAAATTACCCGTCTGATTATTGATGAACATCGCGCTGATCTATTTGCACCAATTGCACATTTTACGGTGGGTGATTTCCGTAACTGGTTACTGAGTGAAGATGCAACCACCGAAAAACTGCAACAGCTTGCAGCGGGTTTAACCCCAGAAATGGTTGCCGCTGTGAGTAAAATCATGCGCAATCAAGACTTAATTTATGTTGCAAGCAAATGTGAGGTCATTACCCAGTTTCGCAATACCATCGGTTTAAAAGGACATTTATCCACGCGTTTACAACCCAATCATCCCACCGATGATGTGCTGGGTATTTCCGCCAGTATTTTAGATGGTCTGATGTATGGCAATGGCGATGCAGTGATTGGGATTAATCCAGCAACAGACAATCTGCATAATCTCTCTGAGCTGTTAAAGCTGATCGACCATGTCATTCAGGAATATCAAATCCCAACCCAGTCTTGTGTTCTGACCCACATCAGTTCTGGCATACAACTGGCAGAAAAGAATGTTCCAATTGACCTGATGTTTCAATCTATTGCAGGTACACAAAAAGCCAATGAAGGTTTTGGTATTTCACTTCAAATGCTACAAGAAGGTTATGAAGCAACGCTGTCTTTAAACCGCGGTACGCTTGGTAACAATGTGATGTATTTTGAAACGGGTCAAGGTAGTGCCCTGTCCAGTAATGCGCATCACGGCGTTGATCAGCAAACCATCGAAGCACGTGCCTATGCTGTGGCGCGCAAATACAAGCCTTTATTGGTCAATACCGTGGTCGGCTTTATTGGACCTGAATATCTCTACGACGGAAAACAAATTATTCGCGCAGGCTTAGAAGATCATTTCTGTGGCAAGTTGCTCGGTCTGCCAATGGGCTGCGATATTTGCTATACCAATCATGCAGATGCCGATCAGAACGATATGGATGTGCTGCTGACCTTATTTGGTACAGCAGGCATTAATTTTATTATGGGCATTCCAGGTTCAGATGATGTAATGTTGAATTATCAAACTACCTCTTTTCATGATGCGCTGTATCTCAGACAACTGCTTGGATTGCAACCCGCCCCCGAGTTTTCACTCTGGTTGGAACAACAAGGCATTTTAAAACAGCAGCAGCAACAGATTCATTGGGCAGAGCACATGCCTGCTCAATTCTCCAGATTATTGATGCATTAAGGAGAATCTCATGAAGCTTTCTAAAGATATTCAATTTCCTGCACAGGCGCATCAAGACCAGTGGGAAACACTAAAACAGTTTACCGATGCCCGTATTGCCATTGGACGTGCAGGATGCAGCATTCCAACCCGTGCATTGCTTGATTTCCAACTCAGCCACGCCCAAGCCAAAGATGCGGTTTTCCAATCACTGAATGTCACGCATCTGCAAGAACAGCTACAGAAACTAGGTTTAAACCCAATCCATGTACAAAGTCAGGCTGAACATAAAGAGCTGTATTTGAAGCGGCCTGATTTAGGACGTTTACTTTCAACCGATTCGACGCAACTGCTTCAGCAGATGCAAAAAGATTCGCAGGGTTATGATGTCTGTATTGTGATTGGTGATGGTTTATCCGCCCGTGCCATTGAAGAAAATGCACTGCCTTTTATACAGGCACTGATCCAGCCTTTTGCAGAACAACAGTGGTCCTTAGCCCCAATTGCAATTGCCACAGGCAGCCGAGTTGCTTTGGGTGACGAAATTGCTGAAATTTTTCAGGCCCGTATGTTGATTATGCTGATCGGTGAACGTCCTGGGCTCAGTTCACCTGACAGTATGGGACTCTACTACACATGGAAAGCGCACAGCGGTTGCCTAGATTCACAACGCAACTGTATTTCCAATATTCGTCCCGCAGGATTAAGTACGCCGATTGCCACACAACGCCTATTGGCTTTAATGCATAACTCCAAACGACTGGGCTTATCTGGTGTCGATTTAAAGGATGAACATGTGGTTCCAACTGTTGAAGAACATCATCAACGCAGATTGCTTTTTTAACTGAGCAATTGGACAGCCCTATTTTCCAGTGCTGTCCAAAAAGCATAAGGTCAACACATCGGTCTTAAAAATGATTTAAGATACAACATAATTTTTATTCATTGGTACTCGGTCATGCCCCTCGCCACTCATCTAAAAACCGTTTACGCCATTCAGCATCTTGCTTTTGAAGACCTTGGTTCATTAGAAGATATTTTTTATCAGTTGGGTTTTCGCGTCCGTTATTTTGAAGCGGGTGTTGATGATCTGAGTCCTGCACTGAGTTATGAAGGCTTAACGATAATTCTCGGTGGACCAATCGGTGTTTATGAAACAGAGGACTACCCGTTTTTAGTGGATGAAATTGAGGGTTTAAAACAACGCTTAAAAGCCAATAAACCCACCATTGGCATTTGTTTGGGCGCACAGCTGATTGCACATGCACTGGGGGCAAAAGTCTATGCTGGACATCAAAAAGAGATTGGTTGGAGCAAATTAGACATTAAAGTGCTTGTGACGAATCCCTTAGCCGCATTAGAAAATGTCGAAGTGCTGCACTGGCACGGCGACACTTTTGATTTACCTGAAAATAGTAGCTTATTGGCAAGTTCGGCGATCTATCCAAATCAAGCTTTTTCTGTCGGCAATAACATCTTGGCCTTGCAGTTTCATCTTGAAATCGCTGAAGAAAATTTTGAAAAATGGCTCATTGGCCATACCTGTGAAATACGTCATGCGGGTTTATCCATTCCTCAATTACGCCAAGATAATCAGGCTTATGCAGCACAGTTGGAACAACAGTGCCGACTGGTCATTCAAACGTTCTTAGATCATCTGAATGTTTAAAGCTTGCTATTTTAGAACTGTAAAAAAAGCCCAACATTAAATCGCTGGGCTTTTTCGATGGTTCATCCATAAGCTCTGTTGCACCAATGTTAAAGCTGTGTTGTTGTCTGCATTGGCAGTAATCTAGAATCTTGAATTGCTGCAACACGATGTCCATTTCCCTTCATGCATTCTGGGTTCTGTGCAAACGACATAAAGCTGTCAATGGATGTTTGTTTTACCAACATCACAATGTCCCAATACTCATCAGAGGGGCCGATAAAAAATTCACCTGCATTGGCAAGCAGTAAAATATCGCCACCCGTTTGCTGTAGAAATGGACGTGTATGGTCGATATAGCGCTGAAAAGCCTCTCGCCCTGTAATTGGGGTTGCTGGTGCTAAATCTGGACAATCTGAATAATCCGCCACTTGCTTCAATCAAAGTAAGTTCAACATGACGACCTCCCCTTGAAGATGTCGCTTAAATAAACGAATCCCATCCTCTTGGGTTGGGAAAATATACGCGTCTTTCATTTTGCCTCCCCTTTAAACTTTTAATTTATTTAACAAAAGCTGTAGCGTCTTGATTTCCTCTTGATTGAATAATGCAAAGATAGAATCAACCGTGTGCTCGACCGTCGTGATCGCATTACTGAGAAGTTCTTGGCCACTTGCACTCAGTACAACAAAGCTTTGTCTCGCATCACGTGGATGAACCGTCTTTACGATCAGTCCAGTTTTTTCCATAGGTTGCAACACTCTGGTGACACCAGAAGCCGTCAGTGCAACTTTATGGGCCAATGAGATTCGATTTAATCCCACCTCAGGCACCAGACCAAGATGATACATCAGAATGAATTCCGTCAGATTAATTCCGTGTACGCTAAGCGCCAGATCAAGTTTTTTACTCAATAAAGAACCAACAAGGTGTTGATCCAGTAATAATTCAAGCTTATTCATAACTAATTTCAATACCGATACAATGCTTGCAATATACTTGATAACTCAAGTATATTGCAAGCATTGTATCTTACTTTTTTGAGATGAAGCATGAATGAGGTCTCTACAAACAATCTCTATCTCCACTACGATATCTTTGGCGCTGAGCATGAAAATACCATTCTATTAATTTCAGGATTAGGTACTCAGATGATTCATTGGCGTGATTTATTCTGTCAAATGCTTGCTAAAAGAGGCTTTCGAGTCATTCGGTTTGATAATCGAGATGTTGGCTTGTCAACACATTTGCATGATCAACCCGCTCCAGAGTTGAGTGATCTGATCCATGCCACCCAAAATGGCGAGAACATTAAGATTGCTTATACGCTTCACGATATGGTTGAAGATACAGTGGGATTACTTGATGCTTTAGCAATTGATCAAGTCCACATTATTGGACGCTCTATGGGTGGGATGATTGCCCAACTGATGGCAAGTACTTACCCCCAAAGAGTCAAGACCTTGATATCCATTATGTCGAGTACAGGAAACCCAGCGCTTCCAAGTGCCCAAGCTGATGTTATAGAGCTGCTCACCCGCCCCAGTCCAGATCCACATTTGAATAAGACTGATTTTTTTCTGCATAAACTGCATTTTGCAAAATATATTTCGAGCCCTCGATTTAGTTTTGACGAAAATGCGTATTTAAAACTTATTTCAGAGGAATATGACCGCAATTACGATCCAGATGGACTAAAAAGGCAAATTGCTGCAATTGCAGCAACTGGTGATATTCGCTCATACCTCGCCCGCATCGTTGCCCCGACACTGGTGATTCATGGCACAGAGGATTTATTAATCCCGATTGCATGCGGCCAAGATAGCGCAAAGTCTATTTCTGGTGCAAAGCTATTAACAATTGAGGGTATGGGACATGATTTGCCAACTGATCTCTATCAATTCATCATCGATGCGATTGCTGCCCATATCCAACAAGCAAGGCATTACCGAGATCAGTAATAAACCGACCGACCAACAATCGCACAATGCGATACACCGATTTAAAATAAAATGCTTAAAAAATCCATTAGCAGCAGAAATAAAAAGCCGATTTGAAAACAAATCGGCTTTTTAAGATCAAGACAATAAATTCAAAACTTATTTCTTGTCAGCTTTAAAGCTATCTTTCAGATCCAGAATACGGTTGAACACTGGTTTGTCTGCTTGATGATCATGTTGATCCGCAACAAAATAACCTTCACGTTCAAACTGGAAACGATCTTCAGGTTTTGCTTGTGCTAAAGCTGGCTCAATCACCGCTTGAACCACTTGCAATGATTCTGGGTTTAAATGTGCAAGGAAATCATCATCTGCATCTGGTGCTGCTTCGTTAAACAAACGATCGTAAATACGCACTTCCGCAGGTACACCTTTGGTTGCAGAGACCCAATGAACAACCCCTTTCACCTTGCGGCCTTCAGGGTTTTTACCTAAAGTTTCAGGGTCAATTGAACATTTAAGTTCGATCACTTCACCATTGGCATCTTTAATTACTTCATCACACTTAATCACATAAGCATGACGTAAACGCACTTCACCATCAGGAATCAGACGTTTAAAGCCTTTCGGTGGTACTTCTTCAAAATCTTTACGATCAATATAAAGTTCACGTGTTAACGGAATAATACGTTCGCCCATATCCACGTTTGGATGACGTGCACGAGTGAGATCCAATTCTTCAGGTAAATTGGTCAATGTCACTTTCAATGGATTCAGTACTGCCATGCCACGTGCTGCGGTATTTTCCAATGACTGACGAATACAGAACTCCAGCATTGCCACATCAACAATACCATCCGTTTTCGATACACCAACACGCTTACAGAAATCGCGTAAACCTTCTGCGGTAAAACCACGACGACGCATCCCAACAACTGTTGGCATACGTGGATCGTCCCAGCCCTGTACATGCTGACCTTCAACCAATTTACGTAATTTACGTTTAGAGGTAATGGTGTAATCGATGTTTAAACGAGAAGACTCGTACTGACGTGGTACAGCTTGCGAGTGAACTTTTTCTACAATCCAGTCATAGAATGGACGATGATCTTGGAATTCTAAAGTACAGAGTGAATGGGTAATACCTTCAATCGCATCAGACAATGGATGAGCGTAGTCATACATTGGGTACATTTTCCATTTATCACCAGTTTGGTGATGTTCTGAATGCAGTACACGATAAAGAATCGGATCACGCATATGCACATTTGGGCTTGCCATGTCGATTTTGGCACGAAGTACAGCACCGCCCTCTTGAATTTCACCATTACGCATTTGTTCAAAACGCGCAAGATTTTCTGCAACAGTCGCATCACGATAAGGTGAGTTTTTACCTGGCTCAACGAAATTACCACGGTTCAACTTAATTTCTTCTGGGGTTTGTAGATCAACATAAGCATCACCTTGTTCAATCAACTGAACAGCCCATGCATAAAGTTGGTCAAAATAACCAGAAGCATAGCGAGGCTCGCCATTCCAGTTAAAACCTAACCATTTCACATCATTGGCAATACCATCAACATATTCTTGTTCTTCGGCATCTGGGTTAGTATCGTCAAAACGTAAATTACATAAACCTTCAAATTCTTCGGCAATACCAAAATTCAAACAAATTGCTTTGACATGACCAATGTGTAGGTAACCATTTGGCTCAGGCGGGAAACGAGTTACAACTTTTTGGGTACGACCTTCTTTTAAATCATCGGTAATGACTTGACGTACAAAGTCTAAGCCTGCCTGTTGTTCTTGCTGCACGGCATCGACAGAGGCATGGGTATTCGGCGTCGGGGTCTTTGGCAGTTCAGAAACAACATCATTTGGCTTCATAGGGTGTAAATCACTTCTTACAGTTAAAAATGGGAAATAAAAACGCAATCTTTACTATTTATGAAAGATTTTAACGTTTTTTACTTGCCTTGTAGTTTACAGTTTGCTTATGCTTCTCTCAACCAAAAACCCATGGTCAATTTGCCCATGTTTAGGAGATTAATGTAATGAGTTTTCCTCAAGTCGAATTAAACACCAACAAAGGTCGTATTGTTCTTGAGCTTAACGCTGAAAAAGCACCAAAAACGGTTGCAAATTTCTTAGAATATGTACGTGACGGTTTCTATGACGGCGTAATTTTCCACCGCGTGATTGATGGTTTTATGATCCAAGGCGGTGGCATGGATGAAAACTTCAAAGAAAAAGCAACACGTGACTCAATCGAAAATGAAGCTGACAACGGCTTAAGCAACGATGAAGGCACAATTGCAATGGCGCGTACTCAAGCTCCACACTCTGCATCTGCTCAATTCTTTATCAATGTTAAAAACAACTCTTTCTTAAACCATACTGGTAAAACAGCGCAAGGCTGGGGTTATGCAGTATTTGGTAAAGTTGTTGAAGGTCTTGATATTGTAGAAGCGATCAAAGGCGTACGTACAGGTAACCGTGGTTATCACGCAGACGTTCCTTTAGAGAACGTTGTAATTGAATCTGCTAAAATTATTTCTGAATAAGAATCTCCCCTAACCCCTCTTTTAAAAGAGGGGAAACTCCTCCCGTTACAAAGGGAGGTTGGGAGGGATTATAAAATAGGATAAAAGTGTGACCTACCTGTTTATCTCAGATCTACATTTGTCACCTGATCACCCTCGACTCGTTCGAGGGTTTTTAGCTTTATTGAAACAATATCAGGATAAAAACACGCAACTCTATATTTTGGGTGATTGGTTTAATGCTTGGATTGGTGATGATTACACTGCCCCATGGTTAGATGAAATTGTCAGTGCTTTGCAAAAATTCACCGCAGCGAACAACCAAATTTATTTCCAAGTCGGTAATCGTGATTTTGCCTTAGGTCAAAAGTTCTTAAAACAATTTAATGGGATTTTGCTCCCTGACATATATACCTTAAATATTCAGCAGCATACCTTCCGACTGGAACATGGCGATGCACTCTGTACCGATGATGTTGCTTATCAACGTTTTCGCAAAGTGATTCGTAACCCCGTATTATTGGGGCTAATAAAACGCACTCCATTGAGCTTTAGACAAAAACTTGCTAATGGTTTCCGTAAAAAAAGTAGCGAAACCAAACAGCTGAAAAGTTATGACATTATGGATGTTAATGCTCAAGCAGTAGAATCCGTGATTGAACACGTTGATTATTTAATTCACGGCCATACCCATCGTCCAGAGATTCACCATGTCCTGAATAAACAACGTATTGTGTTAGGAGATTGGCGAGCAGATTCAGCTTGGATTTTAGAGCTCAATGAGCAAGAAAATTATCAATTAGATTTTAAACAGTGGTTCTATTAGTTAATCACTCTTTAACTGATCTTAACGACTTCTTTTATCTCTTCATATTTTTATCTCAGCCATTCATTAATAAATTATTGCCTTACACTTGGATAAAAGTTTTAGTCGCTTTAAGCATCTTGTACTTCGCTAAACCTTCAATCGGTCATCTCCTTACGCTTGATCAGAGCTTTAATCGCTCTAACCCACTCATATACGACTTAAATCTATATAGAAATCACATTTAGCTACTTTTCGTGAAATTTAGATCAAGTAAAATAAATTAAATTTTAAAATCGAGTGAATGACGGATGGATACTTTAGCTACAGCAAAAACACGTTACGCCACAAAAGCTTATGATGCAGAGAAAAAAATTCCTCAAGCACAGTTTGAGAAATTGTTAGAAATTTTACGTTTCAGCCCTTCTTCGGTAAATATTCAACCTTGGCACTTCTTGGTTGCTGAATCTGATCAAGCAAAGCAGCGTATCGCATCGGCATTGACTGGCAATTATGTGTATAACGCGGCCAAAGTTCTCAATTCTTCACATACCTTAGTATTTTGCACACGTACTGATATTTCTGCTGAATACCTAGAGCAATTATTACAGCAAGATGATGCCAGTGGCCGTTTTAAAGATGAAACTGCCAAACAAGGACAACGTGCCACCCGTTCTGGTTATGTTGAGTTCTATCGTAATGAACTGAAAAATCTTCCGGCATGGATGGAAAACCAGACCTACCTTGCACTTGGACAACTGCTTTTTGCTGCGGGTCTAGAAGGAATCGATGCAACACCTATGGAAGGGTTTGATAGAGAACTCATGAATAAAGAATTTGGTTTAGCTGAAAAAGGCTTAAATGCCTCTGTAATTGTTGCACTCGGTTATCGCAGTGACAGTGATTTCAATGCCAAACTGCCGAAATCACGACTACCGGATGAAGTGGTTTTTACTCGTCTATAACAGCACTTATTGGATGAACGCCCTAATGATAACTAGTTAAACCTTATTATTAGGGCTTAACATTACGCATTCGTATTGATTTGAGATTGACTTAAAACAGTCTGGTCTAATTCTTCAAAGAAGACCTTCAGATCATCGGCCTGAATAAAATCTGCTTTAAATAGCATTGAGATTTGGACATCATCAATCCCACAATAGGCAAAAATTCCTTCCACAATTTGTTTATGAATCGCTTGTGTATAACCGTGCCGATCAAACCCAGATTGCGTTCCTGCTGCAGTCCCAATCAATTTGACTAGAGTATTTTTTAAAGTACCCAATAGATTCCCCTGTTCATCGTATTTATAGGCCCAGTCCTGACTAAATACACGTTCAAACCAGCCCTTTAAGAAAGCAGGAATCGACCACCAATACACAGGAAAAATAAAATAGACAATATCCGCACGATCAAAGCGCGCTTGTTCAAATTGGACATCTGCGTCCAAAGCTTGACGACCACGATAAGCTTCAATATCAGAAAGCGTCATCGCAGTTTGAAAACCTTCCTTATATAAATCGGCAATTTCTACTGAAATACCCTTTCCAGTTAAATCATGAGAAATATGCTGTGCAATCTGATGAGAAAGTGATTGTGTATCTGGATGCGTTATAACAATCAAAGCATGCTGGAGTTTATTTGAATTAGACATAGATCAATTCCGAATAGATGATTCACACAAGTTACCAATAGTAACTTATGCTGTCAACTCGGTTTTTGCTGCCTATATTTAGATCGCTGAATAATCTTGTAAAATAACTAAAAGTGAATTTTCCATCACCTGCTGTGCAGTCAGTGCATCAATTTGATTTTTACTTGCTGCTGTCGATACCGTTTCAATCAAGCCCATGATCGCGATCACGATCGCTTCACCCTCTTTTCCATCCAATTGAATAAATGGATGGATGCTTTGTTTAAAAATTTCTGTGAACTTTTGCTGACATTGCTGAAAATAGTTTTGCAAGATATCACTACCAGACAAAGCAGCAATGACCAATCCAACCTCCGGACCCGTTGAGATAAAACAACTTAAATAAGCGTCGCAAAAAATATGAATGGTTTGTTGTAAGTTTTTTGCTTCGGCAGCTAAAGACCGATTAAGCTCTGCAGTTTGTTTATCATCAAACTCCTGATAAATCGAAATCAGTAACCCTTCGCGGTCAATAAAATGTCGATATGCAATTGGCTTAGTAATACCAGCTTGCTCTGCTAAATATCCTAGGGTTAGGGCTTCTACACCCTGAGTTCGAATAATTGAACGGGCCACCTGCAACAGTTGCTGTCTGCGCTCTTCTTTACTCAGTCTCTTACCAGTCATAATTTTACTTCCATCAAATTTAACCAAATCGCTTTACATCATTGCTTTGGCTAAACACAGGACTGCAACCACACCACAGATCAATCCAATCCAAGTATACGCTTTTAAGCGTTCTTTAAATAATACAACACCACTAAGAACACCAAGTACCACGACAAGAATATTCATACCCGCAAAAACAATGGCTGGCGTTTCTTTGAAAATCATATGTGCTTTGACATATAAGGCAATATTGGCAAAATTGAGTACACCTAAAAATAAACCTGTAAAAATATTTTTAGGCTGCCAATTGGGTTGAGTAATTGCGATATAAGCGATGGATAAAATAAAGGCTGCAATAAACGTTAAATTCAGTGTGACTGCAAACTGTAAACCTAGACTACTACTGTATTTAAGTAATATATCGACAGCAGCATAACCGGCCCATACGCTAAACAAAAACAAGGCTGATTTTAAATTCATGCCTTTACTAGCCTGCTCTGTGGCCTGTCCGATAATAATCGCTAAAATCGCAATGATGCCCAGTACGACGCCAATTAATTTTAATTGGCTAAACTGCTCCCCGAAAATAAAATAGGCAGCTAATAACGACAGTATGACTGCAAGCCGCTGAGCAATTTCCGTTTTCAGGATACCTGCAAATTGCAAAGACTTCGCCAAACATAAAAATATGCTGGGTAATAACACAGCTAAAATAAGAATTAACCACCAAGGGGTATGATTCAAAGAGATATGCGTAATATCGGTTTTAAACCAATAAAAACATAAAAGGCTTGCGCTCAAATAATTCCACGCAATCATTTGAAAAACATCAAATCCCTTTGCTTTTAGGTATTTCAGCAAAATTGAGACCAATACACTACAACATGCCGCAGCAACAACCATTTCCATAGTATTTATTCTAGCTTTCTAATAGACAAAAAAATGCCAGTCTAGCGTGAGACTGGCATTTTCTTAAAGATCATCGATCAATTAACGATTGTTTTCGTCTTCTTGACCATCTTCGAATTTAGTTTCGCCATCAAAGCCACCTTGATGACCAAAGCCACCTTGACCACCGAAGCCGCCTTGACCACCGAAGCCACCTTGACCACCGAAGCCGCCACCTTGACCGCCGAAGCCGCCTTGACCACCGAAGCCACCTTGACCGCCGAAGCCACCTTGACCGCCGAAGCCGCCACCTTGACCACCGAAGCCACCAGCAGCGCCTTGACCACCGAAGCCACCAGTAGCACCTTGTGCAGGGAAGCCACCAGCAGTACCTTGAGCACCAGCAGGACGTGGGTTACGCGCAGGAACAACTGTAGAAATCGCGTGTTTATAAACCATTTGACTTACAGTGTTTTTCAACAAAACAACATATTGGTCAAATGACTCAATATGACCCTGCAATTTGATACCGTTTACAAGGAAAATAGAAACTGGAATACGTTCTTTACGGAGAGAATTTAAGAACGGATCTTGTAAAGTTTGACCTTTAGACATTTTTAACTCCAAAAAATTTTTAAATCAGCGCAAAAAAACTATCTTTATTTTTCAACTAAAAATTATAAAAAGACAGCCTGCGAATTTTGCTTTATCCAAAGAAGTTTCGCAAGTCTTCTTTCGCCTGCTTTATCGTCACGTAAGTTTTAAAATCGTGTATTTCTTGCAAAGAACGTAACCATGTGTATTGACGTTTAGCTAATTGCCTCGTCGCAAAAAGGGCTTTGTTCTCCATTTCTACTTTATTTTTGAGACTTAAGTCACTTTTTAGTAAAAAATCTAAAGCTTGACGATAACCAACAGACCGCATAGACGGTAAATCATCATTTAAATCGTATTTTTTAATCAATTCCTCTACTTCATTCAAAAAACCAATATTCCACATTTTGCTCAATCTTTGCTCAATGCGTTGATGTAATTCTAAACGATCTGGCATTAATGCGTAGTTATGAAATATGTAACGATATGGTTGATTTTTAGGTTGTTCAGCTTGTAGTTTTGTTATCGGTTCACCCGTGATTCGAAACACTTCAAGCGCACGAATGATGCGCTGCTTATCCGATACTTTAAACTTTTCTCCAGCAACAGGATCTACCTCAACCAACTCTTCGTAGACAGATTGCCACCCCTGTTGTTCAGCTTGCTGAAGAATGGCATCACGTATCGTTTGATCCGCATTGGGTAAATTACTTGCCAGACCTTCAAGCAAGGCTTTAAAGTACAACATGGTTCCGCCCACCAAGATTGGGGTTTTGCCACGGGCATGCATATCATCAATCAATGGGCAAACATCTTCAACAAATTGTGCCGCCGAATACACCTCTAAAGGCGTAATAATATCAATCAAATGATGCGGATATTGCTCTTGTTCTGCTTTGGTTGGCTTCGCTGTGCCGATATCCATATCTTTATAAACTAAAGCTGAATCGACTGAAATCAGTTCGCAATTTCCACGCTCATAAAGTTCACATGCCAATGCTGTTTTACCGCTTGCGGTAGGCCCCATTAAATTGATGACGGGCAATTGATTTGACATGTAAAACTACTCTCCTCGAGCAAATAATTTATCTAATTGATGGAGTGGAAACGCACGCCAAGTTGGACGCCCATGATTACATTGGCTGGCAAACTCGGTTTGTTCCATTTGACGTAATAAAGCATTCATTTCCGATAAACTTAACTGGCGATGTGCACGCACAGCACCGTGGCAAGCCATCCCAGCGAGCAATTCATCACGTTTTTGCAATAAACCTCTCGCTTCATCATTTGGATCAAGATCATTTAGCAGTTCTGGGATAAGGTTGCTAAAATCAGCCTTATGCAAAATCGCAGGGACACCACGCACAATCACTTGATCATCACCATATTGATCGACTTCTAAACCGAGCCGTTGCAATTGTGATTGTAAATCTTCGATACGTGTCGCTTGCATGCGTGTGATAGATACAATTTTTGGAATCAATAACTGCTGAGACGTCCAAAACTCAGGTTTATCCCATGCTGACTTCATTTGTTGCAACAAGATACGTTCATGTGCCGCATGCATATCGACAATAATCAGGCCTTCAGTATTTTGCGCCAGAATATAAATCCCATGCAGTTGTGCAATTGCAATCCCTAAAGGAAATTCATCTACACGTGATGGAGCTTGATCATTTCCATCTTCTGCATCTTCACGTAAAGGCGCCAAATAACTTTTGAGTGCATTATTCAAGTGCGCAGAACCGTTATAACGTGGTTCTTGTGGTGTTGAATTGTAGTGCACTGCTTGTGGACGACTTTGATTAAACTCAGTCAATAAATCAGTCGACACAGCCACTTGCTGATTGACTTGAGGTTCTGCTTCTACCGTCGCACGATGTAAATTAAATTGTTCTTGGTATTTTGGCTGTGGTTGATAATTAAAATGATCATCCGCCGCATCTGTTTTCATTGCCTGTGCTAAATCTGCACTTGCAGTCTGAAATTGAGACAAGGTTGCTTTGGCATAGTGACGTACAAATTCATGCACTTCACGCTGGTTTAAAAAGCGGATTTCATGCTTGGTCGGATGCACATTCACATCGATATTTTCAGGATCGACTTCTAAAAACAACAAATAGGAGGAATGTTGATGACCATGCAAAATTCCGTCATAGGCCATACGTAAAGCGTGTGAAATGGTTTTATCTTTGACAATACGACCATTCACATACACATATTGCATGTCAGCTTGTGCACGTGCATCCGAAGGATGTCCCAACCAGCCAGATAAGCGCATATTGATACTGTCTGAATCGATCCAGTACGCATTTTGGATAAATTGCTGGCCTAATAACTGTTGCACACGCTGATAGCGTAATTCACCACTGTCAGCGACAGGCAGGTTTAAACGAATATTATCGTTATGTTCTAGCACAAAACGAATATCGAAATGGGTTAAAGCCAGACGGCGAACAATTTCTTCAATATGATTAAATTCAGTGGTTGGTTTTTTTAAGAATTTACGGCGTGCAGGCACATTAAAAAATAAATCTTGTACGCGAATATGCGTGCCTTTTTGTGCAGCGACTGCCTGAATTTGTTGATGATCAAAAGCCGTACCATTCACTTCAACTTGATAGCCGACACCTTGCTCATCTTGACTACTGGTCAGGGTTAAGCGTGATACGGCTGCAATTGACGCTAAAGCCTCTCCACGAAATCCCAGACTCACAATTGCATGTAAGTCATCAGCAGTTTGAATTTTACTGGTGGCATGACGCATCACCGCTAAAGGTAAATCTTCTGCATGAATACCATTACCATTATCAATGATTTCAATTAACGTTGCCCCCCCCTGTGCAACTCGAATAATCAGTTCAGTTGCACCCGCATCAATTGAGTTTTCTAATAATTCTTTGACCACAGATGATGGACGTTCAATTACCTCACCCGCCGCAATCTGGTTGGCTAAGGCAGCATCAAGGGTATGAATACGACGAGTTGAATCATGCGCCATTCAATTGTTCCTGCAAAGTTTGAGATAAAGCTTCAGACTCTGTGGTTAAAGTCACAAATCGAGTCAGTTCATCTTCTGATTTTTGAATATCAATCACAATATCTGGTTTTGGAATTTCATCACCACCTTTCGATGGCCATTCAAATAAAAATAAAGCATCGGGTGTTTCCAGATAATCACGGATACCCATTAACTCAAGTTCATAGGGATCATTCAAACGATACAGGTCAAAATGGAAGATCTCTTTACCATGAATGGTATAAGGTTCAACCAAGGTATAAGTCGGACTTTTGACCGAACCTTGATGCCCTAACTTTTGTAGAAAGTAACGGGTAAACGTGGTTTTTCCTGCACCCAAATCACCAATTAAATAAATAATGCCTGAGTGCACATGTTGTGATAGCACCTGTGCAAAACGTTGAGTGTCTTGTTCATGATTTAAAGTAAATTTCACTGAAGATGACATGGCAAATAAAACAAAATTGGGATGGCAGCTATGATAACATTGCCCTGCTTTAAAGCCTAATAAACTCCTTTTAAACTGGCTTTTTTTTCATCGTTTATACCGAGTCGATATCGCTGTATGTCATCAATCATTGAATTTACGCCTCCGCTCATTAATGGTGTCAGTGCCAGTAAAGTTTTTTTGCCTCATGACGTTTCGGCATCGACCATTTTTGATTATCTCTGCCAACATTTTTCACATATTCAAGTTAGCGAATGGCAACAGCGTTTTGCAGATGAGCTGATTTATGCGGCAGATGGCACCAAGCTCACAGTAGAAAGCCGCTATACAGCCAATACTCATATTTTTTATTATCGTTTTCTTGCGCATGAAGTCCATGTGCCATTTCAACATGAAATCCTATTTGAAAATGATGATTTACTTGTCGTCGATAAACCACACTTTTTGACCATGACACCAACGGGGCAATATGTACAAGAAACCCTCTTGGTCAGACTGAAAAAACAAACAGGCTACGAAGATCTCACCCCCATCCATCGACTTGATCGAGAAACAGCCGGTGTGGTTTTATTCTGTAAAAAAGCCACCTCAAGAGGTGCGTATCAGCAGCTTTTTGCCGAACGAAAAGTGCAAAAAACCTATCATGCCATTGCAAAATATCGACCTGAACTGGATTTTCCACAAATTTTGCAACTACATTTAGAAAAAGGTCAGCCTTTTTATACGATGCAAATTAACCCTGAAAAACCCAATAATACTGAGACTTTAATTGAACTGTTAATGCATGATCAGCAGCATGCCAAATATAAACTTAGTCCCAAAACAGGAAAGCAGCACCAATTACGCGTGCATTTAAATTATCTGAATATTCCGATACTTAACGATTCTTTTTACCCTTATATTGAGCATAAAGCAGAGGATGATTTTAGTCAGCCATTGCAGCTACTTGCCAAAGAAATTTGGTTTATTGATCCGATTCTAAATCAAGAAATGCAGTTTAGCTCTAAGCTTGAACTCACATTGTAAATACACCGTAATGACAAAAATTCTATTTTTTCACTTCAAAAATATTGAAATTACATTGCAATGGTTTAAAATACATGACGATAACTAAAAATATTTGGTCTCATTCTTCATGCGAAAAACAGAAGTTTATCAGGTTCGCCTCGATTCACAGGAAAAGAAGCAAGCTTTTGCCGTGTTTAAACAGTTGGGTATCTCCCCTGCTCAAGCCGTTCGCCTTTTCTTTAAACAAGTGGTACTCACCAAGTCGATTCCATTTGCAATTGAAAACCAGAACATCAACATGGAACAGTTATTAAAACTGCGTAAATCAAAAGCAGCCGCCAGTACTGAAAACCCATCTTCTGTCGAAATTGAAGATGATCATGAAGACCTTTTTGAAGAGTTAAACGCCCTTCTTGGTGAAAGTGACAAAACTTAACAATGTTGCATTTATAAACAAGTTTTTATTTTTTAAGCTGAATTTTTTTCGCTATTCTGACAGTCCTAATAAAATTATAAGTGTAAGGATGGGCAGGAATGATTGTTAAGCGAGCAACAAAGGAAGATCTTCATCAACTTGCTGTCTTGTTTGACGAATACCGTCAGTTCTACGGTGCATCATCAAATATTGATCAATCTTATCAATTTTTAAAACATCGCTTTGACAACAAAGACAGTGTCATTTTCATTCATGTTAAAGATGACGTATTTACAGGCTTTGTACTACTCTACCTTGCTTTTTCTTCAGTGGCTTGCGAAACCTACTATATTCTCGATGATGTCTATGTCACTCCTTCTTATCGAAAACAAGGTTCCGCTAAACAACTGATTGATACAGCGATCTTATTCGCACGGCATGAAAATGCACAACGTATCAGCCTAGAAACGCAAAAAAATAATTATCAATCTCACCGTCTATACGAACAAATGGGCTTTATTCAAGACAGTGAGTTCAAAACCTTTCATTGTTTTTTAAAGTAATCATTCATCTAAAGCAATATTCTGACTTAGCTGCTTCTGCGAAGGAGTTAAATAGGTCCATTCACCTTCCTCCAACTCAGGAAGTTCAAGTAAACCCACTTGATGTCGATGTAAGACCTCAACTTTATTTCCAACAGCTGCCAGCATACGTTTGACTTGATGGTAAACACCTTGGTGAATGGTCATTGCAATTTGATGTTCTGAGAATAATTGTACATCGGTGGCTGCATAGGTGCCTTTCTCATTACGCAGTTCGACACCTTGCTCTAAGCCATGTTGCTGTTCAGCTGTAACTGGATCTGCTGTGGTCACATGATAAACTTTGGGTACATGTTTACGTGGATGCGTCAATGCTTGTAGATATTGCCCATCATCGGTCAGCAATAATAGACCTGTTGTATCTTGGTCTAAACGCCCCACGCATTGAATCCCACGATGCAGCAAAATTTCAGGAAAAAGACTAAATACACTTTTATGATGTGTCGCCTGATGCGAACATTCATAGCCTTGCGGTTTATTTAAAACAATATAGACGTGCTCTCGATATTGGTATTCTTCACCAAATACTTCAAAGACCAGTTGATCGGTATTGATATTCTGTTTCGGGTTATCACAGACTTGATTATCAATCTGAACAGAACCATTTTTAATTAACTGCTGACAATACTTACGTGAACCAAAGCCTTGTGATTGCAAAATTTTTTCCAGCAGCATAAATAAATCCTAAGCTAAACTACGGCCATTGTACTCGATTACAACGCTAGCTGTTGCTCGTTGCCTATTCATTCTTTATTTTTATAATTTATTCACAATCTCTTCACTTGTAATACAACCCATACAAAACCCTCGTCAAACACTCTCAATCTAGATATTGCGCTCCATATTTTCAGCCACAACTCTTGTTACATTTGTCACAAGCAAAAAGAATATTGTCCAAAAGAATGGATAAGGAGTTTCACCATGAAATCGAATATGTGGTTATGTAGCGTTATCTTAGCAGCATCTTCAATGATGACCGTTGCACATGCAGACAATACCACTCGTGTTGCTGCAACCTCTGCCCTAGGCAGTGTGGTTGGTACCGCCTTGGGAAAACAACTTGGTGGTGATACAGGTGCCATGATTGGCTCTGCAATCGGTGGTGCTGGCGGTGCAGCTGCATCGAGTAATCGACGCGACCGTACCGAAGCTGCCATTGGTGGTGGTTTAGGTGGTGTGGGTGGTTATACCGTTGGCCGTAATATCGGCGGAAGCAATGGTGGTTATATTGGTGCAGCCCTAGGCGCAGCTGGTGGTTCGGCATTAGGTCAAAAGGTTGGTCAAGACCGTGATGCAGATCGACGTTATGATGATCGTCGCTATGACCGCCGTTATGATAATCGCCGTTCTTACGATGACCGTCGCTATTACAATTCTCGTGAAAGCTACCGTCATGACAATGGCCGCCACCGTGGCTGGTACAAACACCGTTAATCAGATCAAAACGTTTTACCCCTTTAGCGCCCTCGGGCGCTTTTTTTGTTTGATCAAAACCATATATCGATCTAAAACGATATACAAAACCAAACTTATATCGTATTATTTCGATATATAGTTTTGAGACACCATGATGAAATCACTACAAGATATAAAATTCTCTATCCTAGAACTCGCTCCTGTTCGAGATGACAAGAGTATCGAGTTTTCTCTCCGTCATGCATTAGAACTCGCGCAACATGCGGAAAAACTAGGTTATGAGCGTTTTTGGTTGGCTGAACATCATAATATGGACGGGATTGCCAGTTCAGCAACAGCAGTTTTATTAGGATTTATTGCCGCAAATACGCAGCACATCCGTTTGGGCTCTGGCGGTATCATGCTGCCAAACCATGCACCATTGGTGGTTGCAGAGCAGTTTGGAACACTAGCCACACTCTATCCAGACCGTTTTGAACTCGGCTTGGGTCGTGCACCAGGCACAGATCAAATGACCATGCGCGCCTTACGTCGCGGCCGTCAGGAAACTGAAGATCAATTCCCTCAAGATGTGATAGAGATTCTGCAATATTTTAAAGCACCGCAACCGAATCAGAGAATTATCGCCACACCAGGTCAAAATACCCATGTGCCTGTTTGGTTACTCGGCTCAAGTTTATTTAGCGCACAATTGGCCGCAAAACTTGGACTGCCTTATTCTTTTGCGTCTCATTTTGCACCAAGAATGTTAGGTCAAGCTATTGAGATCTATCGTGATAACTTCCAAGCTTCGGAATACCTCGATAAACCTTATGTTTCAATGGGTGTCCCAACAGTCGTTGCTGCAACAGATGAGGAAGCTCAATATCTGGCGACCAGTTCATATCAACGTATTTTGAATCTGATCCGCGGTCATAGCTTAAAGCTTAAACCACCGATTGATTCAACTGAAAGTCTTGCATCTAGCGCTGAACAAGTGGCAATTCAGAATTTTTATGCCATGGCACAAATTGGTTCTCAAGAAAGTGTTAAAGCTGGATTAAATAAAATTGCAGCGCAATATGATGTCGATGAATTCATCTTTACTTGTGATATCTACGATACGCAAAAACGCTTAGATAATTTTAGTTTATTGATGGATATTAAAAACAGCTAAATCTTTGGCTTAAGTCTACAAGGTTCATTTCCCAATCAGCCTTGTAGATTCACCATCCATTTAAATTCCAGCTTGGAGCATCTCTGTTGCTTGTTCTACATTCACAGCTCGGCTAAATAAATAGCCCTGTCCGATTGAGCATCCAGAAGATTTTAAGAGTTCTAATTGTTCAGTGTTCTCAATACCTTCCGCAACAATATCCAATGACAGTTTTGGCCCCAAAGCGATGATCGCCTGTACAATGGCTAAAATCGCCTCATCATCATTCATTTGACGAATAAAATCGCAGTCAATTTTTAAACAATCTACTGGGTAGTCCCGTAAACGGGTTAAAGAGGAATGTCCCGTACCGAAGTCATCCAATGATATTTTAACGCCTTGTTGTTTCAATAAATTTAATGCTCGAATCACATAGTCAGAACCACGATCATCCAAGATATGTTCAGTAATTTCTATTTCTACTAAATGATGTGGAATGTTGTAGGCGTTTAAACGGTGGAGTAAACGCTCAGCATAATTGTCTTTCAGAAACTCGACTGGTGCTGCATTGATTGAAACAGGAACAACATCCAATCCTTGTGCTATCCAGGCTGCAATATTTTTAAAAACTTTATTCTGCATTGCATCACTAATTTTTGTTGCCAGAATATAGTCTTGAAATGCTTGTTCAATATTACAAGGTGAATGGATATGCTGATCTTCCGTCTGCCAACGCAATAATGCCTCGAAACCAACCACCTTCGCATCTGCTAAACGCACTTTCGGCTGGTAAAATGGGACGATAAGATCATCACGAATAATATGGCGCGCATCATTTAATTGAATTGCAATGTTTTGAGCCGCAACTTGCATCTGCTGGTTAAACATACGAAAACCACCACGTCCCGTCGCTTTCAAATCATTGAGCGCAGTATCTGCGCATTTCATTAAATTAGCTGAGTCTTTTGCATCTCGTGGATAAATCGCACAACCGATACTCATACTGCCATTAATCAAATTGCCAGCATAAGTAATCGGGGCTTCTAACTGTCGACTCACATCCACAGCTATTTTTTCAAGCTCTACTTGTGTCTCAATTCCATTGACGACAATAGCAAACTCATCACCGCCTAAACGAGCGACAAAAGTGTTTTCAGGCAAAATGTTTTCTATTCGCTTAGACAGAACACGGAGTAGATGATCTCCAGCTGCATGGCCAAGCGTATCATTGACATGTTTAAAGTAATCTAAATCTAGCAACATCAAGCCGAGTAACTTCTTGCCTTTTTTATGTCGATGTAATGCACGCTTAAGTTGTAATTTGAAGAAACGACGGTTATATAACCCTGTTAAATCGTCTAACTCACTCGAAAGCTGTAATTGGATTTCAGTTTGGCGTTGTGTGGTCACATCGCGAGACAGACACAAAACCTGCACGATCTGGCCCTTATCATTTAATATCGGCGTGAGTAAATTATCCCAATATTGTCTTTCAGCCCCTTCTCCACTCATCCCACGGAAACGCGCAGCCTTCCCTTTAAGTGCCGTTTTTAAGGCATAACTTGCCTTGGTTCTTATTTCCACAGGTAACAGCTCGGCCCACTTCATGCCAAAGCTATTTTGGCTTTGAGGAAGATTAAGTGCGATACATCCCGTTTTATTGACATGCAGTAAAGAGCCATCTGCTTCTAATAATTTTATGCAATCAATACTATTATCCAGCATGTTGGTTTGGGCATTAATACACTGAACTAAGTTTTGTTGATACTGCTTGGTTTCATGGATATCAACGCTATTGATAAACCAATGTGCTTTTTCTTCTGAATTCGCCGCTATAAATTTTGCTGACAATAAAAACCAGCGATATGCACCAGACTGATGTTTTAATCGGCATTCAATTTGAAATGGGGACTTATAGATAAATGCCTGCTGCCACTCACTTTGGAAGATTGCTCTATCCTCAGAATGGATTAAATCGACCCAGTCTTTTGCAAAATGTTCTAGGTCGTTAAAACCAATATACTCTTGGCTTAAACTATTAAAAAAATACGCATCTCCATACTCAGAGAGCAGCCAGACCAGACTCGGAATACGGTTAAAAATATTTTGTTGGGCCTCACTCAGTTGATGGTTAGAGTGAAAAGGAATTGCCAAGTTCACAGACTTCTGTTCCAAACAGAACTCTCTCTATCAAGATATTCAGTTGCAATAAAAGCCATAGACCACCAACAATAAAAAGTGAGATTTAAATCACAGTATTGTAGCAGAAATGCAATAAAATTATCACCAATTGCAGACTGATCAGTTAGATTTACTTTATTATTTAATATCAATTATTTACTTTAAATTCACGATATTTGTCAAACTTTCTTTAAGAAAATGATCTAAAAAATTACAGACTACCCCATCCAGATGACTGAGGTAGTCAGGCCTGATTAGCCAATACGACGTTTTAAACCCGTCATTTGTAAGACACGTGTTGAGATTTCCTCAATCGACATTTCCGTGACATTTAAATATTTAATCCCTTCAGAAATATAGATCCCTTCAATCGCACGTAATTCCATCTGACACTGGCTGAAACTTGAATAGCGGCTATTCGCTTTACGTTCGTTACGGATTGCCACCAAACGTTCGGCATCAATCATCAAACCAAATAGCTTGTTTTTATGTTCGCGCAGTACTTTTGGCAAACGATTGTCATCCAAATCTTCTTCAGTCAATGGATAGTTCGCTACACGAATACCAAATTGTAATGACAAATAAATTGAGGTCGGGGTTTTTCCTGAACGTGATACGCCAATTAAAATAATGTCAGCTTTGTCATAATGGCGTGTTCTTGCCCCATCATCATTGTCCAGTGCGAAATGTACGGCATCGATACGCGCTTTATAATATTCAGAATCAGTTACCGCATGAGTTTGTCCAACCAAAGTGGTCGGTGGCGTACCTAATTCTTGTTCTAATTTACTAATCAAGCCTTCAAAAACGTCTAAGTTGACCGCCTTAGCAGTATTGATAATTTCACGGACATGCGGATCAACCAAGGTATCAAAAACTAGCGGCAAAGAACCATCACGACTTTGACATGCATTGATCTCTACAGCGACATTCATAGCCGCCTCTTCAGTCGTAATATACGGTATAATATGGATGTCAAAATCAACGTTTGGAAATTGCGCAAGTAGTGAATGTCCAAGGGTTTCTGCGGTAATTGCGGTACCATCTGAAATAAAAAAAACGCTCCGTTTAATTTCTTTACTTACGGGCATCAAAATTCTCCTTAAACATTTGTCTTAGTGCTCTATAATCTTTATAGTAAACTCATCTAACATGACTGTCGCTTAGTAAAACACTAAATCTAAGCACTTTTGTATAATTTCATACCAATGATGGTCATTCATACTGCAAAAAAAGTGGAGTAAATACTTTGGAAGCGCGCGTAATCGGTCTGGAAAAATTAGGAAAACACGATGTCGAACTCGTAGGTGGGAAAAACTCATCTTTGGGTGAAATGATCAGCCATTTATCCAATGCTGGTGTATCGGTACCTGGTGGCTTTGCAACTACTGCTGCTGCCTATCGTGAGTTCTTGGATCAAAGCGGCTTAAACGCTCGTATTCAGGCTGAACTTGTTCAGCTAAATGTAGAAGATGTAAATGCACTTGCTGAAACTGGTGCAAAAATCCGTAACTGGATTGTTGAAACTCCGCTTACTGCGACATTAGAACAAGAAATTCGTGAAGCTTTTGCTGCACTTTCAAACGGCAACCCAGACATTGCTGTTGCGGTACGTTCTTCTGCAACGGCTGAAGACTTACCTGATGCGTCTTTCGCAGGTCAACAAGAAACATTCCTCAACATTCGCGGTATTGATAATATTCTTATCGCGATTAAAGAAGTTTTTGCATCACTTTATAATGACCGTGCGATTGCTTACCGTGTACACCAAGGCTTTGAACATAGTGTTGTTGCCCTTTCTGCTGGTGTACAACGTATGGTTCGCTCTGAAACTGGTGCTGCGGGCGTTATGTTTACGCTTGATACAGAATCAGGTTTCCGTGATGTTGTGTTTATTACTGCATCTTACGGTTTAGGCGAAATGGTCGTTCAAGGTGCTGTAAACCCAGATGAATTCTATTTATCTAAACCGCTTTTAAATGCAGGTAAACACTCTGTTTTACGTCGTAACCTCGGTTCTAAACACCAGAAAATGATTTATGGTGAAGAAGGTTCTGCGGGTAAATCAGTGGTTGTGGTTGACGTTGAAAAACCAGAACGCCAACAATTCGCATTAAATGATCACGAATTACACGAATTAGCAAAGCAAGCTTTAATCATCGAACAACACTACGGCTCGCCGATGGATATCGAATGGGCAAAAGATGGCGATGATGGTCAAATCTATATTGTTCAAGCACGTCCTGAAACAGTAAAAAGCCGTCAAAATGTCGGTACCATGGAACGGTATTTGTTAAAACAACGCGGTACTGTTATCTGTGAAGGTCGTTCAATCGGTCAACGCATTGGTTCAGGTAAAGTGCGTGTTGTAACGTCGATTAAAGAAATGGATAAGGTTCAGGACGGTGACGTACTTGTATCTGACATGACTGACCCAGATTGGGAACCAGTGATGAAGCGTGCTGCTGCAATCGTGACCAACCGTGGTGGTCGTACTTGTCACGCAGCAATTATTGCACGTGAATTAGGTGTTCCAGCAATCGTGGGTTGTGGTAATGCAACAGAAGTACTGACTGATGGTCAAGAAGTAACAGTTTCATGTGCTGAAGGTGATACTGGCTTCATCTATGAAGGTGCATTAGATTTCGAAGTACAACGTAATTCGATTAATTCAATGCCTTCATTACCATTCAAAATCATGATGAACGTTGGTAACCCTGACCGTGCTTTTGACTTCGCTCAAATCCCGAATGAAGGTATTGGTCTTGCACGTCTTGAGTTCATCATTAACCGTATGATCGGTGTGCATCCTAAAGCATTGTTAAACATTGACAGCTTGCCACGCGAAACACGTGCTGCCGTTATGGCGCGTACTTCTGGCTACTCTTCTCCAATCGAATTTTATGTCGAGAAGTTAGTTGAAGGTATTTCAACACTTGCTGCTGCATTTGCAGAAAAGCCAGTGATTGTTCGTATGTCTGATTTTAAATCGAATGAATATGCAAACTTGATTGGCGGTAAGCTATACGAGCCAGAAGAAGAAAACCCAATGTTGGGCTTCCGTGGTGCGAGTCGTTATGTATCTGATAACTTCCGTGACTGTTTTGAACTTGAATGTCGTGCCTTGAAAAAAGCACGTGATGAAATGGGTTTAACCAATATCCAAATCATGATCCCATTCGTGCGTACAGTTTCTGAAGCGAAACGTGTGATCGAACTTCTTGCTCAGAATGGTTTAAAACGTGGTGAGAATGGCCTCAAAGTCATCATGATGTGTGAATTACCAACCAATGCCCTATTGGCTGAGCAATTCCTTGAGCACTTCGATGGTTTCTCTATCGGTTCAAACGACTTAACACAATTAACACTGGGTCTTGACCGTGACTCTGGTATCGTATCTCACTTATTCGATGAGCGTGATCCAGCAGTTAAAGCGCTCCTTTCTATGGCAATTCATGCTTGCCGCAAAGCAGGAAAATACGTTGGTATTTGTGGTCAAGGTCCTTCGGATCACCCTGACCTTGCGAAGTGGCTCATGGAACAAGGTATTGAATCTGTGTCACTTAACCCTGACTCAGTACTTGATACTTGGTTCTTCCTTGCTGAAGAACAAATCAAGAAAGCCTAGTCTTTTTTAGAAAAAGACCCTCTTTCGCAGGGTCTTTTTTCATCGTAGGGTCTGTTGAGATTTCAGAGATACTTGCGACAACGGACATTTTTAGACAATACAAGGCATGGCTTACGCAATTTAGCCATTCTAAATAATGAGCAGCGATTGCAGCTGCGCAAGATAACGCAGTAGTGGCAAAAATGTCCTTGTCCCGTAGGGTTATGGCTAAAACCTCCCCAAACTTCGTTATGAAACTTGACAAGGGAACTGCCATTGTCTACGTTTCATGCCTTGTTTGGGTTGTTTTAGCCTATAACGCCAGACATGTCTGAAATGTCAACACACCCTTGTAATTGAGATTTTAAAATTATGCAAATTTACTTGGCTCGTAATAATCAACAAGCAGGACCTTACAGTTTAGAACAAGTAAACCAAATGCTTGCCAGTCAACAAGTTTTATTGACCGATTTAGCTTGGCATGAAGGTATGGCTGAATGGAAAACACTTGGTGAACTGACACAAGGTAAACTTGTCTACGAACCTGTAGGTTACTCTCCTTTTAGTGCTCAAATTAAAACTGAAACGAACGAACCAACTTACAAAATCAAAGTCGAGCAAAAAGCACCTGAACTCGCACCTTTTCATTCACGTGCGCTAGCGAAAGTTTTTGATCTCATCCTTTGGCTACCGATGGCTTCTATCCCATCTTTCTTTTTTAATGAAAGCCAATACCAAGAGTTGTTTGAAATGGCTTTGTTGCACAAATAGACGAAAGATAGAGTTGTTCTAATCTTCAGATATTTATGCAACAGCCACCGTTTTAGCTGTACCA